>NZ_LMCU01000001.1:2631375-2957399 GCF_001424905.1 Leifsonia sp. Root112D2
AGTCCGCTGCTGCCTTCCACCTCGGTGAGCGTGAAGTCGGTCAGGGGCTCGAGTCCGAAGGGCGGCTCGACGAAGATCAGCTGTGCGCTCACTTGAGGAAGTCCATCAGGGTCGGTTGCAGAACACGGGCGGTGACGGCGAGGGCTCCCTGGTAGGTGACCGTCTGCGTCTGGAGATCGAGGATCGCCTTGGCAAGATCCACGTCCTCGACCCCGGATCTCTGGGCCTCGAGGGAGATCGATTTTTGCATGTTCGCCTCCTGGGCTTTCTGGACCTGGGATTGTCTGGTGCCGACGGATGCCTGCACCGTGAGCATGGAGTTCATGCGGTCATCGATCTCCGTCAGCCGCGGCTGCACGTTCGTGCCCGAGCGCAGGTCGGCGGCGACGTTCGTGAGTAGCGCGAAGACCGAGTCGGTTCCCGTGCCATAGACGGCAGTCCCGTCTGCATCCACCTGCACGGTTGTCGATGCGTCGATGCGGCGCTGCACCGTGCTGCCGGGGGTTCCCGTGAAGGTGAAGTCCGGGTTGAACGCGACGCCGGCATCCGAGTTGCCCGCGAATATTGTGCGGCCCTGGTAGGTGGTGTTGGCCTGCGCCAGCAGCGACTGCTTGAGGCTGTCGATCTGTGTGGCTATGGCATCCTTTGCTGCCTGGTTCATCGAACCATCGTTGGCGCCGCGCACCACCAGGTCGCGCACGCTGTGCATGATCGCGGTGCTGGAGGACAGCGTGGAATCCACCATCGTGAGCCACGAGTTGCCATCGGAGATATTGCGCCCGTACTGGGTGTTTGCGCTCACCTCGGAGTGAACGCTCAGCGACGCAGCCGTGCCACTCGGGTCGTCCGAGGGTTTGGTGATGGCCTTCAGGCTCGAGGCACGATCCTGCATGAGAGCCATGGTCGTCATATTGGCCTGCAGATTGCGATGTGCTGAGGCCATGAGGGTCTGGTTGGTGACGCGGCTGATCATGGTTACCTCCCGACCAATCCGGTGTGGTTGATGAGGGTGTCGAGCATCTCGTCGACCGCGGTCATCATGCGAGCGGCACCCTGATAGGCATGCTGGAAGGTGATCATATTCATGTTCTCTTCGTCGGTGTCGACGGATGCGTTGGCGAGTTGCATCGACGTGGCGTTCGTTGAGGCGATTCCGGCCAGAGCGGCCTGCTGAGCGTCGGTCTTGGCCGCGACGCCGATTCTCGTGACGATCGTCGACCAGGCCTTGTCGGGAGAATTGGCCGCCATGCCGATCTGGGCGATCGCGTCGGCAATGCTGCCGTCGTATCCGCCAGCGCCTGCGGCGCCCGTTGCAATGCCGTCTGCAATCGTCGGAATGACGGTAAGGCCGAGAGCAGCGGGAAGACCGCCGGTGAATCCGAAGAAGTCACCACCGGCTGCACCGGTCTGGGTGACCCCCGTGTTATGCACGGCATTCACGGCCTCCGCGAGCTGTTCGGCGAAGTCGTTGTAGGACTGCGCAGCCTCCGCCAGCGCACCACCCGTGCCGCCGTTCGTTGGCGCGAGAAGCGAAATGTTGCCGGCGATGGCCCCGCCGTCGAGCGCTATCGCTTTACCAGGCAGATCCTGCCATTCGAGGTGCACGGGAGAGCCGGCGACGCCGGCGAGTTCGCTTGAGCCGATGGCGACAATGGTGCGGGCCTTGTCGCCCGAGACGAGAGCATTGCCTGCCACGAGCACCTCGACGGTGCCATCTCCCACGTCGCGCACCGTGCCCCCGACGAGCGCCGAGAGGCTGGTCGTAAGCTGAGTGCGCTGATCCAGCATCTCGTTGACCGAGCCGCCGGCAGCCACCGTCGAGCGGATGCGCCCGTTCAACTCGGCGATCTGGGTTGCGGCGGTGTTCACCTGTGTGGTCAGGGCATCAACCTTGCCGCGGGTCTCTTTCCACTGATCGGAGACCGCGCGATAGCCCTGGGCGATTTGGGCGGTCAGGGCACCGGCCTGCTGCAGCAGCACCCCGGCCGTCGCGGGCTTGTCGACGTTGTTGGAGAGCACCTGCCAGGCGGACCAGAAGCTTTGAAGCTGGGTTGAGATGCCGTTGGCGCCGGGTTCGTTGAGGCTGGTCTCGAGTGTGCCCATTCCATCGGAACGTGCGTTCCAGTACCCGCTCGCCGAACCGGCGGTGCGCACGCGGGCATCGAGAAAGCTGTCACCGAGACGGGTGATGCTGTCGACCGAAACACCCTGGCCCGGCGTCACACCAGCGGAGAACAACCCGGTGCTGGCGACAGGCCCGATGGCAGAGGTGTTGACACGTTGGCGGGTATAACCCTCGGTGTTCGCATTGGCGAGGTTCTGCCCGACAACGTCGAGACCCTGGCGCGCCGCGACCAGGCCGGTGTATGCGGTGTTCAGCCCGCTGAAAGTACTCATTGTGGCGGCCTCACATGCTCGCGTCGAAGAGTTGGGCGTTGTGAGTGGAGATATCGGATGTGCCGCTCGCGTCGTACGTGCGGGCTTCCTTCTCGGCGCCGGCCAGCATCTCCTGCGTACTGCGCACCGCCGCCCGCAAAAACTGCTCGTTCACGTCGCGCAGCGCTCTAATCTCGGCGGTCAGTTCGGTCATCGCCTGCAGGTGCGCTGAGAAGATCTCCGCCCATACGCCTGCGGGAGCATTGGCGACGAGCTCGCGCAGGGTTGCACCCTCATCGGTTCCCCACTGCGGGGCAAGCGCCGCGACCTCGACGGTGCGTGCGAGCCCCGTCGTGCGCAACCGTTCCATCACCTGCTCCACCTCGCGGGTGGCGTGCTGTACCCAACGAGTCTTGCCCGCGGTGAGGAGCAGCTGCTCTTCTTCGAGTTTGAAGGTCAGCAGTTCCAGCAGCTCGCGCTCGCGCCAGAGCAGCGTCGACAGTTCCTGAGCGCCCACGTCTCCTCCAGCCCTGTGATGGCGTTGAACGGCGATGACCGGTTGGTCCGCCATTTGTCTCGTCCAGCAATCACTATCGGCGGGCCTGTCCCTCATGTTAGTGAGACCGTGCGCTACTGGCTGGGAATGAACGGGGAAGCGTATGCACCCCGGACTGGGGACGGCCCTAACCCCGTAGTGGGGGCGTGAGAAACCTTCAGAGTTGCTGAGAGTTCGTAAAGATAGGACGTGAGCGAACGACAACCCGAAGTCACCGCCTGAAATACCCGAAAGCATCGCCCGAGCACCGCCGCACGAACAGCTTGCCCCTAAAAACCGTCCGCCTAATTTAAGCGCCCAGGGGTCCTGTCGTGAATCGAGCTGAACGCAACACCATGGTTGTCGAGAACCTGCCATTGGTTGGGTATCTGGTCTCCGACTTGTGTGCCAGGGCAACGCATCTCTCGCGTGACGACATGGCATCCGCCGGCGCGGTGGCTCTGATTACCGCGGCCGACGCCTTCAAACCCGAACTGGGCATTCCCTTTGGGGCATACGCGCGCAAGCGCATTCTCGGCGCATTCGCCGATGAGATGCGCTCCAACGACTGGGCCACCCGATCCGCTCGCCGCCGCATCAAGGAGACGCTCTCGGTGCAGGAGACCCTGACCGCGGCGCTGGGCCGCACGCCCAACGTCGACGAGATCGCCAATGCCCTCGGCGTCGAGCGCAGTGTTGCGACCGATGCGCTGGCCGACGCCGCTCGCACCCTCTCCTCACTCGACGAGGCGACGGCCGACTTTCTGGCCTCCACGACTCCGCTGCCTGAGGAGACGCTGCTCGAGGGCGAGCAGTTGCGTTTTCTTCGTACGGCCGTCGCTGCGCTCCCCGAGAAGATGCGGTACGTGGTCGAACAGATCTACTTCGAGGACCGTTCCGTCAAGGAGATCGCCGAAGAGCTGGGGACCACGCATTCCGCGGTCTCCCAACAGCGCGCCGAGGCGATCCGCCTGCTGCGCGATGGAATGGGCACGCACTACGCGGATTCGGATGAGACGGCGTACGTGCTCGAATCCCGCATCTCGCGGGCCAGCCGGGATGCCTACCTGGGCCGCGTCGCCGAGCAAGCCGCGACCGGCCTGTCGCGGATCACCGGCGCGGGCACGAGCGGCATCGGAACCATGATGAGCCGGGCGGTCTGATCCGCAAAGATTTTGCATCGGGTTCCTAACGCCTCGGGCGCGGATGCCGATAGCTACAGATGTCGGGCCACGGATGGACCGGCTGTTTAGACCCAATCACGGAGGAATTCATCATGGGTATGCAGATCAACACCAACGTTGCGGCGCTCAACGCCTACCGCAACCTGTCCAACACGCAGAACAGCCTGTCGAGTTCGCTCGAGAAGCTGTCGAGCGGTCTTCGCATCAACCGTGCGGCGGACGACGCGGCCGGCCTGGCCATCTCGGAGGGCCTGCGTTCGCAGATCTCCGGCACCCAGGTCGCGGCGCGCAACGCGCAGGACGGCATCAGCGTCATCCAGACGACTGAAGGTGCGCTGACCGAGGTTCACTCGATTCTGCACCGCATGCGTGACCTGGCAGTTCAGGGCGCCAACGACTCGAACAACGCGACGTCGCGTGCGGCGATCAAGGGCGAGGCCGACCAGCTCGGCCAGGAGCTCGACCGTATCACCAACGGCACGAACTTCAACGGCATCAACCTGCTTGATGGCTCGGCGGGCACCGCCGGCGTGATGAAGTTCCAGGTCGGTACGGGTGGCACGGCCAATGACCAGATCAGTGTCACGCTGGGCAGCCTCACCACCTCGCTCGGCACGCTGTCTGACCCGGCCGCTGCCGCTGGTTTCGATGTCACGGATGCCACCGTGGCGCAGACGACCATCGGCACGATCGACACGGCCATCGCGGCGGTTTCCACCCAGCGCGCCAACCTCGGTGCCGTGCAGAACCGGTTCCAGTCGGCCATCAACAGCCTGAACGTCTCGGGTGA
Source organism: Leifsonia sp. Root112D2 (assembly GCF_001424905.1). Lineage (NCBI taxonomy): Bacteria > Bacillati > Actinomycetota > Actinomycetes > Micrococcales > Microbacteriaceae > Leifsonia > Leifsonia sp. Root112D2. The sequence continues at coordinate 2,636,261 of NZ_LMCU01000001.1, forward strand.
GAACCTCAGTGCTGCTGAGAGCCGCATTCGCGACACCGACATGGCGTCGGAGATGGTGAACTACACCCGCTCCAACATCCTGTCGCAGGCCGGCACCGCGATGCTCGCGCAGGCGAACCAGTCCAACCAGGGTGTGCTGCAGCTGCTGCGCTAACCCGTTCACGTTGGAACGGTAACAACCGTCCGACGGCGGTCGGGGAGGAACTGGACCTCGTCTTCGACCGCCGTCGGTCACCGCTTTTCGTATTCATCATTCGGTATTCAGCTTTTCGAGAGGGCGCGCCATGACCACCGGCATCGACGGACTCGTCAGCGGCCTCGACACGACGTCCCTGATCAACTCCCTCATGCAGGCGGAGGCCGGACCGCAGACCCTGCTGAAAAACAAGGTCACCTCCACCAACTCGCTCGTCACAGCACTACAGACCCTCAATTCGAAGTTCGCGAGCATGACCGATCTCGCGACGGCCGCGGCAAAACCGACTTCCCTCAATCTCTTCACAGCCACCAGCAGTTCCGCCGGGGTCACCGTCACGGCAGGCCCCACGGCCGCCGCCGGATCCATCGACGTTGTCGTCAATGCTCTGGCCAAGTCGCAGGTACTCGTTACCGGTGCGATGACCAGCTGGCCGAGCAGCCCGGCGACCCTCACCATCGTGGGAGCCTCGGGAACGCAGACCGAGATCTCGGCCGCCTCGAGTTCGTTCGACGACGTCGTCACGGCCATCAACACATCCGGTGCGGGGGTTTCGGCACTCAAGGTCGCGGCCGGCACTGATCCGGTGACGGGCACCGCCCAATACCGCCTTCAACTTTCCTCGACCACGACCGGCGCCGACTCCGCTTTCACGCTCTACCAGGGCAGCGCCGCCGAGGTCACGGCCGGAACGGCCACCGACGTGGCCAGCCTCGCGGGCTCGGCGGTCATCAGCACAGCGCAGGACGCCCGCATCACGCTCTGGGCGGGTACCGCCGCCGAGCAGTCCGTGACCTCTGCCACGAACACTTTTGCCGATCTGCTCCCCGGCGTGACGGCTACCGTCGGCACGGTCTCGGCCGACCCGGTCACCGTGACAATTGCGCGCGACTCGGCGGCGGCGACGAAGGTCGCCAGTACCTTCGTCGATAAACTCAACGACATCTTTGCCTTCGTGGCCGCGCAGACGGCGACCACGACGTCGACGGACAGCAGCACCGGCGCGAGTACCGTGAGCGGCGGAACGCTCTCCGGGGAGAGCTCGGTGCGTGATGCGACCCAGAGCCTCCTCAACGCGGCGTCGGCGCCGATCAACGGCCGCTCGCCGTCGGAGATCGGCATCACCATCACGAAAGACGGCAACTTCACCTTCGATGCAGATGCCTTCGCTGCGGCCATGGCGGCTGATCCCGCCAAGGTGGAGTCCATGCTGCAGGGCATCGCCAGCAATGTGGGGACCGTGGCGACGGCGATCTCCGACAAATACACCGGCACGCTGACAACGACCATCACGGGGCAGCAGTCGGTCATCAAGGACCTGAACACGCAGATCTCCGACTGGGACAGCCGCTTGGCCGACCGCCGGGCAACGCTCGAGAAGACCTACGCTGCCCTGGAGGTCTCGCTGAGCGGCCTGCAGTCGCAGTCGAGTTGGCTCACCGGTCAGATCTCCAGCCTGCCGAAGTGGCCGAGCTGATGACCATGACGATGGGCAGCGACGCGCGACGCGCACAGTACGCGAGAGACGCGGTTCTCTCGGCGAGTCCGGCGCGATTGCTGACGATGCTCTACGACCGGCTGCTGCTCGACCTGGGCCGCGCCGAGCAGGCGCAGAATGAGTCGAATTGGGCGGTGGCCACCGAGAATCTGCTGCATGCCCAGGCGATCATCGCGGAGTTGGCATCCTCTCTCAAGACGGATGCGTGGGACGGTGCCGACGGCATCCTGGCTCTCTACGACTACCTGATGACGTCGATGATCAACGCGAACATTCATCGCGATGCCGTGCGCACCCGCGAATGCATCGAACTTCTCGAGCCTCTGCGTCAGGCGTGGCACGAAGCCGCCGCGGCGCTGCCCGCGCAGCCGCCTGCACGCGGCGCCTCTGCCGGTGGGGAGCTCGGAATTGCCTGAGCAGCCGCCGAGCGGCGCAGAGTGGGCCGAGATACTGACGAGCATGGAGCGCGAACTCGCGCGTCTGCAGCAGGAACCGGCTGCCGCTGCCGTGCCGTGGACCGTTCCGGCAGCGGCAGGCCCCATTCCACCCGAGCTTGCCGATCGTGCACGCGCTCTCGCGGCCGCCCAACGGGATGTCGCCGGCGAGCTCGAGCGCGAGCGTGCGGCCACGGCACGTCACCTTTCGGCGCTGCGCTCCATTCCGGGCGTCGCTGCCCGCGGCGGCGCGGTATACCTCGACGTCACCGGCTGAGCCGGGCGAGGCATCCGTCGTCAATGGCGTGATCGGCAACAAAGTCTGCCCGTTTGGCTAACCGATCGGTCTACGCGGCCGAGAGCTATGGGGGAGCATGGATTGCTCATCATGAGGCCACGGATCGGCCGCACCGTCCCTTCGTAAGGAACGAGTAGACGTGCTCAATTCCGTGACCTCCGCCGCCCTGTCGAGCGCACTCGACGGCCTGGCGCTGCGGCAGAAGGCGATAGCCAACAACATCGCCAATGTGAACACCCCCAATTTTCATGCTGAGCGGGTGTCGTTTGAGGATGCTCTCGCCGCCTCGGTCCAGGCCGGTGACGGCACTGCCGCGGCGACCTCCCAGCGTTCGCTGGAGCCCACCCGGCTCAATGGCAACAACGTGAACCTCGACACCGAGACGCTCTCGAACATCGACACCGTGCTGCGCTACAAGTTCGCCGCACAGGCCGAAGGCAATCTCTTCAATGGCGTTCGTGCCGCGATGAGGACGAACTGATGACCTTCGACGCGATAGGCATTGCCGGAACCGGCCTGACATTGCACCGCAAGTGGCTCGATGCCATCAGCGACAACCTCGCCAACGCGAACAACGCCTCGGCAACGAGCGGGCCGGCATTCCAGGCTCGCTACATCATGGCGCAGGCCGGCGAGGGAACCTCCGGAGCCTATGTGGCGGGAACTGCCTACGGCGATGCCAACGGCGTCATCGTGAACGACCCGAACAACCCCCTGGCAGACGCCGACGGCAATGTGCGATATCCCGACGTCGATATGGCCGAGCAGATGGGCGAACTCATCATGGCGCAGCGCGGCTACCAGGCCAACGCCGCCGTGGTCGACCGTGCCAAGGAAACCTACGAAGCAGCACTCCAGATCGGGAAATGACCATGCCCATTGATGCCATCGGTTCCATTCAGGCCCTCGCGGGGGCGGGAGCAGTCACGCCGAGCATGTCTGCGGCGGCGAGCGACGGCTCGGGTTTCGCGACGGCCCTCACCGGCGCCGTCGACAACCTGCAGTCCCTGCAGTCCACCTCCGACTCGCTCGCGATCACGGCAGCGACAGGGGGCCTCGACGACATTCACAGCGCCACCATCGCGGCGACCCGTGCCCAGGTGAGCATCGAACTGGCTGCGGCGATGCGCAACAAGGCCGTTGACGCCTTCAACGAGATCATGAGGATGCAGGCCTGATGCCGGCTCCCGTCAGCTCAGCGCTGCGCCGTCTCGGCGCCAGCATTAAGGGCTTCAGCATTGCCCAGCGCACGATCGCCATCATCGGTGTCGCCGTGCTCGTCATGGGCTCGATTGCGCTCGCCAGCTGGGCGATGAAGCCGTCGTACACGCCCCTGTTCTCGGGTCTGAGCGGCGCGGACGCCAACGCCGTCGTCGAGCAGTTGCGTACCGACGGAGTGAGCTACGAACTCGCCAACGGCGGGGCCACCGTGCTCGTGCCGGAGGCCAGCGTGTACGACGAGCGCCTCAAGGCGGCCGCGGCCGGACTACCGTCGTCGAGCACGGGCGGCTACGCGCTTCTCGACAAGATGGGCGTCACCTCGAGCGAGTTTCAACAGTCGGTGACCTACAAGCGTGCCCTCGAGGGCGAGCTCGCTAAGACGATCTCTGCCATGAAGGGCGTGCAGACGGCGTCCGTGCAGCTGGCCATTCCCAAGGACACGGTCTTCTCGTCGGAGAAGAAGGACCCCACGGCATCCGTCTTCGTGGAAACCACCGCAGGGGTGACGCTCACCACCGAGCAGGTTCAGGCGATTGTGCACCTCACCAGTGCGTCGATCGACGGCATGGCACCCACGGATGTCGGCGTGATCGATTCCCGGGGCACCGTGCTCTCCGCGGTCGGCACCGGTGTAGCGGGCAGCGCGGACCAGCAGGCGGGCGACTACCAGGAGCGCGTGCGCACGGCGGTGCAGACGATGCTCGACAAGGTGGTCGGAGCCGGCAACGCGACGGTGGTGGTCGCCGCGGATGTGAACAAGGAATCCGCCACCCGCACCGAGAAGAGCTACGGAACGCCCACGAACGCGCCGGCGCTGAACGAATCCAGCAAGAAGGAGACGTACAAGGGCACCGGCGGAACGTCGGCGGGCATACTCGGACCCGACAACATCGCCGTGCCCTCGGGCGGCTCGAGCGACGGCAGTTTCGATTCCGAGAGTGTCACCAAGAACAACGCCGTCGACACGGTCACCGAGACGCGCACGATTCCTGCCGGTGCCATCTCGCGCCAGACCGTCTCCGTGGCCGTCGACTCGAAGGCCGCTCGCGACATCAATGTCAACGACCTCACCTCGCTCGTCACGGCCGCGGCCGGTGTCGACACCAACAGGGGCGACACGGTCTCGGTGAAGGTCGTCAACTTCAACACGGCGGCGGCCAAACAGGCGGCCGCGGCACTGGATGCGGCCAAGAAGCAGGAGGCGGCAGACCAGTTCAGTGGCATCCTGCAGACCGGAATGATCGTGCTCGGCATCGTTCTGACACTGGCACTTGGCCTGATCCTGTACGCGCGTCGTTCTCGCCGGCAGCACCGCGAGGCCGTCGAGGACTGGACACTGACGGATGCTCCGGCGCCGGCGATCGACGCCGCCGCACCGACGCTGCCGCTCACCGCCTCCTCGCCCTCCGAGCTGCCGACCGCAATACTCGGCACCGGCACGCCCTCCGACCTCGATCTGAAGCGCGCCGAGATCAGCGCGCTTGCCGAGCAGGACCCCTCTCGCGCCGCCGAATTCCTTCGCGGGCTCATGGATGATCGGCAGACCGTATGAGCGAGGGGACGACGGTACTGACCGGCACCCAGAAGGTCGCTGTGGTGCTGATGAACATGAGCCACGAGCAGGCCGCGCAGGTGATGCGCGAGTTCTCCGAGATCGAGGCCGAGGAGATTGCCGCGGAGCTGGTGCGGTTGCGCAAGGTGGACTCCGCTGCCGCCGAACAGGCGCTTCTCGAATTCCACGACCTCACGGTGCAGGGTGGCTGGCAGTCGCGCGGCGGGCGTGACTTCGCCACGGGCTTGCTCGAGGCATCCTTCGGCGCGGAGAAGGCAGCCGGCGTGATGAGCAGGGTCGCCTCGTCGATGGCGGGCAAGGCCTTCGAGTTTCTCGACGCGGCCGAGTCCGGCCAGATTTCGAGCCTGCTCGATGGCGAACTTCCGCAGACCATTGCGCTCGTGCTTGCGCACCTGCGGCCGGACCAGGCATCCGCAGTACTTTCGGCGCTCGTTGACCCGCTTCGCACCGATGTGGCCCAGTGCATCGCCACGATGGGCACGGCAACTCCCGAGGCGGTCAGCGTCGTCGCCGACACCCTCAAGGTGCGCGCCGGAGCCGTCGTCTCCCCGCGGGATGCCATCGAGATCGTGGGCGGCGTGCAGCCGCTGGTCGAGATTCTGAACCGTTCGGATGTCGCGATGGAGCGGGCGCTGCTCGACGGACTCGACGAGCGGGATCCCGCCCTCGCTGACGAGGTGCGTTCGCGCATGCTGACCTTCGCCGACATCGTGAAATTCGAGGCGCGTGACGTGCAGCAGGTGCTGCGCGGCATAGACGCGAATGTGCTCGCCACGGCCATGAAGGGTTCGACCGAGACCGTCACCGAGGCGATTCGCACCAATCTTTCGGAACGCAATCGCGAGCTCCTCGACGAGGAGATCGACGCGTTGGGGCCGGTTCGCGTCTCCCAGGTGGAGGAGGCGCGCGCCGAGGTCGTTCGCTCGATTCGCGACCTCGAGGCACAGGGCATTATCACCGTGCAGCGCGGCGACGAGGAAGAATATGTCGACTGACGCCGGTTTCGCGAGCCTTGCCTTTCCCTCCCTGCGCGACAGGGGCAGGGAGAGCATCGAGGCGCGGGCGCGCGTGAGCGGTCACGCCGCTGGATACGCCGCCGGGCTGAAGACCGCGGCCGTCGAGCTTGCCGAGCGTGCGGCGGCCCTCGAGGCCGACGCGCAGCGCACGGCGCTGGAGAACGCACGTCGCGTCGAGGCCGCGCTGGCCGCGCTGGATACGGCCGCCCGGGCCCTCGATTCGCGGCTTGCCCCCGTACTCCTGGATGCGCAGAGTGTGCTCGCCGCGGCGTCTGTCGACATCGCTGAGGCCATCATCGGGCGGGAACTCGCCACCACCCCCGACTCCGCGCTCTCTGCGTTGAAGAGGGCCCTCGATCATGCCGAGGCGGATGCCGTGGTCACGGTGCGTATGAGCCCCGCCGATCTCGCCTCGCTTGACGAGGAGACGCGCGCCGCCGTGGCCGTCGGAGTCAGGCTGCAGGCAGACGCGGCAATGGCATCCGGTGATGCCGTCGCCGAGTTGCCCAACGGCTACCTCGACGCGCGCATCGGCGCGGCGCTGGACCGGGTGCGCGCGGCTCTCGCGGAGGGAATCTCATGAGCCCGACGGCCACCGCCTGGCGTCCGCGGGCCGAGAACTTCGGCGCTGCACTTGCCGCAGCCCGCCCGGAACGCGTCGGAGTGGTCTCGTCAATAGTGGGCCTCGGCGTCGAGATCAGTGGCCTGCACGGTGCGATAGGCGATGTCGTGCGCATCGGGGACGGCGTCGGCGTGGAAGCCGAGGTCGTTGCGGTGACCCGCGACAGCATCCGGTGCATGCCGCTGGCCAGGATGGGCGGCCTCAACGCCGGCGCGCCCGCCCGGTCGAAGGGAACACCTGTACTGGTGCCGACCGGCGCCGGGCTCTTCGGGCGGGTTCTCGACGGGCTCGGCCGCCCCATTGACGGCAAAGGGCCGCTCAAGACAAGCGCGATGGTGCCGCTGGACCACGAGACGCCGTCGGCCATGCACCGCGCCCGCATCGACACGCCGCTGCAGCTCGGCGTGCGCGTGCTCGACACGCTTACTACCGTGGGCAAGGGCCAGCGCATGGGCCTGTTCGCCGGATCCGGCGTGGGTAAGTCTTCCCTTCTCTCAATGATCGCCCGGGGAACGAGCGCCGAGGTCTCGGTGATAGCCCTCGTGGGTGAGCGCGGCCGCGAGGTCCGCGAGTTTCTCGAGGATGACTTGGGGCCCGAGGGGCTCGCGCGTTCGATTGTGGTCGTCTCCACCTCGGACGAGCCCGCCCTCATGCGTCTGCGTGCGGCTTTCGTGGCCACCCGCATCGCTGAGTCGTTCCGCGACGAAGGCAAAGACGTCATGCTCATGATGGATTCGCTCACCCGTGTGGCGATGGCGCAGCGGGAGATCGGCCTCTCGGTGGGCGAGCCGCCCGCAACCCGGGGCTATCCACCGTCGACATTCGCTGTTTTGGCACAGCTGCTCGAGCGCGCAGGCACGGACGAGCGCGGTTCGGTCACCGGCATGTACACGGTGCTGGTCGACGGAGACGACCACAATGAGCCGGTCGCCGACTCCGCGCGTTCGATTCTCGACGGCCACGTCGTGCTCGACCGCAAGCTCGCGGTCGTCGGTCACTTTCCCTCCGTGGATGCCCTGGCCTCCATCTCCAGGGTCGCCTCCCGCGTCAATTCCCGCGAACGCACCGCCGTCGCGGGCGTTCTGCGCCGGGTGCTTGCCGCTCGGCGGTCCGCACAGGACCTGCTCGATGTGGGCGCATACCAGCGCGGCACCAACCCCCTCGTGGACGCGGCCCTCGATCACGAGGCGGCCATCGACGGCTTTCTGCGCCAGGGGATGGACGAGCAGGTGGCCGCGGATGTCGCCTGGGCGCGCCTGACCGCGCTGACCGAAGGGATGGGGATCTAGAGATGGCACGCGCCTTTTCTCTCGCCGGTCTGCTGCGGCTGCGCCACCTGCAGCAGGAGCAGGCCGAGGCACGCCTGTCGGGGGCACACGCGATACTGCGCGAGAACGCCGAACGTCGCAGCCGCACGCGGGCCGCACTCGGTGCGACACCCATCGATGCATTTGACGTCTCGACGCTCGACGCGATAGCCGCGGCGCGAGCATCCTCACGCAGCATGGTGGCCGACCTCGACGCGCTGCGACAGACCCAGCAGGCCGACGTCGATGCCGCCCGTGCCGTCTACGAAGAGGCCCGTGCGCGCTCGATCGGCCTGGAGAAACTGCAGACGCGACACGCCGTCGCGGTGGCGAACGAAGAATTGCATGCCGAGCAGGCCGTGATAGACGAGATCGCCTCGACGTCATGGCACCGAGCGACCCCGGAGGCGACGCGATGACCGTGATGGAAGCCGTGGGCTCGATGCAGCAGATCCAGTCCACCCTCACACAATTGTTCGGTCCGAAAGATGTCGCGAGCAGCACGAGCGCGTCGGCAACCGCCGGCGGCGCGTCGGCCAGCGCTACCGCGTTCGCCCAGGCGCTTTCAGGGGCGCAGGGCGCATCGACGGGCATCGCGAACCCGGCCGGAGCCACGGGTAACGACGTCGTCGCCGACGCGAAGAAGTATCTGGGCGTTCCCTACGTCTTCGGGGGAGAGGACGCGTCAGGTGTCGACTGCTCCGGACTCGTTCAGCGCGTCTTCGCCGATCTCGGCGTGAGCGTGCCCCGGGTCGTTCAGGATCAGGCCACGGTGGGCACCGAGGTGCCCTCGCTCGCCCAGGCGCAGCCCGGTGACCTGATAGTGCTCAAGGGCAACGATCACATCGTGATCTATGCCGGCAATGGCAAGGTCATCCACGCGCCCAGCGAGGGGCGCAACGTGCAGATGGTCGACAACTGGCTCACCGATGATCAGATCGGAACGATCCGGCGCATCGTGCCATCCACCGCCTCGTCCGTGGCGTCGTCCGCGGCCTCCGCGAGCTCGTCGGCGGCCTCGCTGTCGACGTCGTCCGATTCAACGAGCCTCATGGCCGCCCTCCAGGCCGCCATGGCGACGGGAACACTGTCATGAGTCTGCCCATGCCCTCGCTCCCGGTTCAGCCGGCCGCGCCTTCCGTTCCGCCCGCGTCGAGTGCCACGCGATCAGACGGCCACGCCTTCGGCGCCGCTCTGCGCGATGCTCTCGCGCCGGGCAATCAACGTCGCGACGACGCCACCGCGCCGAAGTCGCCCCGGCACGCGAAGACGTCCGATCACCACAACGACAATGCACAGGCCACCACGACGGATGCGGGCGTGGCCTCCGCGGCCGCCCCGGCCGCGCCTGCACCGACTTCTCTCGGCATGCCTGTTCCCGGCACTGCGACGCAGGCGGCGGCATCCGCAGCTGCCACGGTGGTCCCCGTCCCGGTCGCTGAGCCTGCCGAAGCGTCCGGGACGACGCCAAGCGTGCCAGCAACAGTCGCTCCGGCCGCGGGCGGCGTGACGGCGACGGCCTCGATCACCCAGGCGCCGGCCGCACCCGCGGCCCCCGTCGCGTCACCTCCGTCGAGTCGCACGCCGTCGGTCGTGCCAGCACTCGCTGCACAGACGGGCATAGTACAGACAGCCGCCGTGCAGCCGGGCGCAGCAGGAGCATCCACAGCATCGGCATCCGCCGGACCGTCGACCGCCCCCGTTGCCTCCGCGACCGGAGCATCTCCTTCACCGGCCGCGCCGACCGTGCCTGTCGGCGCGGCGTCAGCGGCGGCGAGTGCACAGCCGCAGGCAACAACCCCGAGCGCAACAACCGCACCGGTTGCTCCTGCGGCACCCGCGGCTGCGGCTGCGCCGACCCCGCATACGCCCGCGGCTGGCCACGCCCCGACGGTACCGGCCGCCGTGCCGGCGACCGCGGTGTCGAACACTCCTGTTGTGGCCGCCGAGCACGCCCAGGCGGCGCCGATGCCGACAACCGGCATCGCAGCGGATGCCGCAACAACGCAGCTCCCGCCCGTCATGCCTGCAGCGCCGTCGGCCCAGCCACTCGTGACGCCCGCACCCGTGGCATCCGCCCCGGCACCCGCGCCGCCGACTCCGACACCGCTCGCGCCCCAGATTGCCGCACCCCTCTTCACTCTCGCGGGAGCGAAGCCCGGTGATCACGTGCTCACGGTCTCCGTCACGCCGGATGCCCTCGGCCCCGTCACCGTGCGGGCGCACGTCGGCACCGACGGCGTGCGCGTCGAACTCTTCGCGCCGAGCGATGGCGGACGGGACGCGCTGCGCGGGATTCTGAACGATCTGCGCCGCGATCTTGCGGCTGGCGGCATGAACGCGCAACTGAACCTGTCGTCGCAGAACCAGCCGTCGGATGCCGGGGGACAGGCGGCGGCACGCGACCGCCCCGTACCCGGTCAGACGGCCGACGGTAACGCCGACACCAACCCGCGAACGGCCGAGCCGCCGCATGTGCGTGACTCTCACGCACGTCACGCGCTCGCCTCGACATCCACCATTGACGTTCTCGTCTGAGACCCACGACCCTCCAGCCCGCTGGAGAAGCCAGCAGAGAAGAGACCAGTAATGCCCATCGATACCGTGCCCCCCGTGACCAACGGCATCTACGCGACGCCGCCGACCCGCGCGCCCAAGCAGAGCCTCGACGCCGAGGCCTTCATGAGCCTGCTCGTCGCCCAGCTGAAGAACCAGGATCCGAGCTCGCCGATGGACACCGGCCAGATGATTCAGCAGACCACCCAGCTGGCCATGATGGAGCAGATGACCCAGCAGACCACGACGAGCAACGAGAACTTCTCGTTGCAGATGCGCATCGCCGCATCGGCCATGGTCGGTCAGACGGTGACGTACTCCGGCAAGGACGGCGAGACCGTCAGCGGAATTGCGAGCGCCGTGTCGTTCGCTGGCCCGGTTCCCCAGGTCACCGTCGACGGCGTGGACGTTCCGCTCGACGTCATCTCGGGCGTGAAACACACGCCAACCACCGCAGAAACCACTGCTCCAGCAGACACCACGACTCCCGCAACAACCACCAACTGAAAGGCAGCACCTCATGCTTCGCTCACTGTATTCAGGCATTTCGGGCCTGCGTTCGCACCAGACCATGCTCGATGTCACCGGCAACAACATCGCCAACGTCAACACGACCGGGTTCAAGTCCTCCTCGACCCAGTTCCAGGACACGCTCTCGCAGCTGCAGCAGGGTGCCAGCGGCCCCCAGGCCACGATCGGCGGCACCAACCCGGCCCAGGTCGGACTCGGCGTGCAGGTCGCGGGCATCGCCACCAACTTCACCCAGGGGTCGGCCCAGGCCACGGGTAAGCCCACCGACATGATGATCTCCGGAGACGGATTCTTCACCGTGAAGGTCGGCAACGAGACCCTGTACACCCGCGCCGGATCGTTCAACCCCGACTCCGACGGGCGCCTCGTGACCCCGGATGGCGCGATCCTGCAGGGGTGGCCGGCCGTCAACGGCGTGGTGTCGACCGGCGGAGCCACCGGCGACCTGACGCTGCCGCTCAAGGCCGTGTCTCCCGCAGCGGTGACAACCACCTCAGCGGTCACCGGCAACCTGCCCTCGGATGCCGCGGTCGGCACCGAACTCGTGCGCGACATCAAGGTGTACGACGCGGCCGGAAAGGCCAGCAACCTGACACTGACGTTCACGCGGAATGCCGCAACGGGCTGGGACATCTCGGCGAACGCGGCCGGCGGCGCGGCTGTCACCGGCTCGGTGACGTTCAACGCCGATGGAACGCTCAACACGAGCGCCCTCACCCCGGTGAATGGGATTGCCGTCGATCTTGCCGGCCTCACGGGCTATGCGGGAATCACCACGGTGAGCATCGCCGAGCAGAACGGCCGCGCCGCAGGCACGCTGGACACCTTCACCCTTTCCAAGGACGGCACGCTCATCGGCACCTTCAGCAATGGAGACACCGAACCTATCGGTCGCATCGCCCTGGCGAACTTCGTGAACCCCGGCGGCCTGGAGAAGGCGGGATCCTCGGCCTACCGTGCCACCGTCAACTCCGGAACCGCGGCGCTCGGAACGGCCGGTGCAGACGGACTCGGTCAGCTCACCGCAGGCAGCCTCGAGATGTCGAACGTCGACCTCTCGCAGGAGTTCACCAACCTGATCGTCGCCCAGCGCGGCTTCCAGGCCAACGCCCGCATCATCACGACCTCAGACGAGGTGCTGCAGGAACTGACGAACCTCAAGCGATAATTCGTTCTTTATCGCTGACAACTGTCGGCCGCCCACGATGCCTAACGGCAACGCTGGGGCGGCCGACAGTACTGGTTAAGCGCAGATCGGCGGAGCCGGTCGGGCCAGGAAGGCTGGCGCTAAGAATTCAGGGATGAGCGCATGATCGTCGTTACTCGACTCAATGACAGTCAATTTGCGGTCAACCCTGACCTCATAGAACGCATCCACGCGCATCCCGACACCACCCTCGTCATGGTCGACGGCGCCACGTACATCGTGACCGAGACCATGGCCGAGATCATCGAGATGATCGCGGGCTATCGGGCTCATGTCATTGCCCTGGCCCGTGCGCTTCCCATTGAGGTCGAGCAGCCGCTGAACCAGCGACCCGGCCTGGTCGCCGTACCGGATGCCGCCCCGGTGGTTGACACACATCCGACACCGCTTCCTCACGCAAGGGGGATCTGATGGATCCGGCAACCCTCATCGGCATGGTGCTCGCGTTCGGCGCGCTCGTGACCATGGTGGTCATGGACGGGGCGAGCATCACCTCGCTGTTGATTCCTGCCCCCATGATCTTCGTACTCGGGGCCACGGTGGCCGTCGGCATCGCGAGCGGCACCATCAAGGACGCGCTGCTGGCCGTCAAGGCGCTCCCGCGCGCGTTCAAGGGCAAGGTAAGCCCGCCGCAGGCCATCATCGACCAGGTGGTCTCGCTCGCCGAGACGGCGCGCAGGAACGGCCTGCTTGCCCTCGAGCAGGAGGCGGAGGGCGTCGACGACCCTTTTCTGAAGGATGCCCTGCAGAACATCGCCGACGGCACGGATGCGGAGGAATTGCGCATCATGCTCGAAGACCAGATCGCGACCCAGGCGCGCTCGAATCGCACGGCCGCAAAGTTCTTCGCCACGATGGGCGGCTACGCGCCGACCGTCGGCATCATCGGCACGGTTGTCTCGCTCACCCACGTTCTGGAGAATCTGGACAGCCCGGCGACCCTCGGGCCCGCGATTGCAAGCGCATTCGTAGCCACCCTGTGGGGGCTGCTCTCGGCCAACTTTCTCTGGCTTCCTATCGGCGCACGCCTCTCGCGGCTCTCTGAGCTGGAGGTGGAGCGTATGACGCTCCTGATGGAGGGCATCCTGGCGGTGCAGGCAGGCAGCCAGCCCCGTCTGCTGGGGGAGCGACTGCGTGCGATGGTACCGGCATACGCGCTGCCGCAGGCCGCATGAGCGCCCGGGGGCGTCGGCGCCGCGGGGCCGAGGCCGAACCCGAACACGACACGAGCGAGCGCTGGATGGCGTCGTACATGGACATGGTCACCGTGTTGATGTGCATGTTCATCGTGCTCTTCTCGATGTCGGTCGTCGACAAAGACAAGTACCAGGAGTTGAAGAACTCCCTCGCCACGGGATTCGGCACCACCAAGACCGAGAAGATCGATTCGGCAACCGGTGTCGTGGTTCCGCCCGAGAAGCTGCACGACAAGGCGCAGGGTTTCACCGACACGAAGACCATCGATACCGCGCTCACGGATGCCGAACTCGCGGCCAAAGAGCTCGACGCTCTTACCGCTCTTGAGGCGAAAATCCACGCGGCACTGGCGAAGCAAGGCCTGGCGAGCGCCGTCGACCTCGGGCTCGACCAGCGCGGACTCACGATTCGCCTGATCGGCTCGGAGACGTTCTTCGCCACGAACAAGGTCGACCTCACGCACAAGGCGATCCAGGTGTTGGATGCCGTCGCCCCTCCGCTCGCAGCCACGGTTTACGACGTGTCAGTGGAGGGACACGCGGATTCCCGCACGGCTTCCTACCCGTTCCCTACCAACTGGGAACTCTCCACGGGGCGTGCCACCCAGGTGCTGCGGCACCTGGTGGAGACCGGCGGGGTGAAGCCGCAGCGGATCGCGGCGGTCGGTTACGGGGACAGCCGGCCGCTGGCATCCGGCAGCTCGGATGCCGCGCTCGCCAAGAATCGGCGGGTCGATATCGTCGTGCTCTCCCAGCAGCCGGAGGAGGTACGCGCACTGATCCCCGGCATTCTCAAGCAACGTCAGGCCGCCGCTGCGAAAGGGGCCGCTGCGAAAGGGGCCGCGACGGCAGGCACGGCGCAGCCCGGCGGCCCCTAACAGGTGCGCGCCCGGGTGCGCGCGAGGTGTTCGCCTAACCGCACGGGTCGGGCGGCCGATAGTGTGCTGCGTGACGGTCCAGGAACACGCGGTATCGGGCGCGCCCATCAAAGCGCCCACGGTGGCGGAGGTCTATGACTTCCGCCGACCCACCACGCTCGCCCGCGAGCACTCCCGCGTGCTCGAGCTGGCCTTCGAGACCTTCGCACGCCAGTGGGGTACACAGCTCACCGCCAAGGTGCGTGTTGTCACCCAGGTCTCCTGCGAACAGGTGATCATGTCGGCGTACGACGAGTACGCCGCGGGGCTGCCCGCGCAGACCGCGATGGTGCTGTGCGAGATCACCGACACCGAGCCCAAGGCTGTCTTCCAGTTTCCCACAACGGCCGCCCTGTCGTGGGTGTCGCACATGCTCGGCAGCAACGGCGTGCAGACCATGCCCGAGCGTAAGTTCACCCCGCTCGAGCAGGTGCTGATACGCCGCCTGATGGACGATGCGCTCGAGGATCTGCGCTACTCGCTTGGCTCCCTGCTCGTGAACGGCGTGAGCGTCAACGGTATCCAGTACAACTCGCAATTCGCCCAGGCGGCGGCGACGGGCGATCTCATGATCGTTGCCTCCTTCACGATTCGCATGGGTGAGGAACTCACGCCCGCCACACTGGCCATTCCCGCCGAAGTGCTGCTGCCGCAGCTCGGCCAGGCGAATCCCGTCAATTCAACGCTGGATGCCCGGGAGCTGGTGCAGGCGCAGATCGCACATGTGCCCGTCGAGGTCTCGCTGCAGCTGAAGCCCGCCATGGTGCGGCCCAGCATGATTCTCAATCTCGCGGCGGGCGACCTGCTGCCGCTGCCACACCCCCAGCACCGTCCGTTCGACCTCGCGGTTGACGGGCTGCCGCTTGCCCGCGCCGCCGTCGGAGCAAACGGCTCCCGGCTCGCCTGCGTCGTCGTCACATCCAAGGAGTAATCGAAATGACCACAGCAGTTCAGCCGGCTCTCGGCCAGAACCTTCACGAAGCCGCCATCGACGCGCTGCTGCGGCAGCTGCCCTCGGCCGAGCCGCTCGAGGCGCGACGCCTCGAGGACAGCGCGGCGAGCGTCATCGTCGGCTCAGCCGTTGTCGCATCCTTCGTCGGCGCGACGTCCGCAGATTTTGCGATAGCCCTGACCGATGGCGACGCGCTGGCGACGGCGGCCGGAGGCGACGGGCCGTCTGTCTCGATAGTGGATGTGCTGCACCCGGCGCTGGAGGCGGCATCCGCTGTGCTCGGCACCGGCGTTCTTGGGGCCGGCATTCTCGAGGAGGCTCCCGCCCTGTTCTCCGACCCGGAAGCGACGGTGTTCGAGCTGCTCGCGGCCGGCGAGAGCGCGGGCTGGGTCGCCATTCGGCTGCGTGAGAACGGAACCGTCGCGCAGAGCACTGCCTCCGACGACCGGTCCGTTGTGGGCAAGCTCGGCCGCATCAGCAACGTCGAGATGGCCCTGACGGTGGAGATCGGTCGCACCCGCATGTCGGTGCGCGACCTGCTCGCGCTGGAGCCGGGCGCGGTCATCGAGCTGGATCGGTCCGCGGGCGCACCCGCCGACATCCTTCTCAACGGCAGGCTCATCGCGCACGGGGAGGTCGTCGTGGTCGACCAGGACTACGCCGTGCGCATCACCTCGATTCTCGATGTGGCGGACATCTAAAAAGCATGGACACCGTCTTTCTCGCCTTGCGGGTAGCACTGTCGCTCGCGGCCGTGCTCGCCCTGCTCTGGCTGCTGCAGCGCCGTTTGGGCAAGCGCGGCGGCAAGCGCGCGGCGGCGGGGAGCATCACGGTGGTCGGCCGACAGAGTGTGGGCAGGCGTGCGAACGTCATCATGGTCGACGTTGACGGCACCCGACTGCTGCTCGGCGTGACCGACCAGACCGTGAGCGTCTTGCACAGCGCCGACGTTCCCGAGGAACGCTCCACGGCGGACGAGTTTGCGCAGTCTCTTCAGGAGGCCACGATGCCGGCGCGCTCGATCGCCGCGCACTCCGCAGCAGTTTCGAGTGGCACCACGGTTCCAAGCGGCACGGGGGAACCGGGGGCTTCTCCGGTCGCCATGCTGCGCCCGCGGCGTGATCGCAGTGCTGTGGGCAAGCTGGGCGGCTCCATCCTGTCCCCGGCCACCTGGAAGCAGACGGGCGCCGCCCTGCGGCAGAGCCGGTGATGGTTCAGTCGGGGCGTCTTCGGCTGCCCACGAAGCTCACCCGGCTGGCTCGCCCTCTCGCGCTGGTCGCCGTGGCACTCGTGTGCATCGCCGTGATGGTTCTCGTGGCCGCCACTGCCGCTCACGCCGCGCCGATCGATCCCGCCCCGCCGACCACTCCGACGCCGCCCGCGGACCCGGGCGGTCTCTCCATCTCGATCAACGGGCCGAACGGCAAGCCCGCCGACGCTATAGTCACCCTGCTCGGCATCACGATGCTCTCCGTTGCCCCGGCACTGCTCATGATGATGACCTCGTTCACCAAGATCTTCGTGGTGCTGGCCATGACCCGTAACGCGCTGGCGCTGCCGTCGATCCCGCCGAATCAGGTGCTCGCGGGCCTTGCGCTGTTCCTGTCACTGTTCATCATGGCTCCGGTCATCTCAGACATCAACACTCATGCCCTGCAGCCGTACATGAACGGGCACATGACGTTCGACGCAGCGGTGCAGGCGGCATCCGGGCCCCTGCGCACCTTCATGCTCGCGCACACCCGCGAGGAGGATCTCGCCCTGATGACCAGGGCCGCGCACCTGCCGAACCCCGCAGATGCCGCCAGCGTGGACATCACCACTCTGATTCCGGCGTTCATGATCTCCGAACTGCGCGCCGCGTTCATCATCGGTTTCGTCATCTTCGTGCCATTCCTGGTGATCGACCTCGTCGTGTCGGCCGCACTCATGTCGATGGGCATGATGATGCTTCCGCCCGTGATGATCTCGCTGCCATTCAAGATCCTGCTGTTCATCCTCGTCGACGGATGGGGACTGATCATCCAGTCGCTCATCACGAGTTACCAGGGGAGCGGCTGATGGACACCAACGCCGTCATGGACATCGGCATGCAGGCTCTCCTCGTCGCGGCCAAACTTGCGGCGCCCATTCTCATCACGGCGCTTGTCGTCGGCTTCGCCATCTCCCTGCTGCAGTCGATCACGCAGATCCAGGAGGTGACGCTCGCGTTCGTGCCGAAGGCCGTCGCGGTCGCCGTGGCGCTGCTCGTCGCCGGGCACTGGATGATCTCCGAGATCGTCTCGTTCACGAATGAGATGTTCGCCCGCATTCCTCATCTGCTCGGCGGTGGCTGATGGACTTTCACCTCGACGTGGGCTGGCTCGAGGCCGTTCTGCTCGCCTGCGTGCGGATGACCGCCTTCATCATGATCGCCCCGCCGTTCTCATCCAACGCCTTCCCATTGCGCATCAAGGGGATGCTCGCGGTCGGCCTGTCCCTCGCTGTCGCGCCCACCGTGACGCACGACTTTGTCTCGCCCGACACCGGCGGGTTCCTCGTGGCGCTCGTGGTGCAGGCCGTCATCGGTGCCGCTCTCGGCTTTCTCGTCATGCTGGTGTTCGCTGCCGTGCAGTCGGCGGGCAGCCTCATCGACATGTTCGGCGGCTTCCAGATGGCGCAGGCGTTCGACCCGCAATCCATGATCAACGGCGCACAGTTCACTCGACTGTTCCAGATGACGGCCATCGCCCTGCTGTTCGCCTCCGACGGCTACCAGCTCATCATCGGCGGGCTCACTCGCAGTTTCACGGCGATACCGCTCGGAGGCGAACTCAATCTCACGCAACCTGTTGCGGCCATGATGAACGCCGTCACCCAGATGTTCCTCGCCTCGGTACAGATCGCCGGGCCGCTCATCGTCGTGCTCTTTCTGGCGGATGCCGGCCTCGGCCTGCTCACGCGCGTTGCCCCCGCGCTCAACGCCTTCGCGATGGGCTTCCCGCTGAAGATCCTGCTCACGCTCATGCTCGCCGGCGTCGTCTTCGTGGCCATGCCGCGCGTGGTGGCGTCGTTGACCGGCAATGCCGTCGGAACTCTCGTGGGGGTGAACTGATGGCTGATTCTGATTCCGGTGAACGCAGCGAGGCCGCGACCCCCAAGCGCATGAAGGAAGTGCGCGACAAGGGCCAGCTCTCCACCTCGAAAGACCTGACGGCCTGGCTCGGCGTCGGCGCCGCCGCACTCATGATGCCGGTGACCATCGCGACGGCCGCCGCGGCAGGCACCGCGCAGTTCGTCACGGTGCGCACCGCCATAACCGAGGCGGACCCGATGCTCGCCGTTCAGGCGCTCGGCGACGGCCTCGGTTCGATTCTCGGTACCATCTCGCCGATTCTCCTCGTGGTGGTGATAGCCACGCTCGGCGGCTCGGTCCTGCAGGGCGGCATCCACCCCAAGAAGTTCAGGGGCTCGTTCGAACAGTTCAATCTGGTGGGCGGTGTCAAGCGGGTCTTCGGCACGCGCGCCCTGTGGGAGGGCGTGAAGGCGCTGCTCAAGACCGCGGTGCTCGGTCTCGTGCTCTACTCGGCGATCCAGTCGCTCATGCCCGTGCTCATGGGCGCCGGTGGGCTGCCGGTGACCGCTTTGCTCGACGCGGCCGGAGAGGGAGTCGCGACGATGTTGCGGGTGGCTGTGATGGTCGGGCTCCTGCTGGCCGTTGCCGATGTGTTCGTGATCATCAGGCGAAACCGCAAGAAGACCCGCATGACGAAGAAGGAGATCAAAGACGAACACCGCAGTTCAGACGGTGATCCGATGATCAAGTCGCAGCGCCGCTCGAGACAGCTCGCCATGAGCCGCAACCGCATGATCGCGGCGATCTCCGGTGCGGATGTCGTGCTCGTCAACCCGACACACATCGCGGTGGCCCTGAAATACGAGCCGGGAAAGTCGGCGCCCCGTGTTGTGGCGAAGGGGGCCGGCATCATCGCCGCACGCATCCGCGAGCAGGCCGAGACCGACCATGTGCCCATGGTCAAGGACATCGCCCTGGCCCGCGCCCTGCACTCCTCCTGCGAGATCGGCCAGGAGATTCCGCTCGAACTCTACAACGCCGTCGCGCGCGTGCTCGCGTTCGTGATGGCTCTCAAATCCCGCGGCGCCTCGAGAGGCATGCACGCCATGACCGCGGCCGCCGCATGACCGGGCGCACCAGAACGATTCAAGCCGAATCATCCATCAAGGGGAACTGACATGAAGACACGAAATCTCGCGAAGCTCGCGGTGCCTGTCGGCGTCGTCGGCATCATCATGCTGCTCATCATGCCGGTGCCGGCATGGCTGCTCGACTTTCTCATCATCATCAACATCCTCTTCGCCCTGGTCATCCTGCTGACCACCATGTTCGTCAAGAAACCGCTCGACTTCTCCGTCTTCCCCTCGCTGCTGCTGGTCGCGACGCTGTTCCGGCTCGGTCTCAACGTCGCATCGACCCGGCTGGTGCTGGGGGAGGGCTACGCCGGCCAGGTGATCGCCGCGTTCGGGCATGTGGCCGTGGGCGGCTCGATGATCATCGGCGCCGTGGTGTTCCTGATCCTGGTCGTCATCCAGTTCGTGGTGGTCACCAAGGGCGCCGAGCGCGTTGCCGAAGTGGGCGCGCGCTTCACCCTCGACGCCATGCCCGGCAAGCAGATGGCCATCGACGCCGACCTGAACGCCGGCCTGATCACCGATACCCAGGCGCGCGAACGCCGCGCGGGAGTCGCGGCCGAGGCCGACTTCTACGGTGCCATGGACGGCTCGAGCAAGTTCGTCAAGGGTGACGCGATAGCCGGCATCATCATCATCATCATCAATATCGTCGGTGGAATCGCCATCGGCATGGTGCAGCGCGGCATGGACATCGGCGACGCCATCAACACCTACACGCTTCTGACGATCGGTGACGGTCTCGTCACGCAGATTCCGGCGCTGCTCATGGCGGTCTCCACGGGCATGATCGTGACCCGCTCGAATGTGGACACCGAGATGGGCTCGAGCGCATCCGCCCAGCTGACGCAGTCGCGCATGGCGTTGACCATTGCCGGATGCGCCGCGATAGTACTCGCGCTCATTCCCGGCATGCCCATGATCCCGTTCATTCTCGTGGGCGCATTCCTCATCATCGCCGCGCAACGCATGGACAAAGCGCGCCGGACAAAACAGGCTGCAGAGGAGTCCGCTGCCGCCGCAGGCAAGGGCACCTCGCCGTCGGAGACCACCGACGACCTGATCGAAGCGATGCGGGTGCACGCCGTGGAGATCCAGCTCGCGCCGGATCTCGTCGACCTCGTCTCGGGCGCATCAGAAGATCTTCTCGGTCGGGTGCGCGCGCTCAGGCGCAAGATCGCCATGGAGCTGGGCGTGGTGGTGCCGCCCGTGCGCACGCGCGACAGCGTGGACCTGCCCCCCTCCACCTATGTGATCCGCATCGCCGGGGTCGAATCGGGCCGCGGCATCGCTCCCGGCGGCAAGGTGCTGGCCCTCGGAGAGAACCTCGACGCGCTGCCCGGCACGGCCACTATCGAGCCGGTGTTCGGGCTCAACGGCAAATGGGTGCCCAACGAGATGCGGGCCGGCGCCGAAATGACCGGCGCAACGGTGATCGACAGGGTTTCCGTGCTCGTCACGCACCTCTCCTCGATCGTCACGGCGAATGCGGCACGACTGCTGACGCGCGAAGACGTGCGCGTGCTGACGGAGGGGGTCAAACAGATCAACCCCTCGGCCGTCGACGAGCTGGTTCCCGGCATCCTCTCCCTGGCGGAGGTGCAGCGCGTGCTGCAGGGCCTGCTCGTGGAGCAGATTCCCATCAACGACCTTCCGCGCATCTACGAGGCACTGCTGTTGAGGGCCAAGGTCTCCACCGATCCGGAGGGTCTCATCGAGGCCGCTCGAACGGCCCTCGGACCCGCCCTGATCGCGCAGTACCTCGACGGTGCACTGCTGCGCGTGATCATGATCGACCCGCTGCTGGAACAGAGCCTGCTCGAGGGAATGCGGCCGTCGGAAACCGGCACCCAGATCGTCATGGATCCCGCCCGCATCGATGCGGTGCTCGGTTCGCTGCGCACCGCTGTCGCCCAGGTTGAGGCGCAGGGGGTGACGGCCGTGCTCGTGTGCGCACCTGCGCTGAGACCGGCCATCCGCCGTCTTGTGGCGGGCCAGACGGGTGGAATGCCCGTGCTCTCCTATCAGGAGGTCACCTCGGCCGCCGTGAATATCGAGACCGTGGGGGTGGTTCGTGTCGCCGAGATTGCTGCAGCTTGAGGCGCCGTCCCTGCACGCCCTGAGGGAGCGCGTGCTGGCCGAGCACGGACCGAACGCCCGGGTGATAGCCGCAGAGAAAGTCACGGTCGGGGGCATCCGTGGCTTCTTCGCCCGTCACCACTATGAGGCGACGGTCGAGGTCGACGGTGAGAGCGAGGGGGAGCGCGCATCCGGTGGTCACGTGATGTTCGACCTGCCGAGTCGGGTCGGTCTTGCGGCCCTGCTCGAGAGCGCGGACGGTGAGGAGGCCGCGTTGCATGCGGCCTCCACCACCCCCACGCTGTCGACCCAGGCACCGGACTTCGCGGCGCTCATGGACAACCTCGTCTTCAATACGGCGTCGGGCCCGGATGCGCACGCGGCGTTTCCCGCGCCCCCTCCCGTCGTTCCCACACTCGCGGCGGCGGCCGGTGACCTGGTGGTCATCGTTGGCGTGGCGGAGG
Organism: Leifsonia sp. Root112D2; assembly: GCF_001424905.1. Taxonomy (NCBI): domain Bacteria; kingdom Bacillati; phylum Actinomycetota; class Actinomycetes; order Micrococcales; family Microbacteriaceae; genus Leifsonia; species Leifsonia sp. Root112D2. The sequence goes on from NZ_LMCU01000001.1 coordinate 2,658,516, forward strand.
CCGCCCTCGCGGTCGCCCGTTCCATGGCGACGCTCGCCGGAAGCAGCGATGTACGCCTCGCGGGGGCGCTGGCGGCTTCCACGAACGATACCGTCGTCGACAGGCGCACAGCGACCGCGGCACGCGCCGAGGGCGTTCGCGGCGAACAGTGCGTGTACGTGGCGTTCGGAATCACGCCCGGCGTCGGAATCTCCCGATCGGCCGTGACCACCCTGACGCGTATCGATGCCGATCAGCTCTGGCTCGCCGTGGATGCCGGTCGCAAGCTCGACGACACGGCCCGCTGGGTCACCGCCATCGCCGCCGCGACGCCGGTGCATGCGTTGGCCGTCTCGGGAGTGTCGGCGACGGCGACCCCGGCTACCGTCAACGAACTCGGTATTCCGGTCGGCTGGGTGGACGGCGCGCCCGCTGCAGCGACACGGCTGTGAACCCTCGGCTGCGATAGGGTGGCCGAGTGCTGGTATTGACGAGAAAACCGGGGGAGAAGATCCTCATCGGTGACGATATCGTCGTGACGGTACTCGAGTCGCGGGGCGACGGCATCCGCATCGGCATCGATGCGCCTCGCGGCATCAGCATTCAGCGCGCAGAGGTCATCAAGGCCGTCGCCGAAGCCAACCTTGAGGCGGCGCATGCCGATGTCGACGCCGAGGCAAAACTGCGCTCACAGCTCGGCCTGAACCGCCCGAGTGACAGCGAGTAAGTGAGATACTGAACACATGGAAACGTTTGAGTGGGCCTATCTGCTGGTATTCATGGCCGTCGGGCTCGTTCTCGGCGTCATGGGCGCCGTGGCCATGATCAAGGCCCCGTACCGCAAAGACTGACCGGCAGAACCTCAGGCGCGCACGTAGCTCGTGAAGCGGTAGCGCAGGCCGGTACGCGACTCTATCCAGCCGTTCGTCGGCTGTGCCGCGGTCACCGCCCATTCGGCCCCGATAACCGGCGCCATGGTGTCTCCATTGACGTCGAGGTCGATGTCTGTCACCTCGAGCCGATCGGCGAGAGCAATGGTTGCCGCATAGAGCTGCGCGCCACCGATCACCCAGATGTTGTCGTCATCGACGGCGAGCGCCTGCTCGACGGATGCCACAGCCTCGGCACCCTGCGCCTGCCAGCCCGGCTGGCGGCTCACCACGACATTGCGCCGTCCCGGCAGCGGCCGAAAGCGCGGCGAGAGTGAGTCCCAGGTGCGGCGGCCCATCACGACCGTGGCGCCGGCAGTGACCTGTGTGAAATGCGCCAGGTCTTCGGGCAGGTGCCACGGCATGCCGCCGTCTCGGCCAATGACTCCGTTGGTCGTCTGGGCCCAGATGAGGCCACTCACACCGCAACCGCGCCGCGGATGGCGGGATGATGCTGGTAGTTCTCGAGAGTGAAGTCCTCGAACTCGTAGTCGAAGACGTGTTCACGCTTGTTCGCAATACGCAGTGTCGGCGCGGGGTACGGCTGCCGGCTCAGTTGCTCGGTGACCTGTTCGACGTGGTTGTCATAGATGTGGCAGTCCCCGCCCGTCCAGACGAACTCGCCCGGCTTCAGTCCCACCTGTTCGGCGATCATCATCGTCAGCAGCGCGTAGCTGGCGATGTTGAAGGGAACACCGAGAAAGAGGTCGGCACTGCGCTGGTACAGCTGGCAGGAGAGTCGTCCGTCTGCGACATAGAACTGGAACAGGGCGTGACAGGGCGCCAGGGCCATCTGCGGAATGTCCGCGACGTTCCAGGCCGAAACGATCATGCGCCGCGAGTCGGGGTCGGTGCGCAGCGTCTGGATCACCTGCGAGATCTGGTCGATGTGATCGCCGTTCGGCGTCGGCCAGGAACGCCACTGCACCCCGTAGACCGGGCCCAGCTCGCCAGCGGCATCCGCCCATTCGTCCCAGATGGTGACGCCGTGCTCGCGCAGCCAGCCGACGTTGCTCTCGCCGCGCAGAAACCAGAGCAGCTCGTAGGCGATGGATGGGAAATGCACGCGCTTGGTGGTGATGAGGGGAAAGCCCTCGGCCAGGTCGAAGCGCAGCTGGCGACCGAACACACTGCGCGTGCCGGTTCCAGTGCGGTCGGACTTGGCCGCGCCGGAGGCGAGCACCTCCCTCAGCAGGTCCTCGTACGGCGTGGCAATCTGCGGCGTCGTCGATGTCATCCCCACGATGGTACGACGCCGGCGCCCCCTGCCGCGCGCGCCGGGCCGCACTTTCGCGTCCCACTAGTATTCGGTGGTGGGGGAATCATGAACACGAGCCTGAGGCGACGCATCGCCGCTATCGGCATCGCCGTCGCTTTCACGGCCACGCTGGCCGGATGCTTCCCCGTCGCCACGAAAGCCGCCGCGCACGTGAAGCACGGCCATACCGCCGAGGCCACCCCATCCGCATCCTCAACCCCGACGCCGTTGCCGACAGCCCCGACCGCGGCCCCGGATCCGGCGGCCTCGCGTGCGGCAACCCCTGAGCCGGTCAGCGCACCGGCGCCCGCCCCGACGCTGACTCCCGTTCCGCACGGAACGGTCGTGGCACAGGCAGATGTGGCCTCCCCGAAGGGGAGCATCCATTTTCACTATCGCATTGTCGCGAACGGCGACAACACGTACTCCGCGCAGTACTCCGGCTTCACGTCAACGATTCCGGTGCCGGTCTCTGTCACCCTCCTCGATGTTGCGCCGCGTGTCGGCGATGGACTCACGTACCACGGAGTCGGTGACCATCGACTCGGCGGCCCGACCGCTGCCGCTGCACCGGCGTCATCGGCTTTGCTGGGCGACACCAGCCAGCCCTCCTACCTCGGTACTCTCGTGACCTACTCGTCGGCAGCCTCTGCTGACGGCGTTCCCTTGGAACTCGGACCGAACAAGGTTCTGGCCGTGAACAGCGTGCACTGGAGCATCCCGGTGCGTACATCCAATGTGCGCCCGGTCGACGCCGGCACGCGCGCCTATGCCTCGGGAAAGGTCACGGCGCAAACCGCCAGTGGCGCCCCGAAGCGTTACCTCATCGCCCCGGGCGACGTCACCTCCGTGGTCGCGCAGCGTTTCGGCATTTCGATCGCCGACCTCATCTGGCTGAACGCGAATCTTCAGGTATTCGGCGACCAGCAGTACCTGTACAAGGGCACGACACTGAATCTGGACCCTGACAGCCTCTGACCGCCTCTGACCGCCTCTGACGGGCTGCGGACAACGACGCAGCCCTGCAGCGAAATCCGCTGGCATCGGCAAGCAAGTAGGCTCTGTGATGTGCCTTTCACTCTCGCCGATGTCAATGCCGTGATCGAACGGCTCTGGCCACTTTCGGGCGCCGAAGACTGGGACGCGCCGGGGGTACTTTCAGGAGATTTCACGGCTGAGATCGGCTCGATCCTGCTTGCCGTCGACGCGGTTGCGGAGACCGTCGACGAGGCCATCGACTCCGGTCACGGGCTGCTGCTGAGCCACCACCCGTTGCTGCTGCGCGGCGTCAAGACCGTGGCCGAAAACCGCTACAAGGGAGCGCTGCTGGCCAGACTCATCCGCGCCGACTGCGCCTTGATCGCCGCCCACACGAACGCGGACGTTGTCGCCGAGGGAACATCCGCCGTGCTCGCAGACAGGCTGGGCCTGCTGCAGACGCAGCCGATAGTCCCGTCCGCGGCGTCAGACGCCTCACCGGGTACCGGCATCGGTCGGGTCGGTATTCTCACCGAGCCCACGACGCTGGGCCGTCTTGCCCGCAGCCTTGCGGAGATCTTGCCGGCGACGGCATCCGGGGTGCGGGTCGCGGGCGACTTCGACGCGCCCATCAAAACCGTCTCACTGTGCGGTGGGGCCGGTGACGCGTATCTCGCTGAGCCTGCTGTGACCGCATCGGATGTCTACATCACGGCCGATCTGCGCCACCACCCCGCATCGGAGGCCAGGGAACAGGCGCGACTCGGTGGCGGGCCCGCTCTGATCGACGTGTCCCACTGGGCGAGCGAATGGTTGTGGCTCGACACCGCCGCCCGGCAACTGCGTGAGGCGTTGCCCGGCATCCGTGTCGAGGTGAGCGAGCTGCGCACCGACCCCTGGGATTTCGCCGTCGTACAGTAGTCAGCACCCCTCTCAGCCTTCAGACAACGCCACATCGTCATCAACGTCAGGACCGCCGTGAAAGCAACCCCCGCCGAACAAAACGAACTCTTGCGCCTGCAATCGATCGACACGGGCCTGCAGCGCCTTGATCATGCGGCCAGAAATTTGCCCCAGGACGCCGAACGCACGGCGCTCGAGCCGCAACTGGCGACCGTTCGAGCCAAACATGCCGCGCGTACGGGTGAGCTGGAGGACGCGCGCATCGAGCTGCGGCGCGTAGAGTCCGACGTCGAGGTGGTCGAGGCGCGCATCGACCGCGACTCGGGCCGGTTGCAGCAGACCGCGTCGGTCAAGGACATTCAGGGCCTCGAAACCGAACTGGCGTCGCTGCGCACCCGCCGCTCCGATCTGGAGGAGATCGAGCTCACGGTGATGGAGCGCATCGAAGAACTCGAGGCCACCCTCGCCGACATCGACGAGGAGCGCACGGCACTCACGGCACAGTTTGACGCGCTCGAATCGGCCAGAAGCCAAGAATTGGGAGTGCTCGACGCGCGGCGTGCCGCGCTCGGTGACGATCGCGAAACGGTGCTGCGCGGTATCCCGACCGAGCTTGTCGCGTTGTATGAGAAGCAGCGTGCACGCTACGGAACGGGCGCGGCACTGTTGCAGCGCGGCGTCTCCCTGGGCAGCAACACCGCACTGAACGCGAACGACCTCGACACCATCCGCCGCGCGGCGCCCGACGACGTTGTGCTCTGCCCCGAGAGCAGTTGCATTCTCATCCGCAACGAGGAGTCCGGCCTGTAGTCTTGAATCTGGAATGGGCCGGCAAGACGGTCGCGTCATTCGTGTCGCAAGGCACAGATGCCGAGGAACGTCCGGGCTCCGCAGAGCAGGATGGTGGGTAACACCCACCCGGGGCAACCCGCGAGACAGTGCCACAGAAAACAGACCGCCGCTGAATCTGGCCTTCGGGTCGTGTTCGGGGGTAAGGGTGAAACGGTGGTGTAAGAGACCACCAGCGGCCAGGGTGACCTGGTCGGCTCGGTAAACCTCGTCCGGAGCAAGGTCAGACAGGAAACTATGAGGCTGCTCGTCTCGTTTCCGGGTAGGCCGCTAGAGGGCTGCGGCAACGTAGTCCCGAGAGAGATGGCCGTCCAGCGCTTTCGAGCGTGAACAGAACCCGGCGTATCAGCCGGCCCATTCCCTTACCCTCGCGTGCGACGGAGATCGCTCATGCTGGCGTCGTGGCCCCTGAGGGAAGAAGATGGAGCTGCGGGCCTCGCAGCCTGATGCGTCGCAGCGCCCGCACCTGATTCCTCAAGGGTGAGTGATGAGACCACATACGACGGCCGATCCGGAGCGCCTGCGCGCGCAGCTGCGCACCTTGTCCGCAATGGCGACCGATCTGGCGGGGCAGTTCAGCCTGCAGCCTCTTCTCGAGCGGATTCTGCGGCACACGATGGAACTCCTGAACTGTGACAGCGGCTCGATCTGCACCGTCGATGAGGCAGCGGGCGTCTACCGCAAGGAAGTCGACCTCGGCGTCGGTTGTCTCGAGGGGCAGACCTTCCCGCTCAGCGAAGGGGTCACGGGTGAGGTCGTGCGGGTGCGCGGCCCGGTCATCTTCGACGAATACGCCGAGGTGAGCGGCGGCCATATCCCCGAGGACGAACGCGAAGCGCTGCACGGGGTGATAGGCGTTCCGATCAGGTGGAACGGCATCGTCATCGGCAGCTGCGTCATTTTCAGCCGGGATCCGCAACGGCGATTCACCCAGGAGGATGCGGCGCTGCTCGAGCTCTTCGCGACGCACGCCGCCATAGCGATAACCAACGCGCGCCTGCACGCGCTCGCCACGGATCGGGCGAGCGAGGCGGCCATCATGGCGGAGCGCGAGCGCGCGGTCCGCGACGTGCACGACACCGTCGGACGGGGGCTCGCGGCGGTGCTGCTGCACCTGGATGCCGCCGAGCGCGACCACGCCGAAGCCCGGGACCCGAGTGCCGAACTCTCCCGTGCCCGGATCGCGGCCGGCTCTGCCCTCACCGAGACGCGCCGCACCGTACTGGGACTCGGCCCCGCGCTGTTGGACGGGCATTCGCTGGGCGAGGCGATGGCGCTCGAGCTCGCCTGGGTCGAATCGACGACGACCGTCACGAGCCGACTGGTGGTGATCGGCGAGACCCGCGCACTTCCCCCGGAAACGGTGCGCCAGCTGTTCCGGATCGTGCAGGAATCGCTGACCAACGTCATCGAGCACGCCCGTGCTTCCCACGTGCGGGTCGGACTCGTCTACGGCGGCGATGCTGTCACCGTCCTCATCGAAGACGACGGACGCGGATTCGACGTGGCGACGATGAACGAGGCAATTGCGAACCCTGCGGATCGCCCGCTGGGACTCCAGGGTCTGTTGGCACGCGCTGCTCATCTGGGCGGGTTCGTCACGGTTGATTCCACCGTCGGCTGGGGTACCAGGGTGCGGGCTGAATTCCCTGTGGCGGGCGCTGCGGTCATGGGGGCTGCGCACCCTCGATGGCAGGTGCTCGTCGTGCATGAAAGCCCGATGGTGCGTGCCGGTCTGGTTCGCATGCTCGGGCTCGCGGAACCGGATATCCAGGTCGTCGGGGAGCTCGGGGAGTCCTCCCAGGTCATCGACGCGTTCGAGCTGTTGCGTCCGCATGTCGTACTCGTGCACCTCGCGATGCCCCACGTCGACGGTGTGCGTCTCACCTCCTATCTGCGTGCGCTGGATTCCGGTGCCGCGGTCGTCATGCTCGCCGACTCGGCGAATGATGAGCGCATTCGTGACGCGGCCGCGGGCGGGGCCGTCGGTTTCGTGACAGCCGACGTCGACGCGCCGGGGCTTGCACGCGTGCTCGTCGCGGCCGCCAGGGGTGATGCACCGATGGCGGCCGAACTCTTCGGCAGTCTTGCGTTGGTCTCGATGAGTGCGCTCGATGAGGAGGGACTCACGGCTCGCGAGCAGGAGGTGCGGACTCACCTCGAGCGAGGTCTTGCAGACAAGCAGATCGCCGGCCTGTTGAACATCTCCGTGAAGACTGTCGAGAAGCATGTCGGTGCGATTCTGCGCAAGACAGGCGCGGCGAATCGCACGGTACTCGCCGTGCGAGCGGCACTGAGGCGTTGAAGCACTGAGGCGTTGAAGCACTGAGGCGTTGAAGTACCGAGGCGTTGAAGTACCGAGGCGTTGAAGCACCGAGGCGTTGAGGCGCGCTGTCCGGATGGAGGGAATCCCTACCCGATGGTGGGAGTAATCCTCATGGTGCCGTGGTCATCCTCAGACTTAGGGTGACCTCAGGCGAACGAGGAGGTTCCCGTGTCAGTCGTGTCTTTGAAGGAGATCGTCGATCGGGCGTTCGATGCGCGCTACGGTGTGCCCGCCATCAACGTGGTGAACGACCTCACTCTCGAAGCCGTTCTCGCGGGCGCCGTCGAAGCGCGCTCGCCCGTCATCGTGCAGACATCGGTCAAGACGGTCAGATCGATCGGATCGGCCGTGCTCTTCGGAATGTGGACCTCGATGACGGCCGGAATCGAGGTTCCGGTCACACTTCATCTCGATCACTGTCCCGATCGCGCCGTGATCAGCGAGTGTCTCGAGCGTGGCTGGAATTCCGTGCTCTTCGACGCATCGACCCTCGACGTGGCAGAGAACCAGCGCCAGACGGTCGAGGTCGTCGCCGAGGCGCGTCGTTATGGCGCGCATGTCGAAGGCGAGATCGAGGCCATCCGGGGCGTGGAGGACGGAATCGGCTCCGACACCGAATCGGTGCGGCAGAGCCTGCAGACCGCACTGGGTTTCATCCGCGAGACAGGGGTCGATGTGTTCGCGCCCTCCATCGGCAACGCCCATGGTGTCTACTCCCGCACGCCTCACCTCGATTTTCAGCGGGTCAGCGACATCGTCGAAGCCACGGGAGTGCCCATCGCCTTGCATGGCGGCAGCGGTATGACGGATGCGCAGTTCGCCGATCTCATCTCGCGCGGCTGTGCGAAGGTCAATATCTCGACCGCCCTCAAGATCGAGTTCATGCGCTCGAGCCTCGCCTTCCTCAAAGGCGCTGAGGAGCGCGACAACTGGGATCCGCCGTCGTTCTTCAGCGACGTGCGCTCCCATGTCGTCGCTCTCACAACGGGCCTTGCCACCACGTTCGGCAGCGCCGACAAGGCGTGGTGAGACGTGCCACACCTCCTCTTCGACTGCGACGGCGTGCTGGCCGACACCGAGCGCAACGGCCACCTGCCCGCGTTCAATCAGACCTTTGCCGAGTTCGGTGTGCCGGTGCACTGGAGCGACGCCGCCTACGCACGGAAGGTCCTGATCGGCGGCGGCAAGGAACGCATGGCAAGCGTCGTGACGGCCGAACTCGCGGCCGAGATCGGCCTGCCCGACGATGAGGATGCTCGGCGCGAGGCGATAGCACGATGGCATCGACGCAAGACCGAGATCTACACCGAACGGGTCGAGCACGGCGAGCTTCCGGCCCGGCCGGGCATCGTCCGCATCACCACGGCCGCGGCGGCAGCGGGCTGGGGCCTGGCCGTCGCGTCGACGTCGGCCGAAGCATCCGTGCGCGCCGTTCTCGTTCATGCCGTCGGAGAGGAGCTCGCCGCACGCTTCTCGGTCTTCGCGGGCGATGTCGTACCTCACAAGAAGCCGGCGCCGGACATCTATCTGCTGGCCCTGACCGAACTCGGCATCAGCCCGGACGAGGCGATAGTCGTCGAAGACAGCGGCAACGGGCTTGAAGCGGCCCTCGCGGCCGGACTGCGCACCATCATCACGGTGAGCGCCTATACGACGGACGACGACTTCGACGGAGCCGCCCTCGTTGTGAGCTCCCTGGGAGACGATGACGAGCCGGCGACCGTCATCGACGATCCGCTTGTCCTCCGCCCGGGCCACGTCGTCACCCTCGACGAGCTGAACACTGTTCTCACCCGCCCGCGACCGGCCCGAGCGGCCGACGACGAGACCCGATAGGAGAAGTGATGTCGACCCGGAGCTTCGCAGACACCGAATTCATCGTGCGCACCATCGCGCAGACGGCCGTTGACAACGAGAAGGAGTTCGGTGAGCTGGATGCCGTCGTGGGCGACGGCGACTTCGGATTCTCTCTCGCACGCGGCTTCGAGATCGTGCTCGCGGACTGGGACGGTTATGACCGCGGCGACATCGGCACCTTTCTGCAGAAAATTGCCGTCGTCATCACGGGTCGCATCGGCGGAACCTCCGGTCCGATCTGGGGAACAGCGTTTCTGCGGGCGGCCGCCATTGCCAAGGGGCGACAGGATCTGAGCGGCGACGATATGGTGGCGATCCTGCGCTCGGCGATGGACGGAATCAAGGCACGAGGGGGCGCGGAGCTCGGCGATAAAACGCTCCTGGATGCCCTCGCACCGATGACGGAGACGATCGCGGCGGGCCTCGCCAAGGGGGACGGGGCTGACGCGATAGTCGCTGCCGCCGCGTCCACCGCGCGCGATGCCGCCGACGCGACAACAACGATGCAGGCGCGCCGGGGTCGTGCCGCGTATACGGGAGAACGCAGCATCGGCTCCCCGGATCCAGGCGCGGTCGCCGTCGCCGTCATCCTCGAACGACTCGCCTCGGAATGGACTGGACGCGATCAGACGACCTGACGGGGCTGGCCCGCCATGGCAGATTCACCGCGCAGATGTGCGCCGATGGACAAATGGAGAGAGAAATGAAGAAGTTTGTCAATGACCCGTTGAAGTATGTTCCCGAGATGCTTGCCGGGATTGCGCTGGCCAATCCGGACACGCTCCGATATGTGCCCGAATACAACCTCATCATGCGCACCGATGCGCCGCGGGAGGACAAGGTCTCGATCATTCAGGGTTCCGGGTCCGGGCACGAACCGGCTCACGTACTCACGGTGGGCAAGGGCATGCTCGACGGCGCCTGCCCGGGCGATGTCTTCGCCGCGCCGCCCATGGACTACGTCTACGAGACGACGAAGCTGTTGGCGTCGCCGAAAGGCGTACTCCTGCTGGTGAACAACTACACCGGAGACCGTATGGCTTTCGACATGGCGCAGGAGATGAGTCTTGCGGACGGGGTGAAGGTGAAGACACTCTTCATCGATGACGACGTCTCGGTCAAAGACTCCACGTATACGGTTGGCCGCCGCGGGGTCGCCGGCAACTTCTTCGTGATGAAGGCCGTCGGTGCCGCGTCCGAAGCGGGGGCCGAACTCGAGGAGATCGTTCGCATCGGCGAGAAGGTCAATTCCGTCACGCGCACCATGGGGCTGGCCCTCACGGCGTGCACGCCGCCCGCCAAGGGCTCGCCACTCTTCGAGCTCGGCGAGGACGAGATCGAGATCGGTGTCGGCATCCATGGGGAGCCTGGCCGGCGGCGCGCACGGATGGCGCCGGCCGATGAACTTCTCGATGAGCTCCTCGATCCTGTCGTGGCGGATCTGCCATTCGAGAGCGGTGATCGGGTTGCGCTCATGATCAACGGTTTGGGGGGAACGCCGATCAGCGAGCTTTACATCCTCTACGGACGCGCACACCAGCTGCTCACCGAGCGTGGCATCACGGTCGCTCGCAGCTACGTCGGAGAATACTGTACATCGCTCGACATGGCTGGGGCGTCCCTCACCCTCGTTCGACTCGACGACGAGATCGACGGGCTTCTTGCCGCCCCCGCGGAGATCGGAGCACGCATCTTCTGAGGGTCTGCTCAGGCGCGCTGTCTCAGGTGCCCGCCCTTGCCACGCAGCGGCGCGTCATTGGCCGCGAGCGAGGCGGCACCCAGAATACCGGCGTTGTTGCGCAGCACCGCGGGCAGGATAGGCGTCTGCAGGTGCAGCAGCGGCAGGAACTCGTCCGCGTTCTTCGACACGCCGCCACCCACGATGAACAGATCGGGGGAGAGCAGCTTCTCGAGCTCCGTGTAGTACTTCTGCAGCCGGCCGGCCCACTTCTCCCAGCTCAGGTCGTCGCGCTCCTTGGCCGAGTATGCGGCCTTGCTCTCGGCGTCGTGGCCGTCGAGCTCGATGTGACCGAGTTCGACATTGGGAACGAGCAACCCGTTGTACAGCAGCGCCGTGCCGATACCGGTGCCGAGCGTCGTCACGAGCACGACGCCGGGCTGGTTCGCTGCCGCGCCGAAGCGAGCCTCGGCGAAGCCCGCTGCATCCGCATCGTTCACGAACTGGATATCGACGCCGAGGGCCTTCTCGAACAGGGACTCGGCCTCGAGCCCTATCCACTTCTTCGAGACGTTCGCCGCCGACATGGTGCGCCCGTTGCGCACGACGGCGGGGAAGCAGACACCGACGGGAACGTCCTTCGCGATGCCAGAGAGGGTGGTGAGGATCTCCTTGGTGACCTCCACGATGTCGTCGGGCTTGCCCCCGTCGGGTGTCGCGATCTTGACCCGGTCGCTGAGCAGTTCACCCGTGTCGAGGTCGACAACGGCTCCCTTGATTCCGGTTCCGCCGATGTCAATGCCGATGGCCGTCGTCTTCGAAGTCATGCCACAAATCTATCGTCTTGCGACAGATCTCATTGCTTTACGCCAGCGTGAGCACGTCCGCGCCGCGCTCGGTCACCACGAGCGTGTGTTCGAACTGTGCAGTGATCGACTTGTCGCGGGTCGTGACCGTCCAGCCATCCGGCCACATGTCCCACTCGTGCGTGCCTAGGGTGAGCATCGGCTCGATGGTGAAAACCATTCCCGGTTGCATCTTGGTGTCGTACAGCGGCGCCGAGTCGTAGTGCGGAATGATGAGCCCCGAATGGAACGCCTCGCCCACGCCGTGCCCGGTGAAGTCGCGCACCACGCCGTAGCCGAAGCGTTTGGCATAGGACTCGATGGCGCGGCCGATCACGTTGACCTGGCGGCCGGGCGCCACGGCCTTGATGCCGCGGTTCATCGCCTCGCGCGTGCGTTCGACAAGCTGCGTCACCTCGTCGGATGCCTGGCCCACGATGAAGGTCTGGTTGCTGTCTCCGTGCACCCCGTTCTTAAACGCGGTGATGTCGATGTTCACGATGTCGCCGTTCTCGAGAACGGTGTCGTCGGGAATGCCGTGGCAGATCACCTCGTTCACGGAACTGCACAGCGACTTCGTGAAGCCGCGGTAGCCGAGCGTGGAAGGGTATGCGCCCTGGGAGACCAGATAATCGTGACCGATGGCATCCAGCTCATCCGTGGTGATTCCGGCGACGGCGGCCTGGCCGACGAGTTCGATCGCGCGTGCGGCGATGCGGCCGGACTCGCGAATGAGCTCGATGCGCTCGCTCGTGTACACATCGCTGCCCAGAAACGGCGAGGGGCCGGGCTTGCCGACGTACTCGGGCCGGGCAATGGATGACGGAACCGAGCGCATCGGCGAGAGGCGGCCGGCGACAAGGTGACCGGAAGAATCCTTGGGCATAGGATCAAGCTTATGGCCGAGGACATCGAACACGAGTACTGGTACAACGCCAAGACCGGCGCGGTCGAGCAGGGCTTCCAGTCACCCGCACAGGACCGCATCGGTCCGTTTGCGACGCACGAGGAGGCGTCTCACGCGCTCGACAAGCTGCGTGAGAACAGCGCCAAGTGGGCCGAGGAAGAGGCAGCGGAGGACCGCTAGCGTCACATTCGGGGTGCCTTCACACCTTCGGCTGCTATCGTGCAGGGGCTGGCATCTCGTCGGCACTTCAGGGAAGACATCTCGTCGATCGCAGGGCCCTTCATGGCCCCGCACACACCCGTCTCCTCTCTGAGTCACTCAGAGGAGCATCATGTCCCCGTTCGTGTCCGATTCCGACTTCGCCACCGTGTCCCTCCCGCTCGGCACCTCCGCCGTGATCTATTGCGAGGGCCAATTCGGCAAGCAGGATGGCAAGACGGCCAACGGCCTGGTGCGCTACTCCGAGAAATACACCATCCTCAGCGTGATCGACAGCGAGCAGGCAGGGGCGGATGCCGGCATGGTGCTTGACGGCGTCACCAACGGCATTCCGGTGCACGCGAATCTGGCCGAGTCCATCGCCCATGCTTCTCACATGCCCGATTACCTCATCTTCGGCATGGCCCCCTCAACAGGGTTGCTCTCGCCGACACAGCGTATGGCGCTCCTCGACGGCATCGCCCGAGGCATGCACATCGTCAACGGCCTGCATGAGTTTCTGAACGACGACGCCGAGTTCGTAGCCGCCAGTATCCTGGCCGGCGTGACCATGACGGACATCCGTCGCCCCAAAGACAAGAAGGACCTCAAACAGTTCTCGGGTCGCATCTTCGACGTCGACTGCCCGCGCATCGCCGTGCTGGGTACCGACGGTGCTATAGGAAAGCGCACCACGACGACGTTGCTGGTGCAGGCACTCAACGCGCGAGGCATCAAGGCGGTCATGGTCGGCACCGGCCAGACCGCATTGATTCAGGGCGCAAAGTACGGTGTGGCACTCGACGCTCTCGTTCCGCAGTTCTGTTCAGGAGAGGTCGAGGCACAGGTGGTGGCGGCCTACGAGATCGAGAACCCCGATGTGATTGTCGTGGAGGGCCAGGGCGCGCTCAGTCATCCCGCTTACCTCACCTCCGCCTACATTCTGCGAGGCAGCCGCCCACAGGCGGTCATCGTGCAGCACGCGCCCAAGCGCGAGTCTCTCGGCGACTTTCCCATGCTGAGCATGCCGACCGTGGCCAGCGAGGTGAAGCTCATCGAAACCTTCGCCGACACCAAGGTGATAGGCATCACGGTCAATCACGAGAATATGAACGATGCCGAGATCAGCGTGGCCATCGACAACATCGAACTCGAGCTCGGCCTGCCTGCCACCGATCCGCTGACCCGCCCCATTGATCTACTGGTCGACATGGTTCTTGCGGCCTTTCCCGCGCTTCAGAAGACTCCGGTCCCGAGCGGTCGGTGACCGGAACCGCCACGACTCTGTCGGGGCGCTATTCGTAGTTGTGCTCGGCCGACGGGTACTGTCCGCCCTCGACGTCGGCCTTGTATCGCGCCGCGGCGTCGCCCAGGATGGCCTTCAGGTCGGCGTACTGGCGCACGAACTTGGGGATACGACCGGTGGAGAACCCCGCCCAGTCGGTCCACACGAGAAGCTGTCCGTCGACATCCGGTCCGGCTCCAACGCCGATGGTAGGGATGCGCAGTTCCTTCGTGACGACGGCGGCGCTGGTGGCCGGCACCATCTCGAGAACCACGGCGAATGCCCCCGCATCCTCAACCGCGTGAGCATCCGCAAGAAGCTGCTCCATCCCCTCGCCGCGTCCCTGAATGAGATGGCCCCCGAGACCGTGCTCGCTCTGCGGGGTGAAGCCGATGTGCGCCATCACGGGAATGCCGGCGTCGACGATGCGGCGAATCTGTTTGGCGCTGCGCACCCCGCCCTCCAGCTTCACGGCGTGCGCACCGGTCTCCTTCATGAAACGCACCGCGGTGTGTAGCGCCTCGAGCTGGCCGGCCTCGTAGGAACCGAACGGCATGTCGGCGACCACGAAGGCCCGGGTGACGGCGCCGGCCACGGCGCGCGTCAGCGGAATGAGGTCGTCAACCGTCACCGGCAGCGTCGTGTCGTAGCCGAGCACATTGTTGCCCGCGGAATCGCCGACGAGAAGAAAATCGATGCCTGCGGTATCGAAGATCTGGGCGCTGAGCATGTCGTAGCTCGTCAGGCCGGTGATCTTGATGCCCTGCTCTTTGGCGGACTGAAAATGCCGCGTGCGCACGCGCTTCAGGTTCGGTAGCGAGATGGGATTCGACTGCTCTGCCATGCGCACAGTCTAAGGCGCCCGCAACGGCGCTTGGAGACGAGGAAAATCGGTCGAAAACCAGTAGCCTAGGGACAACACGAAAGGGGAACGATGGACAAGCAGCGCGACTTTGTTCTTCGCACCATTGAGGAACGCGGCGTCAAGTTCGTGCGGCTCTGGTTCACCGACGTGATAGGTACGCTCAAGTCCGTGGCGATAGCGCCTGCCGAGGTCGAGGGTGCGTTCGCCGAAGGAGTGGGAATCGACGGTTCCGCCGTCGAGGGTCTCACCCGGTCGTTCGAGGCCGATGTGCTGCTGCATCCGGATCCTGCGACGTTCCAGATTCTGCCGTGGCGCGGCGAGATCGACCCGACAGCGCGCATGTTCTGCGACATCACCACGCCCGACGGTGAGCCCGCCGTGGCCGATCCGCGCAATGTGCTCAAGCGCACGCTCGAGAAGGCGGCGGAACGCGGATTCACCTGCTACACGCATCCGGAGATCGAGTTCTATCTGCTGAAGTCGTCGGTGCTCGACGCGGACGGCCAGCCCACCCCCGTCGACTCGGCCGGATATTTCGATAATGTGCCCGGTGGCACGGCGCACGACTTTCGCCGCCGCTCGGTGCGCATGCTGGAAGACCTGGGCATCTCTGTCGAGTTCAGCCACCACGAAAGCGGGCCAGGCCAGAACGAGATCGACCTGCGGTACGCGGATGCACTGACGACGGCCGACAACATCATGACGTTCCGCACGGTGGTCAAAGAGGTGGCGATCGAGCAGGGCGTCTACGCCACGTTCATGCCCAAGCCGCTCTCCGGCCAGCCCGGCAGCGGGATGCACACGCACCTGTCGCTCTTCGAGGGCGATCAGAACGCCTTCTTCGAGGCGGGCGCGCAGTACCAGCTCTCCAAGATCGGCCGGCAGTTCATTGCGGGGCTGCTCAAGCACGCCCCCGAGATCACCGCCGTCACCAACCAGTTCGTCAACTCGTACAAGCGGCTGTGGGGCGGAGACGAGGCCCCGAGCTTCGTGTGCTGGGGTCACAACAATCGCTCGGCGCTCGTGCGGGTGCCGCTGTACAAGCCCAGCAAGGGGCAGAGCTCACGGGTGGAGTATCGCGCGCTGGACTCGGCGGCGAACCCCTACCTGTCGTTCTCGCTCATGCTCGCCGCAGGGCTCAAGGGCATCGAGGAGGGCTACGAGCTTCCGCCGGAGGCAGAGAACAATGTGTGGGCGCTCAGCGACGCGGAACGCCGCGCGCTCGGCTACAGCCAGTTGCCGGCGAGCCTCGATCATGCGATCTCGCTCATGGAGGGCTCCGAACTCGTGGCGGAGACCCTCGGTGAGCAGGTGTTCAACTTCGTGCTGCTCAACAAGCGTCAGGATTGGCACGACTACCGGGACCAGGTGACACCGTTCGAGTTGCGATCCAACCTCCGCATGCTGTGACGCGCCGCGACCGCACCCTTACTCATGGCTCGTGACCCGCTCTCGCTGACCGCCCTGGCCGGCGTGGGATTCGCGCAGCTGAGCGTGGTGCGTGAGCGGCTCGAGCAGTTACGCGAGGCATCCGGTCTGACGCAGCAACAGGCCATGCCGCTGTTCGCCGGTGCGGCAGATCCGGATGCCGCGCTGGGCGCCGTGCTCGAGTTGTTTCGTTCCGCCCCGGATGTCATCGCCCCCGTCTTCGACGACTCCGACGCCACGAGGCGCCTGCTGCGCGTGCTCGGCGCATCCGACGGAATCGCCGAGTTCTTTCACCGGCATCCGCAGGAACTGTCGTGCCTGGCCGCCGAGATCACGGCGCTGCCCGGCCCCGAGGAACTGAGAATCGATCTGCTCGACGCCGTTGACGCGCACGACGGCATCGCGGCCGCGACCGACGTTGAGGAGGACGCCTGGTGCGCGCTGCGGGTGCGCTATCGGCGGCGATTGGCCCAGATCGCCAGTTTCGACCTGGAACAGGACGACCAGGTCGGCGGGCTCGATGCCGTGGCCGACGCACTTTCCGATCTCGCGGCTGCGGCCATCGAGGCATCGCTCGCGGTGGCACGAGCGCAGACAATCGGCTCCGGTCCCGGGCGTTTCGCCGCGGAAGAGGTGCGTGCGACGCGCTTTTCGATCATCGGCATGGGCAAGGCCGGTGCCGCCGAACTCAACTACGTCAGCGACGTCGACGTGATCTTCGTCGCGGAGGGCGATACGGCCGAGGCGGAAGAGCCAGGAGGCCTCAGCAACGCGCGTGCCGTCGACATCGCCACGCGACTTGCCGTGCTCACCATGCGCGGGGTCTTCGCGCCCGCCATCGAGCCGGGCCTGTGGGATGTCGACCCGAATCTGCGCCCTGAGGGAAAGAGCGGCGCCCTGGTGCGCACCCTCGACTCGCACGTGGCGTACTACGAGCGCTGGGCCAAGACCTGGGAGTTCCAGGCGCTGCTCAAGGCGCGACCGCTGGCCGGCGACATGGGGCTCGGTGAGCGCTATGTCGCAGCCCTCGCGCCGCTCGTCTGGAACAGCTCCTCCCGCGAGAACTTCGTCGAGTCCGTGCAGCGCATGCGCGAGCGGGTGACCGACAACATCCCCGACGACGAGGTGAACCACCAGCTCAAGCTCGGGCCGGGGGGCCTGCGTGACATCGAGTTCACGGTGCAGCTGTTGCAGCTCGTGCATGGTCAGAGCGACGATCGTGTTCGGCAGAGCGGCACGCTGCCCGCACTGGCCGCCCTCGCCGAATACGGCTACATCGGCCGGGTCGAGGCCGCGGACTTCGCGCAGGACTACCGCAGCCTGCGACTGATGGAGCATCGGCTGCAGCTGCGCTACCTGCGTCGTACGCACCTGATGCCGCGCGATGAGGGGGATCTGAGTGTGCTGGCGCGCGCATCCGGCCTGGCAACGGGCTCGCACGCGCTGCTGGAGAAGTGGGCGAGCATCAAGCAGCGTGTACGCGGCCTGCACGAACGGTTGTTCTATCGGCCGCTGCTCTCGGCGGTCGCGGCGATGCCGAGCGAGGAACTCAACCTCACGAACGCGCAGGCCGAGGCCCGGCTCGCCGCGATCGGCTTTCGTGATCCGGCGGGGAGTCTCACGCACATTCGGGCGCTGACCGGCGGAGTCTCGCGCCGGGCCGCCATCCAGCAGCACCTGCTGCCGGTGATGCTGCAATGGTTCGCCGACGGCGCTGATCCCGACTACGGTCTCGTGACGTTTCGCCGGCTCAGCGAGGGCCTCGGCTCCACGCACTGGTTCCTGCGCATGCTGCGCGACTCGAGCGGGGCAGCGCAGCGTCTGACGCGGGTGCTCTCGGGTTCTCGTTTCGTTGGCGAGCTGCTCGGACTCATCCCAGCCTCCGTCGCCTGGCTCGAAAGTGAGGAAGACCTGCGACCGCGTTCGCGCGCGGTGCTGCGCGAAGAGACCCGAGCCATTCTCGCCCGTCATGACAGGCCGGATGCCGCGGCAACGGCACTGCGCACCGCCCGCCGCCGCGAGGTGTTGCGGCTCGCTTTCGCCGCGATCCTCGGTTCCAGCACCGTCGAGGAACTGGCGCGAGGCCTGAGCGATATCTCGGAGAACATCATCGAGGGGGTGCTCGGCTCCATCAGGGGCGCGCTTGACGGAGCGAACGAGTTCGAGTTCGCCGTGATAGGCATGGGGCGCTTCGGAGGCCGTGAACTCGGTCTCGGCTCGGACGCCGACGTGATGTACGTGTTCAGGGCGCCCGAGGGGGCGACGGATGCGGCGCACACCGCCGCGAAGACCATCGTGAGCGAGCTGGTGCGCCTCACCGAGGACAACGCACTGCCGCTTGATCTGGACATCGATCTGCGCCCCGAAGGCAAGAATGGGCCGTCCGTGCGCTCCCTCGACTCCTACCGCGCGTATTACGCGCGCTGGTCGCTCACCTGGGAGGCCCAGGCACTGCTGCGGGCGAGGGGGGTCGCGGGGGACGAGGCGCTGCAACGCGACTTCGAGTCGCTGGCCGACGAGATTCGCTACCCCGCCGCGATCGATGAGCATGCGGTGCGCGAGGTGAAGCGCATCAAGGCGAGGGTCGAGAATGAACGGCTGCCCCAGGGCGCCGATCCGGCCCGACACCTGAAGCTCGGCCGCGGCTCGCTCAGCGACGTGGAGTGGCTCGTACAGCTGCAGCAGCTGCAGCACGGCGCGCACATTCCTGACCTTCGAACCACGTCGACCCTGGATGCCCTCGCCGTGTGCGCCGCCAACGATCTCATCGACGACGAGGATGCGCTCAAGCTGCACGAGGCATGGATCTTCGCCTCGCGTGCGCGCTCAGCCATGACCCTGTGGACGAACAAGACCTCCGACGTACTTCCGGTGGATCGCCTGCAGCTCGATGGCGTGGCACGCCTGCTCGAGTACCCGCCCGGATCGGCCTCACAGCTGGAGCAGGACTATCTCGCCGTCACCCGGCGGGCTCGCGGTGTCTTCGAGCGCCTCTTCTACGGCATCGAAGACCGCCCGGAGCCGTCAACGGGCTAACCGCATCCGTCAATTGAGAGGCCCCGGCCACCGGGGTGGACCGAACGGTACACAACCGTGATTCTGTGGGTGGGTCGGCACCAATAAGCTGACACCACAACAGAGACGAAGGAGGCGCGATGAAACGTCATGCCATCGGTGCAGTGGCAGTGCTCGGGCTACTGACCGGATGCGCCACCGCGCCCGCCGCATCTGTAACCCCCGCGCCAACGGTGACGATCACGACATCCCCGGAAGCACAATCCCCCCGAGAGGCACAGGTGGGCGACTCGCTGACATCCCTGGAGGCCTGGGACGTTTGCTTCGCTCACACGACCACGCAGGTCCAGTCCGACCTCACCGAGTGGAGCCGGTACTCACCTGACCTCGTCGTTGAGCAAAGCACCGGGTTCATCGTCACGATCAAAGGCGTGCGAACAAGTATGGGAAAAGACTTCGGAACGGTGACGTGCGAGGTCGAAGGCCGAGTCGGCGGGGTCGTCATCGCGAGCTGGAAACGGACGATCTAAAGCACAGAAGTGCGGAGGCAGCGAGAAAACGCCGGGGAACAACCGGCCAACATCTCCGCGCGTGGCGTGACCTGGAAAGGACGAGTCCGCACGAACTGCCGGCATTTCTGTTCGGCTGTGCGTGCGGACTCCCTGCGGACTAAACCCGCTTCTGTCCAGTGATCAGCTACACACCGTAGTACAGCTCGTACTCGAAGGGGTGCGGGCGCTGGGCGAGAGGCTTGATCTCCTTCTCACGCTTGTAATCGATCCACGTCTCGATGAGCTCCTGGCTGAACACGCCGCCCGCGGTGAGGAAGTCGTGGTCGGCCTCGAGAGCGTCGAGCGCAGCCTCAAGCGTGGCAGGAAGCTGCGGAATGTTCTTCGCTTCCTCGGGGGGCAACTCGTACAGGTCCTTGTCAACGGGCTCGTGGGGCTCGATGCGGTTCTTGATGCCATCGAGGCCGGCCATCAGCTGCGCAGCGAACGCCAGGTACGGGTTGCTGGCGCCATCCGGCACGCGGAACTCGATGCGCTTGGCCTTCGGGTTCGTTCCCGTGATCGGGATGCGGATGCACGCCGAGCGGTTGCCGGCCGAGTACACCAGGTTGACGGGCGCCTCAAAGCCGGGCACGAGGCGACGGAACGAGTTGACGGACGGGTTCGTGAACGCGAGCACCGCCGGGGCGTGCTTGAGCAGGCCGCCGATGTACCAGCGCGCCAGGTCTGACAGGCCACCGTAGCCGGCCTCATCGTAGAACAGCGGCTTGCCGTCGCTCCACAGCGACTGGTGGGTGTGCATGCCCGAACCGTTGTCGCCGAAGAGCGGCTTCGGCATGAAGGTGGCGGTCTTGCCCCACTCGTTCGCCGTGTTCTTGACGATGTATTTGAACTTCAGGATGTCGTCTGCCGCGGCGACCATGGTGTCGAAGCGGTAGTTGATCTCCGCCTGTCCGCCGGTGCCGACCTCATGGTGTGCACGCTCCAGGATCAGGCCGGCGTCGATCAGCTTGAGGCTGATGTCGTCGCGCAGGTCCGCCTGCTTGTCCACGGGACTGACGGGAAAGTAGCCGCCCTTGAACGGGGTCTTGTTGGCGAGGTTGCCGCCCTCTTCGGCACGGCCCGAGTTCCAGGCGCCCTCCTCGGAGTCGACGCTGTAGAAGCTGGAGTGCTGGTTCACCTCATAACGCACGTCGTCAAAGATGTAGAACTCGGCCTCCGGTGCGAAGAACGCGGTGTCGGCGATGCCGGTGGATGCCAGGTACTTCTCGGCCTTCTTGGCCACCTGGCGCGGGTCCTTCGCGTAGATCTCGCCGTTACGCGGGTTGTAAATGTCGAAGACCATGATCAGCGTGCGCTCGGCACGGAACGGGTCGACGTAGGCGGTGGAGACATCCGGAATCAGCTGCATGTCAGACTCGTGAATGGAGGCGAAGCCTCGAATCGACGAGCCGTCGAAAAGCTGCCCCACCGAGAAGAACTCCTCGTCGACGGTCGCGGCGGGAATGTTGAAGTGCTGCTGGACACCGGGAAGATCGGTGAAGCGAATGTCGAGGAATTTGACATCCGTGTCCTTGATGAAGGCGAGCACCTCGGATGAATCACGGAACATGTGGATGGCTCCAAATGGCTTGTTGGGGGCGAAGGATCGCGCCTGCGACCCTGTGTTGACGGTAGACCCGCGGAATTTCCCCGCGGTATCGCAATTGTTTCCGTCATGTTACGCGACGGACGACTGCGTAAACTCGATGGGTGAGCAATTCCGCCCGATCGACCGACTCAATGACCATCGCCCCGTCCCGGTTTCCGGGGGAGCGGCTGGGAATTCCCGAGCACGGTCGGGGTTCGGTGGCCCGCCCGGGCAGACGCATCGGTGCCCTCGCCATCGACTGGGCCATCGCCACGCTCATCTCCTACGCGTTCTTCTCCGGCCAGTCCTGGCTGACGCTGAACTCGTGGGCGACGTCGAGTATTTTTGTCGCAATGCAGATCGTGTTCATTCCGACCATCGGGGGCGGCATCGGCCATCGTCTCGTCGGACTGCGCGTTATTGCGCTGCGCGGGGGATGGGTCGGCCTGTGGCGCCCCATCGTGCGCAGCATCCTGCTGGGATTCGTGATCCCTGCGCTGGTCTGGGACTCCGATCAGCGCGGCTTTCACGACAAGATCGCCGGAACCGTACTGATCCGCGCCTAGCGCCCTGCTATGGGCAGCCAGCGCCTGACAGCTAGGCGCGCTTGGCCCGCACCTTGCGCGGGTCGATGCCCTTGGGAATCGGCAACTGGTTGCTGGTGAGCGACTCGAGCCGGTTGCTGATCGCCAGCACCTCTGCCTTGGTGAGAAGCGGCTTGATCTTGGCGAGACGGCGCGAGACCTTGTGCAAGGGCACGGAGTCGGCATCCGGCCCGACGCTCAGCGTCGTCAGGGGCACATTGGGCAGCACCTTGGAGACGCGGCGACGCTCCTCGTCGACCATGCGCGTCGTGCGGCTGCGCGGACCCTCGCTGATCAGCACGACGCCTCCACGACCGACGGCGCGGTAGATCGCATCCTGCGTCTTGCCGTTGACCGCGATGGGCATCTCGCTGCCACGCCAGCCACGTTTGAGCGAGCTGCGCAGCACGGCGCCCACAGCACCCGCCTGCCCTTCGATCTGGGAGTATGCGGCCTTCTCGGCGCGACGTCCCAGAATGATGAGCGCCACCAGGATGCCGGCCATCACGCCGGCGACGATCCACAGCACCAGAGTGAAGATGCTGCCCTCGGAGAACAGCAGCGACACGATGATGCCGACGATGACGGGCAGTGCGAAGCCACCACCGATGTACCAGATCGCCCGCTTGTCGTAGCGGCGTGTCATCTGGAACACCTGCCACATCTGCTTGATGCGGCCGGGTTCTTTCGTCGCGGAGGAATCCTTGCTGCGTGCCATGTTGTCTAGGATACCGACTCGTCGGCGCTCCGGATGACGCTGTTCGCGTTCAGGAGACAGCCTGCGCGAAGCCGAGCGAGGCATCCGCAAGCGGGCGCAGAGCCTCGGGTATCTCGCGGCCCTTGGCCTGCATCGATTGCGCCCAGAGTCGGCCGGCGCGATACGACGACCGCACGAGCGGGCCGGCGAGAACTCCGAGAAAGCCGATGGACTCGGCCTCGGCCTTGATGTCCAGGAATTCCTCGGGATGCAACCACCGGGCCACCGGAAGATGGCGCGGTGAGGGGCGCAGATACTGCGTGACGGTGATGATGTCGCATCCGGCGTCGTGCAGGTGCTGCAAAGCCTGGCCGATCTCGGCACGCTCCTCGCCCATGCCCAGGATCAGGTTGGACTTGGTGATGAGGCCCGCTGCGCGCGCCTGAGTGAGCACGTTCAGCGAACGCTCATAGCTGAACGCCGGACGGATGCGCTTGAAGAGGCGAGGTACGGTCTCCACGTTGTGCGCGAAGACTTCGGGACGCGCCGAGAACACCTCACCGAGCAGATCCGGGTTGCCAGAGAAGTCGGTTGCGAGAATCTCCACGCCCGTTCCCGGTGCCTGCGCGTGAATCTGCCGAACGGTCTCTGCATGCAGCCACGCGCCTTCGTCGTGCAGGTCGTCGCGGGCCACACCGGTTACGGTGGCGTAGCGCAGCTTCATCGACACGACCGACTCGGCCACCCGGCGCGGCTCGTCGGTGTCATAGTCGGCGGGCTTTCCGGTGTCGATCTGGCAGAAGTCGCAACGGCGGGTGCACTGCGAGCCGCCGATGAGGAAGGTCGCCTCGCGATCCTCCCAGCACTCGTAGATGTTGGGGCAGCCGGCCTCCTGGCACACGGTGTGCAGATTCTCGTCCTTCACGAGCTGCTGCAACTGCTGGTACTCGGGGCCCATGCGGGCCCGGGTCTTGATCCACTCGGGCTTGCGCTCGATGGGCGTCTCCGCGTTGCGGATCTCGAGGCGCAGCATGCGGCGCCCCTCGGGTGCCGCGCTCACGCGACGGCCTCCCACACCTCGGTGAAGCGCGCCTCGACGAGCGGGGCCACCTCGGCCGGGGTGACGGTGCGGCCCAGAACGCGGCTGATCGAGGTGATTCCGGCATCCGGGATGCCGCAGGCGACGATCTTCTCGTACGCCTCGAAGTCGTTAGAACAGTTCAGGGCGAATCCGTGCGTGGTGACACCGGAGGCGACCCGGATGCCGATGGCGGCGATCTTCTCGTCGCGCTCGCCTCCCACGATCCACACCCCTGATCGCCCTGCCACCCGCACGCCGCCGACGCCGAGTTCGGCGAGCACGTCGATGAGGATTCCCTCGAGGGTGCGCACGTAGCCGACCACATCCACCGGCTCCGGCAGGCGCACGATCGGATATCCGATGAGCTGGCCTGGACCGTGCCAGGTGATCTTGCCCCCGCGGTCCACGTCGATGACGGGAGTACCATCCGTGGGTCTCTCGGAGTCCTCGGTGCGTTTACCCGCCGTGTACACGGAGGGGTGCTCAAGGAGAATGACGGTATCGGGCGCCAGCCCTGAAACCACGGCAGCGTGCAGTGCACGCTGCTGGTCCAGAGCCTCGTTATACGGCACGGAGTTGGCGCTTAGCCCCGCGACGACAAAGTCGGTCACCTGTTCAGCCTATCCGGCGTCGGCGACTGCACAGTCCGCCGTCGCCGGATGTTTCCCACAATTACGCCGCAATCCTCCCGTGCCGCCGTGCCCCGCAGCGAGGATTGCCGCATGACCAGGTTTTCTCCATGAGACGACGAGCCAGAGGCGATGCGCGACACGCGAGCGCGTCCTCGGCAGCGCCCTCGACTGATTCATTCATCGGGCCCGACCGCATGACCGGCCCGGATGCCGCCGTCGACTGGCAATGGCTCGCCGGCTATCGCATCGTGCGCAAACTCGGGCAAGGCAGCAGGGCTGCCGTGTACCTCGGGCATGCGGGCACCGCACCGGGCCATGCACGCACTGTCGAGACAACCGTGGCGGTGAAGGTCTTCGAGCCGCACGTGAACCGCGAAAGCGTCGATCTCGAGATCGAGGCGCTGACCGCGGTCTCCTCGGGGGCATCCGCACGTCTGAGCGCGGGTTCCGCACACATTGTGCGGCTGCTCGATGTCTCGATGTCCGCGTTGCGACCGCGGTGCCTCGTGCTCGAAAGGCTGGGCGGCGGCTCGCTCGCCGCACTTCTGGGGCGAGCACAGCCGTTGAGTGCGGGCATGGCCGTCACGGTGCTCGTTTCGGTCGTCCGCGCATTGGAGCAGCTGCACCGTGCGGGTTTCGCACAGGACAGGATCGCCCCGGCAGGCGTGATCATCGATGGCACCGGTCGCCCCGTGCTCGTCGGACTCGGCCATCTTCGCCGCCTTCCCACCCAGTCGGATGCTGCTGCCGCAGAACGCCTGGCCGACTACGCCAGGTTCGCCCTGCTCGTCACCCGGGTGTTCGACGCCGTCGGTGATGCGTTGGCGCGCGATCGCGGCGAGAAGATCGCAGACTGGCTGGCAGCGCTGCCCAGTTCAGATGGCAGCGAGAATCGTCGGAGCGCCGAGGAGATACCTGCTGAGATCGAGGATCGGCTGTTCGCGGTGGCCCGGCCCCGTGCGCTCACCGCTCACCCGAGCGCGGAGCGCAATCACGATCCTGGGGCCGCACACGAATCGGCACGTGGCGACGATGGCGAGCAGAGAGCGGCCGACACGCTACGTCGGAAGGCCCGTGCCCACCGTGGCCGCCGTGCTGCCGTGATCGTGGCACAGGGCGAGGCCGAGAAGGGAGCAGGCGATGCGGCGCCGCGAGAGACGCTCTCACGGTCGCTGAGACGATTCGTTGGCGCTACGGTCGAGGCCGTGGTCGCGGAAGGCGTGATCCGGCACGTGCGTGCGCGGCTCGGCGCGGTGCTGCGCGCTCGGCGACGCCCGCTCATCGTCGGTGGTGGCATTGGGGGAGTGCTGCTCGTACTCGTTCTCGCCCTGACGCCACCGGGTGCTGCAGTCGACAACGCTGCGGCCAACGAATCGCACGGGAAATCGCACGGCGAGCCGCGTTCCAGCTCAAGCCCGGCTTCGTCCGCAGACCCCCGCGCGACCGCGCGCGCCGACCCACAGACCGCGGCCATTGCCGCCGGCGACCCCGTTGCCGCAACGGAGGCCTTGCTCACGCGGCGAGGTGCGTGCCTGCGTACCGTCTCACTCGCCTGTCTGGACGGCGTCGACCAGATCGCGTCGCCGATCCTCGACGCGGACCAGAGCCTGATCGGCCGTCTCGTCAACGACTCCGACGCGTCGCCGGGGCAGGATTATGCCGACTTCACGGTTTCGCTCATCCAGCGCAGTGGCGGGTCTGCGCTGATAGCGCTCGCGCCACCAGTCGGCGGCTCGGGTACGCAGTCCGGCACAGAAACGCCGAAGCCGGCCTCTGCCCTCGTGATCGAGGGCGAGACCGGCTGGCGGTTACGAGAGATCTTGACGAACTGAGCCTCTAGATACCGAGGTTCGCCTCGAAGTCCGCGGCCTCGAGCCGCGCCTTGACGGCGCCGAGGAAGCGCGCGGCATCTGCACCGTCGACGATGCGGTGATCGTACGACAGCGCCAGATAGACCGTGGAGCGAATCGCAATGGCATCCGAGCCGTCGACCGAGACGACAACCGGGCGCTTCGTGACCACGCCGGTGCCGAGAATGGCGACCTGCGGGAGGAACACGACGGGCGTGTCGAACAGCGCGCCTCGTGAACCCGTGTTGGTCACGGTGAACGTTCCACCGGACAGCTCGTCGGGCTTGAGCTTGTTGTCGCGCGTGCGCTCGGCGAGATCGGCGATCTCCTTCGCCAACCCGGCGATGTCCAGTGACGACGCATCACGGATGACCGGCGTCAACAGGCCACGCTCGGTGTCCACTGCCATGCTGACATTCTCGTGGTCCGGGTAGACGATGGTGTCACCGTCAATGGTCGCGTTGACCACCGGGTATGCCTTGAGTGCCTCTGCGGCGGCCAGCGTGAAGAACGGGAGGAAGGAGAGCTTCGCACCCGTCTTGGCGAGGAAGTCATCCTTCACCCGAGTGCGCAGCGCGGCAACGGCGGTGACATCCACCTCGACGACGGTGGTGAGCTGCGCGGACGACTGCATCGAAATGACCGCACGCTCCGCAACGACCTTGCGCAGTCGTGACATGGGCTGGGTGGTGCCACGCAACGGCGAAACCTCGAGCGGCGCTGCTGGTGCGGCAGCCGGGGCGGTCGTCTGCGGCGCAGCCTCGGCGGGAGCCTGGGCGCTCAGGATGTCTTCCTTGCGAATGCGACCGCCGACTCCGGTACCCGTGACCGTGGAGAGGTCGACGCCCTGCTCGTTCGCGAGCTTACGCACGATAGGGGTGACGTAACCGGCGCCGCTGGAGTGCGATGGCGCGCGAGCCGGCTCCTCGGCAGACTCAGGAGTAGCAGCGGGCGCAGGAGCAGCAGGGGGCGCCGCGACCGGTGCCGGAGCAACAGGAGCGGCGGGCTGCTGCTCGGCAGCGGGAGCCGGTTCTGGCGACGCGGGCGCCGGGGGAACCACGGGAGCTGCCGCGGCAGGAGCCTCAGCCTCTTCGGCAACCTCGGTCGATGGCGCCTCGGGGGCAGTCTCAGCGGCAGGCGCGGTCTCTGGCTCCGCAGGAGCGGCAACGTCGGCAGCGGGTGCGGCCTCGGCGGGCGCCGGTTCAGCAGGAGCGGCCTCCGCTGCGGGAGCCTCCGGCTCACCACCCTGGGCGGATCCGTCACCGATCTTCGCCAGGATGGCGCCGACCTCGACGGTCTCGTCCTCCTGCACGAGGATCTCCTCGACGACGCCCGCGATGGGCGACGGAATCTCGGTGTCGACCTTGTCGGTCGAGACCTCCAGCAGCGGCTCGTCGACCTCCACCCGGTCGCCAACGTTCTTCAGCCAGCGGGTGACCGTGCCTTCCGTTACACTCTCGCCGAGTGCCGGGAGGCTGACGGATTCGCTCATGAGATTGTCTCCTTCAAAACCAAATTCTTCATAGTTAGCCTAATGCAGTGGGGTGTTGTGCGCCCGCGGCTGCTAGATCGTGTGCAGCGGTTTGCCCGCGAGGTACAGGAAGGCCTCGCCGAGCGACTCGTTCTGGGTGGGGTGCGCGTGAATGAACGGCGCAACATCCTCGGGGTATGCCTCCCAGTTGACGACAAGCTGTGCCTCACCGATGAGCTCACCGACGCGAGCACCGATCATGTGCATGCCGACGACGGGGCCGTCAACGACGCGCACGACCTTGACCGATCCGTTCGTGCCGAGAATCTCGCTCTTGCCGTTGCCGGCAAGGCTGTAGTCGTAGCTGGAGACCTTCTCGGCGCCATACTTCTCGACGGCCTTCGCCTCGCTCAATCCAACGGATGCGACCTCAGGGTCGCAGTAGGTCACCTTCGGAATGTTGACGTCCTCGACGATGATCGGGTTCAGGCCCGCGATCTCCTCGGCGACGAAGATGCCCTGCTGGAACCCCCGGTGGGCCAGCTGCAGCCCAGGAACGATGTCGCCGACGGCGAAGACGCCGGGAACGTTCGTGGCCAGGCGCTCGTTCGTGAGCACGAAGCCGCGATCCATCGTGATGCCGGCCTCCTCGTATCCGAGGTTCGCTGTCACCGGTCCGCGGCCGACAGCCACGAGCAGAATGTCGGCCTCGACAGTGTCGCCGTTCTCGAGCGTGACGACAACGCCGTCATCGCTCTGCGTGACGCCGGAGAAGCGCACACCGAGGCGGAAGTCGATGCCGCGGCGGCGGAATGCGCGCTCGAGCGACTTGCTGATGGACTCGTCTTCGTTCGGCACCAGGTGAGGGAGCGCCTCAATGATCGAGACCTCCGAGCCGAAGGACTTCCAGACACTCGCGAACTCGACGCCGATGACGCCGCCGCCGAGCACGGCTACGCGCTTCGGCACGAAGTCGAGCTGCAACGCCTGCTCGCTCGTGATCACGCGGCCGCCGATGTCCAGTCCCGGCAGTGAGCGGGAGTAGGAGCCGGTGGCCAGAATCACGTTCTTGCCCACGATGTCGTCTTCGCCCACGCGCACCGTTGTGGGGGAGACAAGACGCCCCTCGCCCTCGATGACCGTGATGCTGCGGCGTGCCTTCACCAGGCCCTGCAGGCCCTTGTACTTCTTCGCGATGATTCCCTCGCGGTATGCGGTGACGCCGGCGATGTCCACACCCTCGAAGGTCGTGTTGATGCCGTACTTTGCCGAATCGCGGGAGAAGTCGGCGACCTCGGCCGCGTGCAGCATCGCCTTGGTCGGAATACATCCGCGGTGCAGACAGGTTCCACCGACCTTGTCCTTCTCGATCAGGCCAACGGTGAAGCCCAGTTCGCTGGCGCGCAATGCCGCCGCGTAACCGCCGCTTCCGCCACCGAGCACCACAATGTCAAAATTCTGTTCCGACACCTACGAAACTCCCTTGTGCATCAGGTTCTGTGCACGCCCCCTTTGTCGGCATATTTCTCCGACTGAAGAACGTGATGGGCAAGCTTTTCTCGCCCATACGACCTTACTACTGTCGGGAAAAATCCTCGGCAAGACTCAGCAGCGCGCGAACGCTCACACCCGTCGGTCCCTTGCCCGTGAAACCAGAAGGGGAACCCGGGCCCTTGGCCGGGCCGGCGATGTCCAGATGTGCCCACGGAATGCGCGGTGCCGACTCGTCGTCCGAGACACGACCCACGAATTCCTGCAGGAACACTCCGGCCAGGAGCATCCCTCCCGCCGTGACGCCGGGATTCGCGTTGGCGATGTCCGCGACGTCAGAGTTGAGTGAGGCACGCAGTTCATCGGGCAGGGGCATCGGCCAGAGCAGTTCGCCGCTCGCGGATGCCGCGTCACGCACCCGTTGCACCAGTGCGTCCTCGCCCATCACCGCCGCATAGCGCGTGCCCAGGGCCACCATCGCCGCTCCGGTGAGCGTTGCAACGTCGACTATCGCATCCGGGTGCTCCTCGCTTGCGGCCGAAAGACCGTCGGCCAACACGAGCCGGCCTTCCGCGTCGGTGTTGAGCACCTCCACGGTGCGTCCACCGCGAATGTGCAGCACGTCGTTGGGGCGCATTGCGCTCCCTGACGGCATGTTCTCGGCGATGCACATCCACGCGGTGAGGCGCACCGGAAGCGCGAGCTCGGCGGCGGCGAGCACAACGGCAAGAACGGTGGCGGCACCGGTCATGTCGTACTTCATGCCGACCATGGGTACGGGCGGCTTCAGCGAGATTCCGCCGGTGTCGAAGGTGATTCCCTTGCCGACGAGTGCGAGATGCCGTTGTGCCGAGGAGGGAGAATAACTCACCTTGACGAGGCGAGGGCCGCGACTCGACCCCTGCCCTACGCCGAGAATCCCACCGAAGCCATCTTCGGCCAGACGCTGCTCGTCCCAGACCGTCACCTCGACGGGCAAGTGCTCCGCCGCTTCGAGGGCGGCATCGGCGAGCGTCTCCGGGTACAGATCCGATGGAGGCGCATTGACGAGGTCTTTGACCAGCGCCACAGCGGCTGCGCTGGCGCGTGCCCGGGCGAGCGCTGCATCCGCGTTGCCGAGATCGCTGTGCACGGTGATGGCCCTGGGCGGCCGAGTCGCGGGCGAGGCCGCCTGGCTGCGAAGACCCTCATAGCTGTAGGCGCCGAGCGCCGCACCCTCGAGCACCGCCTGCAGCTGGGTGTTCGTCTCGAGCGGCAGCGCGATCGCCACGGCGTCGACGCCCTTCAACTGGCGAACGGCGGAGCCCAACGCGTAGCGCAGTTCGTCGGGGGAGTGCGTGGCAGGCACGGCTATCACGGCGAGTGCGGGACCGCCGTCCATTCCCGGCAGACGCACCAATTCGTCTTTATGGCCGGTGAAGCCGACAGCGCGCAGTTGCTGAGCAACTCCGTCGAATGAATCCGAGGCCCACAGCACCGGTCCGGCCGCCTCGTCGGCGCCGGCGGATGCGGCTATCACGACGAGCGGAGCATCCGGCTCGGTCACGACGGGGGAGGAAACGACAGTCAGGGTGGGAACGCTTATGCGGGGCACAGTCATGCTTCGAATCTAGCTGTTCGCTCTGGGCGTGGCTCAGCGGGCGTCTTCTGCGGGCCTCGTGCAGAGACCGACGATTAGAGTTAATGCATGCGCGAACCCAGCGAGTTGTATGAGTTGAACCCCGACATCGACAGGGTTCCCGAGGGCCTGCACCTCGTCGCCGGCCTCACGGGTTTCGCGGACGCCGGCTCGGGAGTCACCCAGTTCAGCAGCCATCTGCTTTCCACTCTTGAACACACGGATGTCGCGACGTTCGACGCCGACATTCTGCTCGACTATCGCGCACGGCGGCCCACGATCTACTTCGATCAGGATCACCTCAGCGACTACCAGCCGGCGACCCTCAAGCTGTATCTCGCGTATGACGAGTTGCACCAGCCCTTCCTGCTTCTGACCGGGTTCGAGCCCGACTTCCAGTGGGAGCGCTTCACCGCCGCCGTGCTCGAGCTGCTCGACCGTTACAAGGTGAAGAGCGCCACGTGGGTGCACTCCATTCCCATGCCCGTGCCGCATACCCGGCCGATAGGTCTCACCGTGAGCGGCAACCGCGCCGAGCTCATTGAGAGCATGTCGGTGTGGCGGCCGCACACCCAGGTTCCGTCCAACGCGCTGCACCTGCTCGAATACCGCATGCAGCAGCTGGGCTATCCGATCGCCGGCTTCGTCCTCCTGATTCCTCACTACCTGGCCGACACCGAGTATCCGGCGGCCGCAATCACCGCGCTGGAAAGCATCGGCGCCGCGACGGGTCTCATCTTTCCGACGGACAGCCTGCGACAGCAAGACAGGGACTTCATCGCGAACATCGACGAACAGGTCGCGGCGAACGGTGAACTGGGTCGGCTTGTCGGCACCCTCGAGGAACGCCACGACGCCTACATGGCGGACAGCCCGATCCATTCGCCGCTGACGGATGTCGACGGCGAACTGCCCTCTGCCGACGAGATAGCGGCCGAACTCGAGAACTTCCTCGCGTTTCGTCGACACGGTGATGACGAGACGGGTACCGCGCGCTGACGTGCCCGTCAAGGGTTTTTTGGTCGAGACGGAATTGGCTAGATTAGTCAGGTGAACTCCCGACGATCCTGGCTGATCTTCGGGGTCGGGGTTCTGGCCTATCTCATCGCCGTCATGCAGCGCACGACGATAGGCGTTGCCGGTGTCGCGGCCACCGATCGCTTCCACAGCACGGCGTCGGTTCTGTCGACCCTGGCCGTGCTCCAGATCGTCGTCTATGCCGTCATGCAGGTTCCCGTCGGCGTGCTGATCGACAGGGTCGGATCGCGATGGTTGATGGCCGTCGGAACCGCGCTGATGGTCGTGGGTCAGGTGACCGTGGCCATTGCGCCGACGATAGGCGTCGCGATTCTCGGACGCGTGCTGGTCGGTGCCGGAGACGCGACGGTGTTCACCTCCCTGATGCGGCTCACGAGTTCCTGGTTCCAGGGCCGCATTGTGCCCCAGCTCTCCCAGTGGATAGGCAACATCGGTCAGTTCGGCCAGGTGCTCTCGGCCATCCCGTTCGCACTGGTGCTGCACCAGGCCGGCTGGACCACCGCGTTTCTGTCTGCGGCATCCCTGTCGGTCCTGGCTTTCATCGGCATCGTCATCGTCATAACGGACCGGCCGAAGAGTTCACGTGAGGGTCCGCGGCCGGCGAGCTGGCCCGAAGCATTGCGGGCGCTGCGGGTGAGCCTGAAACGACCGGGCACCCAACTGGGGTTCTGGTCGCATTTCACCACCCAGTCATCCGGCACCGTCTTCAGCCTGATGTGGGGCTTTCCCTTCATGGTCTACGGGCTCGGCTACGACGCGGGGGATGCGGCCGCCGCTCTCATCGTGATGGTGGCTGCCGGTGTGATCGTCGGCCCCCTTCTCGGACTCATGACTGCGCGCTTTCCCCTGCGGCGCAGCAACATCGTGCTCGCCATCGTGCTGCTTGTCGGAGTGGCCTGGGCCTTCGTGCTGCTCTGGCCGGGCACGCCACCGTTCTGGCTGATCGTGCTTCTGCTCGTGGCGATGGGGATCGGCGGCCCCGGATCGCTCATCGGCTTCGACTTCGCGCGAACGTTCAATCCCCTGCACAGCCTCGGCTCCGCGAACGGCATCGTGAACGTCGGCGGCTTTCTGGCGAGTTTCGTGATGATGTTCCTGATAGGAATCGCCATGGATACGCAGAATGCGATTCGTGTGGCTGGCGGGGCGGCATCCGATCTCTACGCGCTCAGTTCCTTTCGCTGGGCGTTCGCCATTGAATACGTCGTGATAGGAATCGGAGTCGTTTTTCTTGTGCGCGCCAGGCGGCGCACACGGCGCCAGCTCTCAGACGACGAGGGAATAGAGGTGGGGCCGCTGTGGGTTGCACTTGTGGAACGATGGCGCAGGCGGAGCTCGTCGTGAAGTGGCCCGGGCCGGTGGCAGGGTTCAACTCGAAAGCATGCAATAATTGATTCTGGACCCGTTCATATCCTGGGTGCGATCGATCATGTATCGGTCGCGATTGAGACTCAGGACTTGACATGGGTCTTAGTAATGTTCACATGCAACCTGAGCCTGGCCCCTCCCGCGCTTCGAAAGTATCGCCTGTGCCCGGTCTGAAAGGTGTTCCCATGGCAACCACGACAGCAAAAAAGACGGCGGCTGCGCCGTCGAAGACATCCACTGCAACGAAGACCACCGCGGCAGCGAAGAAGGCTCCCGCCGCAAAGAAGCCGGCGGAAACGAAGAGTGCCGTCACGACGAAGACCGCCGCCTCCAAGGCACCCGTCGCCGAGTCCGCGCCCAAGGGCCGCGCCCGTAAGAAGGCTGGCTCGAGCGATGAGCCCACCAGCGAGATTTCCGAAGACGAGATTGATGCCGCCGCGGTCGACGCCGACGATGACGACGACTCGGGCAACGGTGGCACCACCGAGCCGCTGCCGACAGGCGCGCTCGTTCTGCGCGCGGTCGACGAAGATGACGATATTCCGGTCTACTCGGCCGCCATCACCGGCGCCACAGCCGATCCGGTCAAGGACTACCTGAAGCAGATCGGTAAAGTCGCTCTGCTCAACGCGGCCGAAGAGGTCGAGCTGGCCATGCGCATCGAGGCCGGCCTGTTCGCCGAGGACAAGCTCGCCAACACGTCGAGTATGAGCAAGGAACTCACGCGTGAGCTCAAGTGGGTCGCCCGCGACGGGCAGCGTGCCAAGAGTCACCTGCTGGGTGCAAACCTGCGCTTGGTTGTCTCTCTCGCCAAGCGTTACACCGGACGGGGCATGCAGTTCCTCGACCTGATCCAGGAGGGCAATCTGGGCCTCATCCGTGCGGTCGAGAAGTTCGACTACACCAAGGGCTTCAAGTTCTCCACCTACGCCACCTGGTGGATCCGTCAGGCGATCACCCGCGCGATGGCCGACCAGGCCCGCACCATCCGCATTCCGGTGCACATGGTCGAGGTCATCAACAAGCTGGCACGCGTGCAGCGCCAGATGCTGCAGGATCTCGGTCGTGAACCCACGCCCGAGGAGCTGAGCCGCGAGCTCGACATGACCCCCGAGAAGGTCGTGGAGGTGCAGAAGTACGGGCGCGAGCCCATCTCGCTGCACACCCCGCTCGGCGAGGACGGCGACAGCGAGTTCGGTGACTTGATCGAAGACACTGAGGCCGTCGTTCCGGCCGACGCCGTGGGCTTCACGATGCTGCAGAAGCAGCTGGAGAGCCTGCTCGACTCGCTCTCCGAGCGGGAGGCCGGCGTCATTCGCATGCGCTTCGGACTGGGCGACGGCATGCCCAAGACTCTCGACCAGATTGGTGACACCTTCGGGGTGACGCGTGAGCGCATCCGTCAGATCGAGTCGAAGACGATGGCCAAGCTGCGCCACCCCTCGCGGTCGCAGTCGCTGCGCGATTATCTTGAGTAGACACCGGCTCGAGTAAACACGGGCCCAGGAAGGCCTGTGATGTGGCAGTGGTGATCAGGAGAGGAACGCAGCGCGATGGTCGCTGAAGCGAACCCGGGCAAGAGCCTCGAGACAGAGATCGACGGCGTTCGTTATCTCAGAATCCCGCTCAAGACCCGATTGGTCGGGCCGGATGACGACATCGTGGAGATCGTGACGACCTTCGCCGACGGCAGCCTGGAAGACGGCGACATCCTGTTTGTCACCGAGAAGATCGTCGCCATCACCCAGGGGCGTTCCTATCCGATGGATTCGATCACACCGCGCAAGCTGGCGCTGAGGCTCTCGAAGTATGTTGTCAAGACGCCATACGGCATCGGACTCGGCATGCCAGAGACCATGGAGATGGCGCTGCGCGAATGCGGTACGCCGCGCATCCTGCTCGCCGCAGCGGTCTCCGCCGTCACCAAGTTGTTCGGACGCCATGGAGACTTCTATCGCGTCGCGGGGCCCAAGGCCCGTGGAATCGACGGACCAACCAGCGGCACCATTCCGCCGTACAACTCCCAGGTCGTTCTGGCTCCCGATCGCCCACGCGCCGCGGCGGCACGCCTGCGTGCCGCTCTCTTCCGGCCCGTGGATGTGTTCGTCGTGGACATCAACGACATCGGCGGCAACGTGCTCGGTTCGACGGTCGATCGTGCCGGTGATCGCATGGTGGAGCGCATCCTGAAGGACAACCCGCTGGGACAGGGCCACGAGAGCACGCCGATGGGCATCATTCGCCGCGTTCGGTAGCAGCAGCGGGCACCCACCGCGCGAACGACGAGTACAGACGACACGAAGGATCATCGAATGGCCCGCATGCACCTCGGAGTGAAGAATCGAATCGGCTTCTTCATCGAGCGGGCCAAGGGTCTGAACCTGCGCTCTGTGGCGGAGCGCGCGCGCATTGCGGCACAGCAGCACGGTCGCTGGGCCCCTGCGGTCTTCCTCGACATGATCTGGTCGGCGGCGTTTCGCGACACGGCATTCAATGACTATTTCGAGCTCGATTTTGCGATGCTGAATCGCGCCGAGCGGCGCACGTTCATGACCTCGCCCATTTCGAACCACATCGCGATGAAATACGACGCGGTGTCGAAACGCTCGCTCTTTCACGACAAGATCGCGTTCAATCACACCTTCGGTGCCTATCTCGGCCGGGAGTGGCTCGACCTGCGTACCAGCACGCCCGACGACGTGCGAGACTTCGCGCAGCGCTATGAGTTCGTCATCGGCAAGGCACCGCTCGGCCAGGCGGGGCAGGGCGTCGAACGCTATGTCGTTGCCGAGGTGACCGACTGGGAGGCGTTCTTGACGGAGCTGCGAGACAAGGGCCAGATCCTGCTTGAGGAGAACATCACCCAGCATCCCGATCTCGCCGCCGTCTGCCCCGGAACGGTCAACACGACGCGGGTCAACACCTTTTTCGACGGCACCGACGTTCACATACTCTCGTGGGCACAGAAGTTCGGCCGCGGTTCCGTGAGCGATCAGCCCATCTCCGGCGGCTTCTACACGATGCTCGACGAAAACGGACACTCCTTCGGCGTGGGGCACACGGGCAAGAACACGAACAGCTTTCCGACGCACCCGGAGTCCGGCGTCTCGATCCCCGATTTCCAGCTGCCGCTCGTCGAGGAACTCAAAACGCTGATCGGCGGGATCGGCCGCCTCGT
This sequence comes from Leifsonia sp. Root112D2, assembly GCF_001424905.1. NCBI lineage: Bacteria > Bacillati > Actinomycetota > Actinomycetes > Micrococcales > Microbacteriaceae > Leifsonia > Leifsonia sp. Root112D2. The sequence goes on from NZ_LMCU01000001.1 coordinate 2,694,963, forward strand.
GCCCGAGATGCCGTATGTCGGCTGGGACTTCGTCATCGGCGCGGAGGGTCCTCTCGTGGTGGAGGGAAACTGGCTGCCGGGCATCTACGAGCACAAGCCCTCGGTGACAGGCATCCGCAGGGGAACCCGCCCGCGATTCGAGAAGATCATCGGCGCATGAGCCATCCTCCGCGTCAGGGCGGCGGCATGACCGGCCTGCCCGTGCGGGCGGTCCCGTTCCGCGAAGCGGAGATCGATCTGGAGCGCCTCGCGCAGAACGTCGCCACTGTGCGCGAGGGATTGGGCGAGCCGCTGTTGGTCGATGTCGGTGCGGATGCCTGGGGCCACGGTCTCGCTGTCGTGGTGCCGGCGCTCGTCGAGTCGGGGATAGATGCCTTCGTGGTGGCCCGGGTCGACGATGCGGTTCAGCTCCGCGCGCTGGCTCCCGATGCCCTCATCATCACGACCCAGCACGCCTCCGACGAGGGTTTCGACCGCGCCGTATCTCTGAAGATCACGCCGGCGGTTCGCTCCCGCTCCGAATACCATCGCAGCGTCGCCGCGGGGGTGCGGGCCCTGGTGTTGGTAGCTGATGGCGGCAGTGGCATCCCGGGATTCGATGACACCGAACTGTCGATCATGATTGCCGACGCGGCCCGCCTCGGAATAACGGTTCTCCCTGCCGTGGCTCCCATCGGTGCTGAACTCTTCGGAGTCAGCGAAGGCGACGACGTGGATGCTCTGCCACCCGTCATGCGTCTGTGGGCGCCCGTCACGGCCACGAAACGGGCCGGCATCGATGAGGGCGTCAGCTACGGTTACACCTACCGCACCGCGAGCGAGACCACGCTTGCGCTCGTGCCGCTCGGCTACGGCGACGGACTTTCGCGCGCGGCGAGCAACACGGCCACAGCGGCAGTAGACGGCGCAACGCACACCATTGCCGGCCGGGTGGCGATGGACGCGTTCATGCTCGATCTCGGCGATGTCGCTGCACCCTCGCTCGGCACGGAGGCTACCGTGCTCGGCGACGCGTCTCGCGGTGAACCGACCGCTGTGCAGCACGCACGCACGCTGGACACGCACAGTGCAGAGATCACTACGCGATTGAGCGCTCGCGTACACCGCTACGCGAAAGGGGAACCCGCATGAGCGCTCCGCTGGTTGAGGCGGTCATCAATCTCGATGCGCTGAGCGCCAACATCGATCATCTGCGTTCGACGGTCGCTCCCGCAGAACTGATGGTCGTCGTCAAGGCGAACGCGTACGGTCACGGGCGTGTGAGAGTCGCCCGACACGCCGTGTCGCGTGGCGTGCGCGCCATTGGCGCCCTTGACCTCGACACCGCACTTGAGCTGCGCGAGGCCGGAATCGGCGACGAGGTCACCATCCTGTCGTGGCTCTACCCGCCCGGCGAAGACTTCGCCCCGGCCATCCGCGCAGGAATAGATCTGGGGGTCTCGAGCGTCTCCGAGTTGGCTGGCATAGCGGATGCCGCGCGAACACTCGTGCACACTACTGGTTTCGTCGCGCCGCGCCTGCACCTCAAACTCGACACCGGCCTGCACCGCAACGGCGCCACAGACGCAGACTGGCCGGCGCTCGTCGACGCCGCGGTGAGACTGGAGCGCGCCGGACTCGTGCGCACGCACGCCGTGTGGACGCATATCGCTGAGGCATCCGAGGAGGAAGACACCCTGTCGCTCGAGCGCCTCCTCGACGGCGTTTCCGTTGCGCGCGAGCTCGGCGCGACCGTCGCGGTGCGGCACCTGGCCGCGAGTTCGGCCGGGCTACGGCGCGCAGATGTACGGCTCGATATGGTGCGAATGGGCGGCCACTGCTGGGGCATACCCTCTATCGACGGGGTGACACCCGCCGAGATCGGCCTGACGCCCGTCATGTCGCTGCGCGCCCAAGTGCTCGGCTCGCGTGTTGCAGCCGATGGAACAGCACACGCCTGGGTCTCCGCCGGCTACGGCGACGGTGTGCCGCGCAACGTTGCGGGCAAGGTAGAAGTTTCGGTGGGTGGCGTGCGGCATCGCATCGTCGATGTTCAACGCGACAGCCTGACACTTAAGGTGACCGGCTCGGATGTCAGCGTCGGCGATCAGGCCGTGTTGTTCGGAGACGGCAGCCTCGGTGAGCAGACGGTGCGGCAGTGGGGGGACCTCACTGCAACACTCGGCGACGAGATAGCCGCGCGCATCGCGGCCAGGGTGCCTCGGCGATACGTCGGCGATTCACCGGAAACGACCTGACCGCAAACGAGCAACGGGATCGCCTCAGCGATCCCGTTGGTCGTGCGTCGTGCGCGAACTCGCGCGCTGTGGCTTCAGGCGCGCTGTTCGTCGAACAGGCGGCTGGACTCATCGTGCCAGCTCGTAGCGATGCTCGAGAGCTTCTCCTGATGCTTCTTGGCGTGGTGGGCGCAGAACAGCAACTCGCCGTTGGCTACCTCAACACGCACATAAGCCTGCGCTCCACAGGCGTCACAGCGGTCTGCCGCCGTGAGCTGGGGGCCGGCAGGAAGTTCGTCGACCGCACCGTTTTCCGCGGTAATCGTAGACATCAGATTTTCCTCCTCACCCCGAACCGTTCAACTCGGTTACCTCAGTCAAGCACGTTCGCGCCGTGAATATGCCATTGAGGCCGGTATTTTCGCTCACCGCGTAGCCTGTGCACCGACTTACCGGTCGGCTCGCGCGCGCACGGGTGTCGATGCCGCTGGCAGCGCCGATCCCTGACTACGCTTGAGTTCTGGCCGCACGCAGTCCGCCTTATATTCGAAAGCTGCGCGGCGTACACAGCGTGCAGGGAGCATTGGTGGCGAGTTCGGACTATTCCGCGAGGCATCTGTCGGTACTCGAGGGGCTGGAGGCCGTGCGTAAACGGCCCGGCATGTATATCGGGTCCACCGACTCCCGAGGCCTGATGCACTGCCTCTGGGAGATCATCGACAACTCCGTCGATGAGGCCCTGGGCGGTCACGGCAACGACATCGACATCGTGCTGCACTCCGATGGCAGCGTCGAGGTGCGTGACAAGGCCCGCGGAATCCCCGTCGACATCGAGCCGAAGACCGGGCTCAGCGGCGTCGAGGTGGTCTTCACCAAGCTGCACGCCGGCGGCAAGTTCGGTTCGGGCTCGTACACGTCCTCCGGCGGCCTGCACGGCGTGGGCGCATCCGTCGTCAACGCGCTCTCGGAGCGACTCGATGTCGAGGTCGACCGTGATGGCAAGACCTGGGCCATGTCCTTTCACCGCGGTGAGCCCGGCATCTTCGCGGATACCGATGGGGTGAGCCCGGATGCCCCGTTCACGCCGTTCGAGAAGAAGAGCGAACTGCGCGTGGTCGGCAAGGTCGCGAAGGGTGTCACGGGCACACGCATCCGGTACTGGGCGGATCGGCAGATCTTCACCAAGGGCGCCGAGTTCCAGACCGAGGACATGCTCGGGCGGGCCCGGCAGACCGCCTTCCTCGTGCCCGGCCTGAAGCTGCACATCACCGATGACCGCGGCGAAGAGAAGCTCGTCGAGGAGTTCAGCTACCAGGGCGGAATCTCCGAGTTCGTCGATTTTCTGGCACCCGACACCGCCATCACCGACACGTGGCGCCTCACGGGCGACGGCACCTTCACCGAGACGGTGCCCGTGCTCTCCGACAGCGGCGCCATGATTCCGACCGAGTTGCAGCGTGACTGCCAGGTCGATATCGCCCTGCGTTGGGGCACGGGCTACGACACCGTCATCCGCAGTTTCGTCAACATCATCGCCACGCCCAAGGGCGGCAGCCACCAGGCCGGCTTCGACGCTGGCATGCTCAAGTTCCTGCGCCAGCAGGTCGAGCAGAACGCGCGCCGACTGAAGGCGGGCAACGACAAGCTCGACAAGGACGATATTTTCGCCGGGCTCACCGCCGTGCTCACCGTGCGCCTTCCCGAACCGCAGTTCGAGGGCCAGACCAAGGAGGTACTCGGAACTCCCGCCGCCCGCGCGATAGTGGCGCAGGTGGTGGCGAAGGCAATGGGCGAGCGTTTCTCCTCGAGCAAGCGCGACGACAAGGCCCAGTCCGCCCTGCTGCTCGACAAGGTCGTCGCCGAGATGAAGTCACGCATCTCTGCCCGCGCGCACAAGGAGACGCAACGGCGCAAGAACGCGCTCGAGACCTCGTCGCTGCCCGCCAAGCTCGTCGACTGCCGCTCGAACGATGTCGGCAACAGCGAGTTGTTCATCGTCGAGGGCGATTCCGCGCTCGGTACGGCACGGCGAGCCAGGGACAGCGAGCACCAGGCGCTGTTGCCGATCCGCGGCAAGATCCTCAACGTGCAGAAGGCATCCGTCGCCGACATGCTCGGCAACGCCGAGTGCGCGTCGATCATCCAGGTGATCGGTGCGGGTAGCGGCCGCAGTTTCGACCTCTCGCAGGCGCGTTACGGCAAGGTCATCATCATGAGCGACGCGGATGTCGATGGTGCGCACATCCGCATTCTGCTGCTCACGCTGTTCTTCCGTTACATGCGGCCGATGATCGAGGAGGGGCGCGTCTTTGCTGCCGTGCCGCCACTGCACCGCGTCGTGGTCGTCAACCCGGGCAGCAAGCCGAACGAGACCATCTACACCTACTCCGAGGCGGAGCTCACGAAGGTGCTCGCCGGGCTGAAGCGCAGCAACAAGCGCTACCAGGAGCCCATTCAGCGCTACAAGGGGCTCGGCGAGATGGATGCAGACCAACTCGCCACCACCACCATGGATAGGGCGCACCGCACGCTGCGGCGGGTGCGTGTTCCCGACGCCGAGCAGGCGGCCACGGTGTTCGAACTGCTCATGGGTAACGACGTGCCCCCACGCAAGGAGTTCATCATCGACAGTTCCGACACGCTCAGTCGCGAGCGTATCGACGCTTAAAACCCTTACGCGCCGACAGACGTTCCTATGGCGCCGATGGCGCTGTCGAGGGGCGTGCCGGATGCGTCGCGCTTCGCACCCGATTCGGGCAGCGTTCGCGTCGCCCCGTCAGCTCCCACCGCACGCGCGGGCGCCGGCCCGACCCAGGCGAGCGCAAGCTGGTTCTCACCCCGGATGAAGCGCTGGGCCCGAACGCCGCCGGTTGCGCGGCCCTTCGCGGGAAATTCTGAGAAGGCGCTCACCTTCGCGCTGCCGGGGTCCACCCCGAGCAGCGTCTCGGAACCCGACGCGACGGTGGCGACGACGGCGCTCTCCTGTTCTTCTGCGGTGACGCGTCCGAAGAAGATGGCATGAGCATCCGCGCCGAGCTTGATGCCGGCCATGCCGCCGGCGGTGCGACCCTGTGGACGCACCGCTCCCGCGGAAAAACGCAGTAGCTGGGCGTCGGACGCCACGAACACGAGTTCATCGCCGTCGCGCGAGTGCACGGCGCCCACCACGGCGTCGCCCGACTTGAGCGAGATGATCTCGAATTCAGGCCGGTTCGCCCAGTCGCCCGGCGTGACACGTTTGACGATGCCCTGTGCCGTGCCGAGGGCTATTGGTTCGTCGGCGCTGAGCGAGACGATCGCGAGCACACGCTCCAAGCGATCGGTGAGCGCGAGATAGGCACCGACCTTGACTCCGGCGCCCAGCTGAATGGAATTGGCCGGCATCACCGGCAGGTCGACGGGGGAGAAGCGGATGATGCGGCCACGGTTCGTGACCGCCCCGATCTCGGTGCGGCTCGTCGTGGTGAGCGAAGAGGCTATGGCGTCATGCTTGCTGCGGCGGGCCGGGGCCATGATGCGCTCCAGCGCTCCGTCGTCGTCGGGCTGGGCATCCACGCGGGCGATGCGCCCGGTGGCGCTGAGGAACACCCTGCAGGCCGTGTCGGCGACCTCGAGCACGGGCGCGCCACGCTTCGAGCCCACTGTGGCGATCGACGGACGCGCTTCGGTGAGCAGGGTGCGACGTGGTGTGCCGAACTTCTCGGCGACCGCCTGCAACTCGTCGGAGACCAGTTCCCGGATGCGCGCCTCGCTCGCCAGCAGGTGCTCGAGCGCCTCAATCTCGGCGCGCAGCTTGTCGCGCTCGGCCTCGAGTTCGATGCGCTCGAATCGGGTGAGTCGGCGCAGGCGCAACTCGAGAATGTACTCAGCCTGCAGCGTGCTGAGGTCGAAGACGTCGATGAGGCGACTGCGGGCCTGGTCCGTGTCGTCGCTCGTGCGGATGACCTGGATGACCTCGTCGATGTCGAGGATCGCGATGAGGAGGCCCTCCACGAGATGCAGGCGATCGCGCCGGCGGGCCAGACGGTACCGGGATCGCCTGGTGACGACCTCGATGCGGTGGTCCACGTAGACCTGCAGCAACTCGCGCAGGCCGAGCGTCTGTGGGCCGCCGTCGACGAGAGCCACGTTGTTGATCGAGAAACCGTCCTCGAGCGGCGTGTAGCGGTAGAGCTGCTCGAGCACCGCCTCGGGGCTGAAACCGGTCTTGATGCCAATCACGAGACGCAGGCCCTTGCTGCGGTCACTCAGATCCGTCACGTCCGAGATGCCGCTGAGCTTCTTGGCGGTGACGCCGTCCTTGATCTTCTCGATCACGCGCTCCGGGCCGACCAGGTAGGGCAGCTCCGTGATGACGAGACCACTCTTGCGGGCGGTGATCGACTCGACCGCGACGCGGGCGCGCGTCTTGAAGCTGCCCCGGCCGTTGAGGTAGGCGTCTTTAATGCCGGCCAGGCCGACGATGGTGCCGCCGGTCGGCAGGTCCGGGCCCGGCACGAACTCCATGAGGTCCTCGAGCGTGGCATCCGGATTCGCCAGCAGGTGCCGGGCAGCCCCCACCACCTCGATGAGGTTGTGCGGGGCCATATTCGTGGCCATGCCCACCGCGATGCCGCTGGCTCCGTTGACGAGCAGGTTGGGAAACGCCGCGGGCAGCACTTCCGGCTGGGTCAGCTGGTTGTCGTAGTTGGGCACGAAGTCGACGACGTCTTCGTCGAGATTCTCGGTCATGGCCAGCGCCGCGGCGGCCAAGCGAGCCTCGGTGTACCGTGCGGCCGCGGGCCCGTCGTCGAGCGAGCCGAAGTTGCCGTGACCGTCGATGAGGGGCACCCGCAGGGTGAAGTCCTGGGCCATTCGCACGAGCGCGTCGTAGATCGCGCTGTCTCCGTGCGGGTGCAGCTTGCCCATGACCTCACCCGTGACGCGAGCGGACTTCACGTGACCGCGGTCGGGACGCAGCCCCATCTCGGCCATCTGGTACAGGATGCGACGCTGCACGGGCTTGAGCCCGTCGCGCGCGTCGGGGAGGGCACGGGAGTAGATCACCGAATAGGCGTATTCGAGGAACGATCCCTGCATCTCCGTCGTCACGTCGACGTCTTCGATGCGTTCGGTACTGACTGCTGTGGTGTCGTCTGTCGGGCTCATTGAGTCATTCTTGGGTGGCGGGCCATTCGGTGTTGCCGGCTGTGTCGCGGGGCACAAGCGAGCGGGTCCAGTCGCCTATGGCAAACTGAGCCCGATGGATCTCATGCTACCGGCGCCGTATTCCCACGGATTGAGCCTTGCCGACGTTCTGCCAAGTTCCTTGGCATCGCTTCATGGCCAGAACAACGCCATGAGCCTGCCACGAACCGAGCGCACGGTGGTGATAGTCGTCGATGGACTCGGCGCGGCAGCCCTGCGTGCACGCAGCGGACACGCCAGGTACCTGAGCGCCCGGCTGTCGAAGACGTCCACGCTCGCCAGCGGATTTCCCACAACGACGGCCGCAGCCCTCGCAACGCTGTGCACCGGGGTGACTCCGGGCAAGCATGGATTGGTCGGCTATCGCGTGTTCGACGCCGCACACGACCGCACGGTCAACCAGCTCAACGGCTGGGACGATCGCCTCGATCCGGCACGCTGGCAGCGGTATCCGACGATCTTCGAACAGTCGTCGGCCCAGGGGATACCGAGCTATGCAATAGCCCAGGCCCGCCACAGCGACTCGGGGTTCACCCGTGCCGTGCTGCGCGGCGCGCAGTATGTGCCGGCCAATCGCATCTCCGACCGTTTCGCCGCCGCCCGCGCGATCCTGGATCGCGGTGGCAAGGCGCTCATCTATCTCTATGTGCACGAGCTCGACGTCGCCGCCCACGCGCACGGCTGGCAGTCGGATGCCTGGCTCGCGCAGTTGGAGACCCTCGATTCCGAGATGTCCACCCTCGGCGCAGGGCTGCGCGCGGGCGAGTCTGCGCTCGTCACCGCCGATCACGGCGTGCTGGACGTGCCGCGCGAGGCCCAGATACTCTTCGATACCGTGCCCGAGCTGGTCGCGGGGGTGCGCCACGTCGCCGGCGATCCGCGCTGCCTGCACCTTCATCTCGAACCGGGCGGCACAAGCGGTGACGCCGATTCCCTCGCCGAGCGATGGCGCGACATCGAGGGGGATCGCGCCTGGGTAGCCACGAGGAGCGAGGCGGTCGCCGCGGGCTGGTTCGGCGCCGAGGTCGACGCAGAGGTGCTGCCGCGCATTGGAGACGTCATGGTGGCGGCACGACGCCGCGTGACCTACTACGACTCACGCGAAACGAACACGGCCAGCCGCGACATGATCGGCCAGCACGGCTCGTTCAGCGACGAGGAGACTCGCGTGCCCCTGATTCGTCTGGGCGGCTACGAGCGGTAGCTCAAGAAACTCAAGCCAGCGAGAGCCTCACGCTCTACAAGAGCCTCAAGCCAAGTCGTCGTCGGTGCGCGCACCGAACACAATCTCGTCCCAGCTCGGCATAGACGCTCGCCCCTTCTTGACCGGGCCCGTCGCCGACGCGTTCGAACGGGCCTGCAGACCTGGTGACGTCTCGTGCGAGACCGTCGATCCGCCGTCGAGTTCGTCGAAATCATCGAGTGGCACATCGATCAGGCGTGGTCCCGAGGGGCGTTCCACGGTGTCCTCGTCTGCCTCCGAGTAGCTCGCCGACTCTCGCTCGCCGCGGCGTTTGCGCAGCGCTTCGAGCAGATCGGCGGTCTGGTGAACGTCTTTCTTGCCGTCGTCGGCCGACCTCTTGATGGCGGTGACGGCTATCGAGTTATTGGATGCCGGCGCCGAGCGAGACAGCGAGACCTGTTCGAGAATCGCCGCGGAGTCCGGAGCCGAATTCTCGGGGGAGTCATCCACGAAGGTGAAGGCTCCGCTGTCGAAGCGCGAGTCATCCGGTTCGTTCGAGCGCGGGCTCACCACCCGAAGCCGAGGAATCAGGGCGCCCTGCAACTCTCCCTGCTGGGAAAGCGTGGTGGCCTCGGAGTTCAACGGCGACAGAGCGTGCTTGCGCGTGTCGAAGCCCCAGCGGGCGTCATGGTCGATCTCGTCGGCGGTGAAGGCCAACTTGACGACCCAGCCGCTTTCCTGCTCTTTCCAGCTTGCCCAGCGCTCACCCGACGCGCTCAGCGACGCCAGCCGTTCGCGGATCACGGTGCCGAATGTCGCGGACTCGCCGAGCGGGTCGACCTCGGCGGTCGTGTGCACGGGAACGCTCAGGGCGGATGCAACGATATGTTCGCGCTCGGCGAGAATCGGCCCCTCGAAACGCTGGATGTACTCCAGCGACGCACCGGTCAGCGTCGCGACATCGGCCGCGGACATGCCGGAACGTATATGTGCCTGAACCTCGCGCGGTGAGAGCTTGGGCCCTGTCTGCTGCGATTCTGGCCTGTTTTGGCGCAATCGCGACTGCATAACCTCGTCGATGGCGATGCGGTAACGTTCACCGTCGTCGCTCGCGGCGAGGAGAGCACCGTTCTCTACTCCGATGACTGTCAAATCCTGCATGATGAAACGCCTCCACAGCTCTCCCTGTACGTGGCAAGGATGTCATGATGGCTGCGGTTTTCCGGGGAATACGACAGGCGCGTCACAAGTTGATGATGCAACAGGAGACGGCAGGCAAATCAGTGGTTTGCTATTCGTCCCCAATTGATGCAAACTATGGCCGCCGTATCGCATGGATCGGCAGCCGAGGCGAGAAGTGGATGGGCATGGCAACGGATTACGACGCACCGCGTAAAACCGAGGACGACTCCGAGTCGATCGAGGCGTTAAAGGAGCGGGTTCCGGACAAGATGTCCGGTGTTGTCGACGTGGATGACGCAGACAACCCCGGCGGGTTCGAGTTGCCCGGAGCAGACCTCTCCGACCTCGATCTCGACGTGGTTGTGCTGCCTCCCCAGGCTGACGAGTTCACCTGTGTGAACTGCTTCCTGGTGAAGCACCGTTCGCAGATCGACCACCAGACCAAGCTCGGACCGATCTGCTCGGAGTGCGCCGCCTAAGCGGCGTCGGCGTCACCCTTCGCCGAAGAACGACGAGCCTCACCAAGAGCCCGGACCAGTCGGTCCGGGCTTCGTGTTGACAGCAGCCAGTACGGCGCCGGGTCCGAGGCATCCAGGATAGGCACCTTGACGACTGGCTTGATCCAGCCGCGAATGAGCAGCCACGCGCGCGCATCGAGGCGCTGTCCCCGCTCAAGAACCGCGTCTTCCGCCCCGTATCCGTGTGGTTCACCGATGAACTGCAGGGGAATGCTGGCGCGGCCCGCACGCAGCGAATCGCCACTCACCTCGATGAGCGGGGCGGACGCGAGGAGCATCCCGACGCATCCGGCGTAGAGCACGATGGCGACGATCACCCCTGCGGTGAAGTTGATGGGTGCGAAGACGATGAGGCTCGCCGGTATGACGAGAGCCGTCGAAATGTACAGCCACGGTGCGGCCCAGAGCCGTTCACGATACAGAACCATGGCTCTATTCGATCAGATATCTGCACTACCCTCGACACGTGACCGATTCCGTTGACATTCCGATCATCGCGACCCGTGTTCCCGCATACGCGCATCCCGGTGATGCCGGCGCGGATCTGTGCGCAGCAGAGGCCGCAACGCTTGCCCCGGGCGACCGTGCGACCGTGGGCACGGGCACCTCGATTGCCCTGCCCGAGGGCTACGCGGCATTCGTCGTACCTCGCAGCGGTCTCGCCGCACGTCACGGCATCACCATCGTGAACTCACCCGGCACCGTGGATGCCGGCTACCGCGGCGAGATCCGCGTGACGATTCTGAATACCGACACCACGATGCCGTACGCTATCGCCGTCGGCGATCGAATCGCGCAGCTGATCATCATGCCGGTGGTGCAGGCACGGTTCGTTCCCGTGCAGCAGCTTCCGGAAAGTCACAGGGGCGAGGCCGGATTCGGTTCCACCGGATACACCGTTTCGCAGTCAGGAGAACACGCGTGAGCGATATCGTCACGGGCGACGATGCCAACTGGCAGAAGTCGGCACCCGAAAACCGCGAACTGGACGGACCACTCGACGAGAGTGAGGCCAACCCGGTGCGGCCGTACGTCGACCTCGGCGGAGTCAAGATTCTGCCGCGAGAGGGTCTGCACCTTCGCCTCGAGGTCGAGGAGGAGAGCCAGCGCGTTGTGGCCGTCGGGCTGGATTATGCCAACTCGAGCCTGCAGGTGCAGCCATTCGCCGCACCGCGTTCGAGCGGGCTCTGGCACGAGATTCGCGCGCAGATCGCCGAGCAGGTGGAACGCCAGGGCGGCCGCACCTCGGAGCGCGACGGGGTCTTCGGCCCCGAACTGGTTGCCGAAATTCCCGTTGCCACCGCACCGGGATCGCCGGCGGAGACTCGACTGGCCCGGTTTGTCGGTGTGGACGGCCCGCGCTGGTTCCTTCGCGGCGTGATCGCGGGCGAGGCTGCGGTGCAGCCCGAGGCCGCCGCACTTGTTGAAGACCTCTTTCGCAGCATCGTCGTGGTGCGTGGCAACACTCCGATGCCGCCGCGGGATCTGATTCCGTTGCGGATGCCCGACACGCCTGCCGGCGCGTTGCCCGACGCCCCTGCCTCCATTTGAGCCAGGTACGACATTCATGACCGACAACGACCAGGAATCGAGTCCCGAGCCGAGCCGGCGCGGTCCTTCCGACGTGCCGACCGCACTGGGTGAAGGCCTGGCCGCGGCCGCGAGAAAGTCCGGGCTCGGGCAACTCACCGACTCCGATGTGCCGACCGGACGTGCCATGCTCGGTGCTCTCGGTGGCGTGCGGGGTCTCGCCGAGACCATTCTGCCGGGCCTTGTCTTTCTGATCATCTACACCTTCACGAAGAATGTGCCGCTCTCGCTCGGCGCCTCCGTCGCCGTCGCGGTGGTCTTCACGGTGATCCGGCTGATCGGGCGCACGCCCGTCACGCAGGCGATCGCCGGCCTTCTCGGCGTGGCGGCATCCGCAATTCTCGCGTTGCTGACGGGGCGTGGCGAGGACAATTTCATACCGGGGCTGCTCACCAACGGTGCATTCGGCCTGGCGTTGCTCGTCTCAATCCTCGTCGGCTGGCCGTTGATAGGCCTCGCCGCCGGATTTCTGATGGATGTCGGTGTGAGCTGGCGTGCGAATCGTGCGCAGTTCCGCATCATGCAACTGGTCACGGTGGTGTGGCTGCTCATGTTCGCGGCGCGCCTTGCCGTGGAACTGCCGCTGTACTTCGCGCACAATATCGAGGGTCTCGCGATTGCCAAGCTGTTGATGGGGCTTCCGCTCTACGCTCCGTTGCTGCTCGTGACCTGGTTCGTCGTGCGAGCCGTCTTCGCGCCGACCAAGCCAACGAGGGCCGAGTCCTAAGGCCATGGCGCAGACGCCGGGCCGGGACGGCCTGACCAGCGCGCAGGTGGCAGAGCGCCATGCCTCGGGCAGGGGCAACGATGTCGCCCAGCCCACCTCTCGAACCGTTGCAGACATTCTGCGCGAGAACGTCTTCACGCTGTTCAACGGCATTCTCACGGCGTGTTTCATCGCCATCGCGCTGCTGGGTGATCTGCGCGACGGCTTCTTCTTCGGCGTGGTCGTCGTCAACGCGCTCATCGGCATCGTTCAGGAGCTGCGCGCCAAGATCGTGCTTGATAAGGCTGCGCTGCTCGCCGCGCCCGAAGCCACCGTCAAGCGCGACGGAGTCGTGACGAGCGTGCCCCTCGCCTCGGTAGTGCTCGACGACCTGTTGGTGCTGCGCCCCGGCGATCAGCTTCCGGCGGATGCCCGCATCGTCGAGAGCGTCGGGCTCAGCATCGATGAATCCCTGCTGACGGGGGAGTCGGAGCCCGTCGTCAAAGACGTTGATGCCCAGGTGCTCTCCGGATCACACGTGCTCGCGGGCACCGGCTACGCGGTGGTGACGGCCGTCGGTGCCGACTCCTATGCGCACAGGCTCACTGCCCAGATTCGCAGGCATTCGCTTGTGCATTCGGAGTTGCGGCACGCGACCAATCGCATCCTCGTCTATATCTCCTGGATTCTCGGCCCGCTCATTCTGATCACGCTCGTCGGTCGAATTTTCACCTATGGCGGCTGGCACGAGTTGTGGTTGCAGGATCGGTGGCGGCACGCGGTGGTCGACGTGGTGGCGAGCGTGGTCGGCATGATTCCCGAGGGACTGGTGCTGTTGATCAGCCTGGCGTTCGGGGTGGCCGCCGTGCAGCTCGCCCGGCGCAAGGTGCTCGTGCAGGAACTTGCAGCCGTGGAGGTGCTCGCCCGCGTCGATGTGCTCTGCCTCGACAAGACCGGCACCCTGACCACCGGGGAACTCACCTTTGATCGAATCGTGGAGTTGCCCGGCGTGCCTCTCGAATCCTCTGAACTCGCTCTCGCGGCGTTCGGTGCGGATGATGCGGCCAATGCCACCGCACGCATCCTCTCCGAGCATTTCCGGGCCGAGGGCATTCAGGTCGAGCGCCGCGTGCCGTTCTCCTCGAGCGCCAGGTTCAGCGGCGTCTCGCTCGTGGTCGACGGGGTCACAACCGGATGGCTGCTCGGCGCTCCCGAGAGGCTGCTCGAAGCGCATCCTGCGGAACTGGCGCAGGCCACTTCTCTCGCGGCCCTGGGGCACCGTACCCTCGCGCTCGTACGCTGTGCCGACGGCCTGCCCGATTCGACGCTCCTGCAGCCCGAGGCACCGAGCCTGACGCCGGCGGCGCTGATCGCGTTTCGTGAGACGGTGCGCGCCGAGGCACCCGCGACGCTACGCTATTTCGCCGAGCAGGGCGTGCGCGTGGTCATCATGTCGGGAGACAGCCCCGTCACGGTCTCTGCCGTTGCCGACTCCCTCGGCCTGGGCGGTCGGACCGCCGACGCTGCTGCTCTCGCCGACGAAACGGCGCTGCAAGAGGCTCTCGGCGATACGAATGCCTTCGGTCGCGTCGCACCGGAGCAGAAGAGATCCGCCGTGGAGATTATGCAGCGCCTCGGGCACACCGTCGCAATGACCGGAGATGGCATCAACGATGCCCTGGCGATCAAAAGCGCCGATCTCGGCATCGCGATGGGAACCGCTTCCGCGGCGACCAAGGCCGTTTCACGACTTGTGCTGCTCGACGACCGCTTCGACCGCCTGCCCGACGTGCTTGCGCTCGGCCGCCGGGTCATAGCGAACGTGGAGCGCGTCGCCAACATCTTTCTGGCCAAGACCGTCTACGGCATCGTGCTCGCACTTGTCAGTGCCATCGTGCTGTGGCGGTTCCCCTTTCTGCCCCGGCAACTCACCCTGGTCTCGACCCTGGCGATAGGCATTCCGTCGTTCGTTCTCGCCCTCACTCCCAACCGGCGCATCTACCAACCGGGTGTGTTGCGCCGGGTGCTGCTGTATTCCATTCCGACGGGATTCATCGCGGCGGCAACGTGCATCATCGCCTACATTCCCCTGCACAGCACTTTGGCCCCGGATGCCGCACGCAGCGCGACAACGCTCGCCCTGTTCTGCGTCTCCCTCTGGATCGTCTGTGTGCTCGCCCGCCCGCTGAGCTTGGCCCGCATTGCCCTGCTCGCGGCGATGGCCATCGCCTTCCTACTCGTGTGCGTGCTGCCGTTCACGCGCGCATTCTTCGAGATGACGGTGTTCGTCGACGCGGCGTTGGGCTATGCCCTCGTCGTCGGGATCGCCGGTTCACTCGGCATCGAGTTCTTCTATCGCTTTGCCCGCAGACACGGTCTGGTCTTCGACAGAGTCTGACGTTTCGATGATAGAATTTATCTCGACGTCAAGATAAATTCTTGGCCGCGGTCTGGCGCATGTCGCCGCACGGCACTTAGGTTAGCCTTGCTGGCACGCATACTGTCCGGCCGCGAATATTGAGGAACAGGGCCGGGTCATCCGTCGCCCGTCAATGAGGAAGAGGGCGCTGTGTCTGCAGTAGACAGTTTTGGGGCGAAGGACACACTGACGGTCGGCGCTACCGACTACGAGATTTTCCGCGTTGACGCGGTAGCCGGGCACGAGAAGCTCCCGTTCAGCCTCAAGGTACTGCTCGAGAATCTGTTGCGCACCGAAGACGGCAAGAACATCACGAAGAGCCACATCGAGGCTCTCGGCAACTGGGTTCCCACCTCCGAGCCCGACACCGAGATTCAGTTCACCCCTGCCCGCGTTGTCATGCAGGACTTCACCGGCGTGCCGTGCATCGTCGACCTCGCCACCATGCGCGAGGCCATGGCCGACCTCGGGGGAGATCCCGAGAAGATCAACCCGCTGGCTCCCGCCGAGCTCGTCATCGACCACTCCGTCATCGCCGACCTCTTCGGCACCGAGAACGCGCTTGAGCGCAACGTCGAGATCGAGTACGAGCGCAACGGCGAGCGTTACCAGTTCCTGCGCTGGGGCCAGACGGCTTTTGAAGACTTCAAGGTGGTGCCGCCGGGAACCGGCATCGTGCACCAGGTCAACATCGAGTACCTTGCCCGCGTCACGTACACGCGCAGCGTCAACGGCGTGCTTCAGGCATACCCCGACACGCTCGTCGGTACCGACTCGCACACCACCATGGTCAACGGTCTGGGCGTGCTCGGCTGGGGCGTCGGTGGCATCGAGGCCGAGGCGGCCATGCTCGGCCAGCCCGTCTCCATGCTCATCCCCAAGGTCGTCGGTTTCAAGCTTGCGGGCTCCATCCCCACCGGTGTCACGGCAACGGATGTCGTACTCACCATCACGGAGCAGCTGCGCCAGCACGGTGTTGTCGGCAAGTTCGTGGAGTTCTACGGCGACGGTGTCGCCGAGGTGCCGCTTGCCAACCGCGCCACTATCGGAAACATGAGCCCGGAGTTCGGCTCCACCGCGGCGATCTTCCCCATCGACGACGTCACCCTCGACTACCTGCGCCTGACCGGTCGCAGCGACGAGCAGGTCAAACTCGTCGAGGCATATTCGAAGACTCAGGGCCTCTGGCACGATCCGTCGGTCGAGCCCGCGTTCAGCGAGTACCTTGAACTCGATCTCGCTACGGTCGTTCCGTCGATCGCCGGGCCGAAGCGCCCCCAGGACCGCATCGTGCTCAGCGGCGCGAAGAGCCAGTTCGAGAAGGATCTCAACAACTACGCCTCGGCCGACCACGATCTGGTCGACCTGGAGACGTCCGAGTCTTTCCCGGCATCCGACCCGCCCGGAAACAGCCCCGAGAGCGAGCACAGCCACCACCACCACACGCACGTGAGCCACGCGCCGCAGACGGCGTCGAAGCCCACGGATGTCTCAATGGATGGCTCGACGTTCACGCTGGATCACGGCGCCGTCACCATCGCCGCCATCACCTCGTGCACCAACACGTCCAACCCCTCGGTGATGCTCGCCGCCGGCCTCCTTGCCCGCAACGCGGCCAGGAAGGGCCTCAAGGCCAAGCCCTGGGTCAAGACCACGCTCGCGCCCGGCTCGAAGGTCGTCACCGATTACTACGCCAAGGCCGGCCTCACCGACGATCTCGAGGCGCTCGGCTTCTACACGGTCGGCTACGGCTGCACCACCTGCATCGGCAACTCGGGTCCGCTGGCCGACGAGATCTCGGCGGCAATCAACGACAACGACCTCGCTGTCACTGCCGTGCTCTCGGGCAACCGCAACTTCGAGGGTCGCATCAACCCCGACGTCAAGATGAACTATCTGGCGAGCCCGCCCCTGGTTATCGCCTACGCCCTCGCCGGCTCGATGAACTTCGACTTCGAGTCGGATGCGCTGGGAACCGACAGCGACGGCAACGACGTCTTCCTCAAGGACATCTGGCCCGATTCGGCCGAGGTGCAGCGCACCATCGATTCCTCGATCGACACGGAGATGTTCACGCACGAGTACTCCAGCGTGTTCGAGGGTGACGAGCGCTGGCGCTCGCTTCCGACTCCGGCCGGCAACGTCTTCGAATGGGACGAGAAGTCGACCTATGTGCGTAAGCCTCCGTACTTCGACGGCATGACGATCGAGACCACTCCGGTCTCCGACATCGCCGGGGCGCGCGTGCTCGCCAAGCTCGGCGACTCCGTCACCACCGATCACATCTCGCCCGCCGGTTCGATCAAGGCCGACAGCCCCGCCGGTCATTACCTGAGTGACCACGGCATCGACCGCAAGGACTTCAACTCTTACGGTTCGCGCCGCGGCAACCACGAGGTGATGATTCGCGGTACCTTCGCGAACATCCGGTTGCGCAACCAGCTGCTGGAGGACGTCGAGGGCGGATACACCCGCGACTTCACGCAGCAGGGAGGCCCGCAGTCGTTCATCTACGACGCCTCGGAGCGCTATCAGGCCCAGGGCACGCCGCTCGTGATCCTTGGCGGCAAGGAGTACGGCTCCGGCTCGTCGCGCGACTGGGCGGCGAAGGGCACGAGTCTTCTCGGCGTTCAGGCGGTCATCTGTGAGAGCTTCGAGCGCATCCACCGCTCGAACCTCATCGGCATGGGCGTCGTCCCGTTGCAGTTCCCGGATGGCGAGAGCTGGGCATCGCTCGGACTCGACGGCACCGAGAGCATCAGCATCACGGGCCTGACGAAGCTCAATGACGGCAATACGCCGAAGACCGTGCACGTTGTCGCAGAGCCCACCGTCGACTCGCCCGCGGGCAAGGCGACGGTCGAATTCGATGCGGTCGTTCGCATCGACACGCCGGGAGAGGCCGACTACTACCGCAACGGCGGCATTCTGCAGTACGTGTTGCGCTCACTTGTGGCGTAGTCCATTGCACGTGCAGACTGCGCGCATAGACTCGAAACCATGAGCATCCTCGAGTCGATCCATGGTCCCCGTGACCTGGATCGACTCACGAAGAAGCAGCTGGTCACGCTCGCAGCGGAGATCCGCGACTTCCTCGTGGCGAACGTCTCGAAGACCGGTGGACACCTCGGCCCCAACCTCGGAGTCGTCGAGATGACGATGGCCATCCACCGGGTTTTCGATTCGCCGCGCGATGCTGTTGTTTTCGACACGGGGCACCAGTCATATGTGCACAAGTTGCTGACCGGACGGCAGGATTTCAGCCATCTGCGTCAAAAAGACGGCCTGGCAGGGTATCCGCAACGTTCCGAGTCCGAGCACGACATCGTCGAAAGCTCACATGCCTCCAGCTCGCTCTCGTGGGCCGACGGCATCTCGCGGGCCTTTGCCATGACCGGGCAAGACGACCGGCACGTCGTGGCGGTCGTGGGGGATGGCGCTCTCACGGGCGGTATGACGTGGGAGGCGCTGAACAACATCAGCGACGACAACACCCGCAAGCTCATCATCGTCGTCAACGACAACGGCCGTTCCTATGCCCCGACGATCGGGGGAATGGCTCGATTCCTGAATACGGTGCGCACGAGGCGTGGCTATCGCGACCTGTACCACCGGAGTCGGCGTCTCTTCGATCATCTGGGCACACCCGGTCGCGCCTTCTACCGCGGGGTGCGTGGGGGTTTGCACGGCTTCCTCAGCCGTTTTACCAACAATGAGGCCCTGTACTCGAACCTCGACATCAAGTACATCGGCCCCATCCAGGGTCACGACATCGAGGCCATGGAAGAGGCGCTGCGCCAGGCCAAGGGCTACGGCGCGCCGGTCATCGTGCACGCCATCACCCAGAAGGGGCGCGGCTACGAACCGGCCCTGCGCGACGCGGCAGACCAGTTCCATGCCGTCGGGCAGATCGACCCCGAAACAGGTGAGCCGATCGGTGAGCCTGGCTCGGCCTCGTGGACCGATGTCTTCGCCGAGGAGATGCTGCACCTCGCCGAAAGCAATGATCGCCTCGTGGGCATCACGGCGGCGATGCTGCGCCCCACCGGCCTTCACCTCTTCGCCGAACGATTCCCCACCCGGGTGCACGACGTCGGCATCGCCGAGCAGCACGCCGTGACGAGCGCGGCCGGCCTCGCGTTCGGCGGCATGCACCCCGTCGTGACCATGTATGCCACCTTCATGAATCGCGCCTTCGACCAGGTAATGATGGATGTCGCGCTGCACCACGCCGGTGTCACGTTCGTTCTCGACAGGGCCGGTGTCACCGGTCCGGACGGCCCCAGTCACCACGGCATCTGGGACCTGGCCATTCTGCAGGCCGTGCCGCACATCCGCATCGCCGCGCCGAGGGATGCCCCGCGTCTGCGAGAAGAGCTCGCTGAGGCCGTCGCCGTGGGCGACGCCCCCACCGTGGTGCGCTACCCCAAGGGTGGCATCGGCTCAGACATCCCCATGCTGCGTCGACTCGATGACGGCGTCGATGTGCTGACAGAGGCCGAGGGCAAAGACGTGCTGATCGTCGCGGTTGGTCCCATGACCCGACTCGGGCTCGAGGTCGCAGAGCGCCTTGCGGCGCAGGGCATCGGGGCAACCGTCGTCGATCCGCGCTGGGTCATCCCCGTGCCGAAGAGCGTCGTGACGCTTGCCGGGGAGCACCGCATCGTGGTCACGATCGAGGACGGCATCCGCGTGGGTGGCATCGGAACCCGCGTTCGACAGGATCTTCGTGCGGCCGGCATCGACACCGCCGTCGATGAACTCGGCCTTCCCGACGAGTTTCTGGAGCACGCCGGGCGTGATCAGATCCTGGCGGATGCCGGGCTCACGGCGCAACAGATCGCCCGCGATCTCGTCGCGCAGGTACTCGGCAGCAGGATCCCCGTCGCGCGGCCGCTGGCGCAGCGCATGAAGAGCAGCCACGGCTGACATTTTTTCGCTCTGGCACGCGAATGTCGAATCTTCCCCTCACCGAACGACGCTCTGACGTATCGGGCGTCTCGCCCGATCATGAAAATCGACACTGAGAAGTAGAACCGAGGAGAGAACCATGCGATACATGCTGTTCATCTGCACCGACCCGACCGGAGAGGAATACACGCCGGAGGGCGACAACATTCAGGAATGGGTATCCGAACTCGACGCACGCGGCGCCGCGGTGATCGGCGACAGGCTGCGACCTGCTGCAGACGCCGTGACCGTGCGTGTGCGCGGCGGTCGCCGTCTCGTCACGGACGGTCCCTTCACCGAGTCGAAGGAGCTGATAGCCGGCTTCGACGTTATTGAGTGCGAGACGCTCGATGACGCGCTCGACATCGCCGCGCGGCATCCGATGGCGCGCTTCGGTCGAGTAGAGGTGCGGGCGTTCTGGCCCCTGTGATTGAGACGCGGTAGCGCCCCGCGCGAGAGCGGGGCGCTGCCGTCCTATTCCGTGCCGCGAATCAGCGGGTGATGGAAAGTATCGCCGAATGCGCGCTGGCTGGCACCGACTCGGTCGAGATACGGCGTCACTCCGCCCATCTGGAACGGGTAGCCGGCGCCCAGGATGAGACACAGGTCGATGTCCTCGGCCGCGTGCACAACGTCGTCCTCGAGCATGCGGTGCACCTCGTCGGCCAGGCCGTCTTCGACGCGGCGCAGGAATTCTTCGCCCGTCATCGGGGAGGTTCCGCCCGCGACGATCTGAACGGCCTTCTTATCGAAGCCTTTGATCTTGCCCTTGGAATCACGCTCGAGAACCGTGCCGTACTCGGCAAGTTTGTGCAGGTTCTCGCTGGCGAAGAAGCGCTCGGGGAAGGCGGCATGGTGAGTGTCGAGCACGTGGGCGCCGACCTTGAGGCCCACCAATTCGAGAAGTTCGAACGGTGACATCGGCAGTCCGAGTGGGGCGAGTGCTCCATCAACCACCTCGAACGGCGTTCCGGTGTCCACCGCGTGCATCGCTTCGCCGAGCACCTTGGCGAGCACGCGATTCACGACGAATCCGGGAGTATCTCTGGTGATCACGGCGTTCTTGCGCAGCGTGGCGGCGATCACCATGGCTGTCGACAGCGTTGCGTCATCCGTTGCCGGTGCGTTGACCACCTCGATCAGCGGCATGACCGCCACCGGGTTGAAGAAGTGAAAGCCGATCAGACGCTCGGGGTTCTTCAACTTCGCACCGATCTTCTCGACCGACAGCGATGAGGTGTTTGTGGCGAGCACGGCCTCGGGGGAGACGTACTGCTCGATCTCGGCGAAGACGTTCTGCTTCACCTCGAGTTCCTCGAAGACGGCCTCGATGACCCAGTCGGCATCGGAGAACTGCGCTTTGTCTGTCGTTCCCGTCACGAGTGCCTGAAGTCGGTTGGCCTCATCGGCGCTGACACGCCCCTTGTCTTTGAGCTTGCCGATCTCATCGTGGATGTATGCCACGCCCTTGTCCACGCGCGCCTGGTCGAGGTCGGTGATGACAACGGGCACCTGCAGGCGGCGCACGAACAGCAGAGCGAACTGGCTGGCCATAAGGCCTGCTCCGATCACGCCGACCTTGCTGATCTTCTTCGCCAGGGCCTTGTCAGGCGCGCCTGCCGGTCGTTTGGCGCGTTTCTGTACGAGGTTGAAGGCGTAGATGCTCGCGCGGAACTGATCGCCGGAGATCAGTGTTGAGAGCGCCTCGTCCTCTCGCTCAAAGCCTTCGGCCTTCGTGCCGCTCTTGGCGGCCTTGAGGAGCTCCAGGGCGGTGTACGGGGACTTCGGGATGGTTCCGATACGGCCCTCGAGCATCTTGCGGGCGATGCCTGTGGCGGCATCCCACTTGACCATGCGTTCCACCTTGCCGGGCTCGTTCGGTCGCTTGACCTTCGTGGCGCCCGTGATGACGCCCTCGGCCCAGCGAATCGAATCCTCGAGAAAGTTCGCGGAGTCGAACATGACATCGGCGATGCCCAGCTCGAGCGCATCGGCGCCCTTGAGCGTGCGATTGTTCTTGAGCGGGTTCTCGATGACGACCTTGAGCGCATTCTCGATGCCGATGAGGTTCGGCAGCAGGTATGCACCACCCCAGCCGGGAATAATACCGAGGAACACCTCCGGAAGCGCGATGGCGGGCACGTTCGCGTCGATGGTTCGGTAGTTCGAGTTGAGCCCGATTTCGAGCCCGCCACCGAGCGCGAGCCCGTTGATGAAGCAGAACGAGGGCACGCCCATGTCACCGAGCTTGCCGAGCACGTGGTGGCCCAGCTGCGCCATCTGCTTCGCTATCGCCTTGCTCGGAATGTCGCTGACCTTGCTCAGGTCGGCGCCCGCCGCGAGAATGTACGGCTTGCCGGTGATGGCGACGCCGGAGATCTCCCCGCGAGCCGCGCTTTCGCGTACGCCGTCAAGTACTGCCTCAAGTTCGATGAGCGTCGCCGGACCAATGGTGTTCGGCCGGGTGTGGTCGCGGCCGTTGTCGAGCGTCACGAGCGCGAGTGGCTTGCCTGCGCGCAACGGCACATCCCGCACGAACGAGTGCGTGACGACCTCATCGTCTGAGAGCGCGAGCAGGGAGCTGAAGTCGATCGTCGAGTAGTCGGTCATCGCTACGCCTTTCCGTTCCAGTTGGGGTTCTCCCAGATGACGCTGCCGCCCTGGCCAAGGCCGACGCACATGGCCGTGAGCCCGAACCGCACCTCGGAATGTTCAGCGAACTGTGCCGCCAGCTGAATCATGAGGCGAACACCGGATGCCGCGAGCGGATGACCGATGGCGATCGCCCCGCCCCAGAGGTTGACGCGGGGGTCCTCGTCGTCGATGCCGAAGTGGTCGAGGAACGAGAGCACCTGAACGGAGAACGCCTCGTTGAGCTCGAACAGGCCGATGTCGTTGATCGACAGGCCGGCCCTGCGCAGCGCCTTCTCGGTGGACGGCACCGGACCCAGTCCCATGATCTCCGGATCGACGCCGGCGAAGGCGAAGCCCACCATGCGCATCTTCGGCGTGAGACCAAGCTCCTTCGCCGCGTCACCGCTGGCGAGCAGACTGACCGTGGCCCCGTCAGTGAGTGGCGACGAGTTGCCGGCCGTCACACGCCCGTGCGGGCGGAACGGGGTCTTGAGGGTGGCGAGCCCTTCCATCGTGGTCTCGGGGCGCATTCCCTGATCCTCGGTCGCCAGGCCCCAGCCAGCCTCACTGCGCAGCGCGACAGGAATGAGATCGGGCTGGATCTTGCCGGCCGCGTATGCGGCGGCGACCTTCTGCTGGCTGAGCATGCCAAAGCGATCGGCGCGCTCCTTGGTGAGATGAGGAAAGCGATCGTGGATGCGCTCGGCGGTGTTGCCCATGTTCAGCGCGTCGGCGCTGACCATTCTCTCCGAAAGGAAGCGGGGGTTCGGGTCCGCGCCGAAGCCCATCGGGTGATGCCCCATGTGCTCTACGCCTCCGGCAATGCCCAGATCGTATGCACCGAAGCCGATGCCCGATCCGATGGTCGTCACACTCGTCATGCCGCCCGCGCACATGCGGTCGATGGCGAAACCGGGAACCGACTTCGGCAGGCCGGCGAGCAGCGCCGCCGTGCGACCGAGGGTCAGGCCCTGATCGCCCTGCTGTGTCGTGGCGGCAACGGCCACCTCGTCGACGCGATCCTTCGGCACATTCGGGTTGCGCTCGAGCAGCCCGATGATGGCCTTGACCGCCAGATCGTCCGCGCGGGTGTTCCAGTACATACCCTTTTCGCCAGCCCGTCCGAACGGGGTACGAACCCCGTCGACGAAGACGACTTCAGCTCTCTCGGCCACGATGCCTCCCTATTGTGAATCGCTTCCGATCCTAGGGTTGGTGGCTGAGAGCGACCGTATCGTTTGCCTGAATCTACGAATCGGATTCGGAGGCGGCCTGCGCCTTTTGGCTGGCTTCCACAAAAGCTGCGCCGAGCGCCTCTGCACAGCTGTCGATCTGCCAGGGGCGGGCATCCGCTGCGACAAGGGCGGCGGCAATCGAGGCGGTGTCGAATTCGGCGGGCGGCGCCCAGCACAGTCGTCGCAGCGTCTCGGGAAGCAGGAGGTTTTCGACCGGGATGGCGCGTTCCTCGGAGATCTTCGATAACACGAGTCGTGCCTGCTTGAGGCGCGCGTCCGCTTCGGGGTTGCGATCAGACCAGGAGCGGGGAGGCGGGATGCTCTCGCCGTGTGCGCGCAACACGGGAAGATCACTCGTACTCATGCCGTTCTCGATCGCGGCCCACCAGCGATCGATATCCGTGCGACTCGCGCGACCGTTGAACGCCTTCAACTCCGCGAGTTGCTTCTTGGTCGTCGGCATGGCGAGCGCCGCGGCGGTCAGCGAGGCATCCGGTACGAGTCGACCGGGGGAGAGATCACGCTCACGCGCCAGCTCGTCGCGGGAACGCCAGAGTTCGCGTGCCACCGCCAGCGAACGCAAGCCCTTGATGGCGTGCACCCCCGAGAGGCGACGCCATGGCTCGGCCCGCGGTGGTTTGACCGCGCGACTCAGTTCCGCCTGGAACTCCTGGTTCGCTATCTCGGTCTTGTCCGAATCGTCCAGCAACCCCACCATGACGTCGCGAAGATCGACCAGCAACTCCACATCGAGTGCCGCATATGTCAGCCACGACTGCGGCAATGGGCGCGTCGACCAGTCGGCCGCCGAGTGTTCCTTGGCGAGGTGGATGCCGAGCAGCTGCTCAACGACGGTGCCGAGGCCGACGCGCGGCAGGCCGAGCAGTCGCGCGGCGAGTTCGGTGTCGAAGATGGTGTGCGGATCGAGACCGACCTCGCGCAGGCAGGCCAGGTCCTGGCTTGCAGCGTGCAGAATCCATTCGTCGTCGGCGAGTGCGGCATTGAGCTCATCGAAACGACCGATGGCGGGAGGATCGAACAGAAACGTGCCGGCCTCGCGCCGATAGATCTGGATCAGGTACGCCCGTTGCGAGTAGCGAAAACCGGATGCCCGCTCCGCGTCCACCGCGAGAGGCCCGGTACCCGCGGCCAGGGTTTCGATCGCCGCGAAATAGCCTTCGCGGGTATCGATGGTCTCGCGCTCAGCCACGCTTGGTTCTCCGCGTGGAGAGCAGGCTCACGCCTTCGCCTGTCGGAGGCAGGCCGGCGAGCATGCAGAGCAGCTCGCCCCACCCCGCGACGTGGCTGCCGACATCCGTCTCGAGGGGGGTCCAGGAGGCGCGCAACTCGATCTGGGCACCGTCTCCCTGGCTGGCGAGTTCGCCGAAGCCCGTTGAGATGATCTTGGTGGCGGTTCCCGATGCCGCCGTGTATTTCGCGTCTCGTGCGTTCAGTGCGTCGACGAGCCACGACCACGCAACATCCGCCAGAAACGGGTCGAGGCCGATCTCGGTCTCGAGAGGCGCCTGCGCGAAGCACACGACGCGGAAGCGACCGCCCCAGGCCTCGGGCTCGTCGGGATCGTAGAGCAGGATGAAGCGGCCGGTGCCGAGCTCGGAGTCGCTGCCGTGGCGCGACGGGCGAACATCCGCAGACAGCGCAACCGAGTACGGGGCGAGCTGGCCGGGCGCGGGAATCTCGTTGACGACGAGCTCCGCACGGGTCTCGATGCGCTTGATCGCCTCCAACGCCGCGGTGAACTCCGCGGGAATGCGGGGCGCTGAAGGTGTATTGGACACGTTAGGAAGACTAGAGTTTCCTGATGGTCGAACCACGGAGGCACGCCGCTGGATGGGGTGTTCTCGGTGTTGCACTCGGCGGTCTCCTCGCCGCGATCGGCGCGTCGCTGTACATCACGGGCAGAATCGCGCGCACCGTCGTCACGCCCCCGCGCAGCCACAACTACGACATCAAGGTGCTCGGCCGCGACGAGCCCAAGGGCACCATCACCCTGTCCATCACCGGTGACACGACGTTGCCGGGGCGGTACGGCCTGTTCTTCGAGCAGGACCGTGGCTATCTGCGCGTCGGCGATGTGGTGCGCACGGGCGACACGAGCGTGACGCGCGCGGTCGAGTCCGTCGCCTTCGCCGACTCGCGCGTATCCGCCCGCGCCCGCTGGTCGGGGGCGTACTACCTTGCGCCCGAGGAACTCGGCTTTGCGGTGCAGAGCGTGCAGGTTCCCGGCACCCTCGGTGCCGCACCGGCGTGGCTGTTCCCTGCCGAGGCGCAGAAGCCCGCGCCCTGGGTCATCGTGGTGCACGGTCGAGGCGCCAGCAGGCAGGAGGGGCTGCGCGCGGTTCCTGTCTTTCGAGCGAACGGATACGCGTCGCTGCTCATTTCATACCGCAACGACGGCGACGCACCCGACAGCCCCGATGCCCGCTATGGCCTCGGCGGCACCGAGTGGCGCGACGTTGAGGCCGCCATTGAATTCGCGCTCCATCATGAAGCGCGCTCCATCGTTCTCATGGGATTCTCCATGGGCGGCGCCATTGTGCTGCAGACCGTCACGCGCTCCGTACACCGGAGCATCATCCGCGCAGTCGTGCTCGATTCGCCGGTGATCGACTGGGTCAACACCCTCGAGTTCCAGGCCGAGCTTCTGCACGTGCCGCCCGTCATGGCCGAGGGTGCGATGCGCATCCTCGGTTCGTCGTGGGGCAACGCGCTCACCGGCCAGAGCGAGGCGATTGACCTCGCCAGCATGGATTTCGTTAATCGGGCGGCGGATCTGTCACTGCCTATTCTGATCATGCACAGCGACGACGACGGCTACGTGCCATCGACGGGGTCACGCGAGCTGGCCGTGGAGCGGCCGGATATCGTGACCTTGGTCTCGTTCACGCACGCCAGGCACACGCGGCTCTGGAACTACGATCCCGAACGATGGAACGGCGCCATCACCGATTGGCTGGGCGAGCTGCCCGCCTGAATCTCTTCTGCGCTACAGAACTGCGGCCTTCTGCGCCACCTGGCGCTTGGTGCGCCCCAGCATGCCGCCCATTCCACGAATGCGCAGCGGCGAGACCGCCTGGGTCAGACCGAGCATCTGCGAGTAGTCGTCGGGAACGGCGAGCACCTCCTCGACGCTGAGACCGCTCAGCCCCTGCACCAGAATCGACGCGAAGCCGCGCGTGGTCGGCGACTCACGCGGCGCGGTGGCGAAGAGATGCACGATGCGCTGCTCGTCGACCTCCACGAAGATGAAGACGGGCGACTGGCATTCCTCAACACGCTCGAACAGATCGGGATGATCCGCATACCGCTCGGGAAGTTCAGGAAGCTCGTTGGCGAACTCGAGAAGCAACAGCAAACGGTCGGCTTGCTCGAGTTCGAGAAAGCCGTCCCGAATCTCAGCGAGAGCAGGGGCGAGCGAGGTGTCAGACATCAACTCCAGTATCCCACCGCGGCAGCATCAGCGTGCGCGGAGCTCGCCACGTTCGGCACCGATCGCAATGGGCACACGCACGGCGCTGCCCCACTCGGTCCAGGAGCCGTCGTAGTTGCGAACGGTTTCGAATCCGAGCAGGTGCTTGAGCACGAACCACGTGTGGCTCGATCGCTCACCGATGCGACAATAGGCGATCACATCGTCGCCCTCGGCAAGGCCTGCCTCGTCCTTATAGATGGCCTCGAGTTCGGCGCGACGCTTGAAGGTGGCATCCGGTGCCGCGGCACGCGCCCAGGGCACGGATGCCGCCGTCGGAATGTGCCCGCTGCGCAGCGATCCCTCGGTCGGGTACCCGGGAATCTCGGTGCGCTCACCGCTGTACTCCTCGGGGCTGCGCACGTCGATGAGTGGCTTGCCCAGATGTGCAAGCACATCCTCTTTGAACGCCCGGATGTCGCCATCGTTGCGCTCCACTACCGGGTATTCGACCGGGGCCGGCGTGGGCACATCCGTTGTCAGTTCGCGGCCGTCGGCGATCCACTTATCGCGACCGCCGTCGAGCAACCGCACATCCTCGTGGCCAAAGAGAGTGAACACCCAGAGCGCGTAGGACGCCCACCAGTTGTTCTTGTCTCCGTAAAGCACGACAGTCGTGTCGCGAGCGATGCCCTTGGACGAGAGCAGCTTGGCGAAGTCCTCGCCCTGCACATAGTCACGCTCGACGGGATCGTTGAGGTCGGTGTGCCAGTCGATCTTGACGGCGCCGGGAATGTGGCCTGTCTCATAGAGCAGCACATCTTCGTCGGATTCGACGACGACGAGGCCGGGCGTGCCCAGGTGATCCTGCAGCCATTCCGCGCTGACCAGGCGTTCGGGGTGAGCGTAGTCAGCGAACTCGGGGGACGGATCACGATCGACAGCCATCATTACCTCCAGGTACGCGCCTCATGGCGCGTGCGAAATTGTTTCGGGGTCGGATTAGGCTAATAAGCGCCTGGATCCATTATCGAACTTACGCACCGCACGCGTACGCGTACACGGATCCGTAAGACTTCGACACAAAGGTGCCCTCCGCGCATATGAGTTCAGACCAGCCGGAAACAACGCTGCACCTCGTCGACCGTGCACCAACCATCACCGGCGCGGAGATCGCCGCGGAGCTGGTTCCGCCACCACAGTTCGCGCACGCCAGTTTTGCCGGTTACCGGCCTGACCATGACTACCCGTCGCAGGCCGCAGCCGTCGAGGCGCTCACGCAGTTCGCGAGTGTGTGGCAGCCGTCGAGGCCCACCGGGCTCTTCGGCTGGGGGCGCCGCAAGGCCGAACCGTTGCCCGGGGTCTATCTCGACGGCGGCTTCGGCGTCGGCAAGACGCACCTGCTGGCCGCACTTTGGCATGCCGCTCCGGGGCCCAAGTTCTACGGAACCTTCATCGAGTACACGGCCCTGGTCGGTGCTCTCGGGTACGCGGGGGCGGTCAAACTGCTCACCGGTGCCACCCTCATCTGCATCGACGAATTCGAACTCGACGACCCTGGCGACACCATGATGATGACCCGGATGTTGGGCCAACTGGTCAACACCGGCACCCGTATCGCCGCGACATCCAACACCCCACCGAACTCGCTGGGGGAGGGCCGCTTCGCCGCAGCCGACTTCCTGCGCGAGATTCAGGCGCTCTCGGGCCATTTCGAGACGATTCGCATCGACGGGCTCGATTACCGCCGTCGCGACACGGAGGGAAACGCGCTCGCGCTCGACGATGCCGCGCTCGAGGCGACGGCGACCGCGCTCCTGAGGCGTGGCACCGCCGTCACGGTGGACACCTTCGACGGCGTCATCGCCCACCTGGCCACCGTGCACCCCTCGCGGTACATCAAGCTCATCTCCGGTGTGCAGGTCATCGGCCTCACGGGAGTGCACGAATTGCACGACCAGACCGAGGCGTTGCGGCTCGTTGCATTCATCGACCGGGTCTATGACGCGGAGATCCCGATTCTCGCCTCCGGCACGGCGCTGAGCGAGATCTTCGACGCGGAGATGCTTCAGGGTGGCTACCGCAAGAAGTACCTGCGCGCCGTCTCACGCATGATCGCGCTGACAACGGGAGAACTGCCGCCGCATGATGACGCCGAGTAGGCGCATCCGCTAACGTTCGAAACGCGATGTTAACACCGGCAGTGTGGCCGTAACGGGCGCGAAACACGACGGCCCATCGATCGAAATCTGCGAACGCCACACTGGCGGCACGTTATATCTCGACCCGAGGAGTCCACATGTTGTTACATGCCGCAGCCGCCTATGACGCCAAGGGCAGCATCGATGCCCTGTGGTTGCTTGTCGCGGCAGCCCTCGTGCTGCTGATGACCCCGGGCGTCGCCTTCTTCTACGGCGGCATGGTGAAGGCCAAGAGCGTCATCAGCATGATGATGATGAGTTTCGGGGCCATGGCCCTCGTCGGTGTGCTCTGGGTGCTGTACGGCTACGGAATGGTGTTCGGTACGCCTCTGATTCCGCACTGGCTCGGCGACCCCTTCTCCGCCATGGGCCTGCAGAATCTGGTCGGCGGCAAGGGTGGTCCCGATCTCGGCGGTTTGGCGTTCGCCGGATTCCAGGCCACGTTCGCCATCATCACCGTCGCTCTGATCTCGGGCGCGATAGCCGACCGCGCGAAGTTCGGTTCATGGATGATCTTCGCCGGCGTCTGGGTGACCCTCGTCTACTTCCCGGTGGCGTACTGGGTATTCAACCTGCAGGACGGATGGGCACCCGCCCTCGGCGTGAACGACTTCGCAGGCGGCACCGCCGTTCACATCAATGCCGGTGCGGCGGGACTCGCCCTCGCACTCGTACTCGGCAAGCGCGTCGGCTTTCAGAAGGGTTTCGGCAAACCGCACAACGTTCCGCTCACACTTCTCGGCGCCGCTCTGCTGTGGTTCGGCTGGTTCGGTTTCAACGCCGGCTCTGAAGCCGCCGTCGACGGCATCGCGGCGCTCGCCTGGATCAACACGCTCGCCGCTCCCGCTGCGGCCACCCTCGGCTGGCTCATCGTGGAAAAGATCAAGGATGGCAAGCCGACCGCGATCGGGGCGGCCTCCGGTGCTGTCGCCGGCTTGGTTGCCATCACGCCGGCGTGCAACATCCTGACTCCGGGCTGGGCCCTTCTGCTCGGCGTGCTCGCCGGGGCGGTCTGTGCGCTGGCGATCGACCTGAAATTCAAGCTCGGGTTCGACGACTCGCTCGACGTGGTGGGCATCCACCTCGTCGGCGGTCTGCTCGGAACGCTCTACATCGGCATCTTCGGTACCGGCATCGGCCTCATCGACACCGGCTCGTTCAAGCAGCTCGGCGTTCAGGCCCTCGCCGCCTTCGGCGTCATGATCTACTCCTTCGTCGCGGCCTGGATCATCGGTACGGTCATTCAGAAGACGATCGGCTTCCGCATCACCAACGAAGATGAGGTCGCCGGAGTCGACACCTTCGTGCACGGCGAAGAGGGCTACGCGCTCGAAACGGTTTAGCGCGGTGTCCCGCCGACGGTCGCTCTCGAGCCTCCGTCGGCGGGATTGCTGCGTGGCGGCCACAATGGAGGCATGAGCGCCTACGAGCAGATCACCGATCCGGTTGCCTATCACGCCGAGGGGCCGGTGTGGTCCGAGCAGTGGGGCGGCCTGCGCTGGGTCGACATGCTCGCCGGGGATATTCTCACGCTGCGCGGCGACGGCACGATCGATCGCATGCACGTCGGAACCGTTGCGGCCTTTGTGCGTCCCCGACGCTCCGGCGGATACGTGGTGGGTCTCGAACACGGCATCGGGCTCTCCGACGATGTGAACGCACCACCGGTCGCGCTGCCGCCGATGTGGTCCGATCCAGGCATCCGCATGAATGAGGGCGGATGTGACGCGGCCGGCAATCTCTACGCCGGCTCGATGCCGTACGACGTGACGCCAGGTGCTGCCTCGCTGTATCGGATCGCGCCCGACGGCCTCGTCGAGACGGTGCTGGGCTCTGTCACCATCTCCAACGGCATCGACTTCTCGCCCGACGGGAGCCTGGCCTATTACAACGACTCGCAGACTCGCCGAACGGATGTCTTCGACGTCATCGACGGACGGCTCACGAACCGGCGCCCCTTCCACGACGGCAACGGCGGCACGCCTGACGGCCTCTGTGTCGACTCTGAGGGGAATGTGTGGGTCGCGCTCAACAGCATGGGCGCGGTGCGACTGTATTCACCGTCGGCCCAGGTCATGGCCGAGATCGAGCTGCCCGTGCGCCTTGTCACGGCGTGCACGCTCGGCGGTGCAGACGGGCGCGACCTGTACGTGACGACGTCACGGGAGAATCTGGAGAATCCGGAGCCCGAGGCGGGCGCCGTCTTTCGGCTGAGGGCAGATGTGGCGGGCAAAGCGGTGCTGGCTTATGCGGGATAGCACCACGCGCGAACTGCGTTCCACCGTCACGCACGTCGTGCGGCAGCTTCCCCCCGGCGCATTCGCGTTCACGATGGCGACGGGAATCGTCTCCACTGCCTTCGGCATGATCGGCTGGACCGCACTCTCCATCGCACTCCTGGTGATCGCCATCGGCGGGGGAGTCGCACTCGTCGTGGCACAGGCGTGGCGGCTCGTCGCCTATCCGCGTAACGTCGCCGCCGATGCGCGCAACCCGGCCGTGGCATTCGGATTCCTCACCGTCGTCGCGGCGATCAACGTTGTCGGTGTGCGGCTCTACTCTGCCCAAGTGCCGACGGCGACCATCGTGCTGGCCATCATCAGCGTGCCTCTCTGGGTGCTGCTCGTCTACGGGATCCCCGCAACTCTC
This sequence comes from Leifsonia sp. Root112D2, assembly GCF_001424905.1. NCBI lineage: Bacteria > Bacillati > Actinomycetota > Actinomycetes > Micrococcales > Microbacteriaceae > Leifsonia > Leifsonia sp. Root112D2. Next base: position 2,727,063 of record NZ_LMCU01000001.1, read on the forward strand.
ATGCTTCGGCGGCACGAGACCCCCGCCATCACCAGCGCGGACGGCAGCTGGTTTCTGTGGGTAGTGGCCACGCAGTCGCTGGCGACGGCCGCCGCGATCATCGCTTCGGGGAACGGCTCCGAGGCCCTGGCCGCGATATCCGTTGCACTGTGGGGAATCGGCGTGATGCTCTACCTGATGCTCGCCACGCTCGTGACCCTGAAGCTGCTGTCTGCCGTCAACAATCCGCGCACCATCAGCCCGTCGTACTGGATCTACACGGGTGCAACGGCCATCACGGTGCTTGCCGGCTCACGCATCCTCGTTTTACCGATCACCCTGCCGATAGTGCACGTGACGACCACAGTTGTGGCCGGCCTCACGTTCGTGTTGTGGGCATTCGGCCTCTGGTGGATACCGCTGCTGCTGATCTTCGGCGTGTGGCGCCACGCGCGCGGGAGAACACCCCTGCGCTACGAGTCGGGGCTGTGGAGCATCGTGTTCCCCCTGGGCATGTTCTCGGTGGCCAGTATGCACTTCGGTCGCGCCGAGCATCTGTCGATCGTGACGGGAATCGGTGAGATCGGCGCGATAGTGGCGTCTCTGGTCTGGCTGGCGACGTTCGCTGCGATGGTCGTGGCCGTGCCGCGCGGGCTGCGGCTCGTGCGTGCACAACAGGCGGCAAGCCGGTGAGCGCAGCTCTGGTCCGCTACGCTGCGATTCATGGCACCGAGACCCACGTTCCTGCAGGCCATTGCGCGACTCTTCGCGCCGACAAAGCGCGCACCCAGCCGCAAACCGCCCCTCGGTGAGTCGCCGGGACGCAGTGGTACGTCGGCGACAACAGAGGTTGATCCGCGTCGGCTCGGACGCGTTGGCATGTCATATTCGCCCGTGACGAACGGAGATGCAGACCCCGGCGAGGTCGTATGGACGTGGGTGCCGTACGAGGAGAACGATGGACGAGGCAAGGATCGGCCCGTGCTCGTGGTGGCCACCGAGCCGACGGGCACCGTTCTTGCCGTGGAGCTGACCAGCAAGGAGCATGCGGGACGCAGAGAGTATCTCGCACTCGGTTCCGGTGCCTGGGACAGTAGGGGCAGACCCAGTTGGGTGAAGATCGACCGAGTCTTCCGGGTGCACCAACAGGGAATGCGCAGGGAGGCTACCGCCCTGGATCGCAGGCGTTTCGAACCGGTGCGCTCGGCGCTGATGGCACGGTATGGCTGGCGATAGCCGCAGACGAATGTTGTTGTGGTGGGCGATACCGGACTCGAACCGATGACCTCTTCCGTGTGAAGGAAGCGCGCTACCAACTGCGCCAATCGCCCATCTGATGCGGCCCAAACGATGTCGACCGCGAGACTCGATACTAGTCGAGGATCGCGGTCGTGCGCACATCGACGCGGCCGGTCAGGCATCCGCAGAGTGATTGTTGAAACACGGCCGTGTCAGTTTGAATATCGATCAAGCTTTCGACTAGAGTCTCAAAGCACGCAGAAATGCGTGTAACGCGGATGTGGCGCAGTGGTAGCGCATCACCTTGCCAAGGTGAGGGTCGCGAGTTCGAATCTCGTCATCCGCTCGAATGGAATCGCACCTTCGGGTGCGGTTCTCTTCATTTGGTGGTGAACCCATGCACGGTGGATTGGCCGAGAGGCGAGGCAGCGGCCTGCAAAGCCGTATACACGGGTTCGAATCCCGTATCCACCTCCAGCCTGTCAGCATCACCGGCAGGATTGGGCGATTGGCGCAGCGGTAGCGCGCTTCCCTGACACGGAAGAGGTCACTGGTTCGATCCCAGTATCGCCCACAGATGGCGCAAAAGAGTCCCTCGCCGGGAATTTTTTTGTGTTTTGAATGCTGGTTTTAGGCTCCCACGTAAGCCGCGAGGTGTTCGCCGGTGAGGGTGGAACGGGCTGCGATCAAATCGGCGGGGGAGCCCTCGAAGACGATCCGGCCACCGTCGTGGCCGGCGCCCGGGCCGAGATCGATGATCCAGTCGGCGTGCGCCATGACCGCTTGGTGGTGCTCGATGACTATCACTGACTTGCCGGAGTCGACGAGCCTGTCGAGCAGCGCCAGCAGTTGCTCGACGTCCGCGAGGTGCAGGCCGGTGGTCGGCTCATCCAGAACGTAGACGTTGCCCTTCTCGGCCATACGTGCGGCGAGCTTGAGCCGCTGGCGCTCACCGCCGGAGAGCGTCGTGAGCGGCTGTCCGAGCGAGATGTAACCGAGCCCGACGTCAGCGAGTCGCTGCAGGATCGCGTGCGCGGCCGGAAGACGCGCCTCGCCGGCGCCGAAGAACTCCTCCGCCTCGGTCACCGACATCGCGAGCACCTCGCTGATGTCGCGGCCCCCGAGGTGATACTCAAGCACCGCGGCCTGGAACCGCTTGCCCTCACACACCTCACACACCGTCGAGACGCCCGCCATCACGGCCAGATCGGTGTAGATGACGCCTGCACCGTTGCAGTTAGGGCAGGCGCCCTCGGAGTTGGCGCTGAATAGGGCGGGCTTCACGCCGTTCGCCTTTGCGAACGCCTTGCGAATCGGCTCGAGCAAGCCGGTGTAGGTCGCGGGGTTGCTTCGTCGTGAGCCGCGGATCGCTCCCTGGTCGATTGAAACGACGCCTTCCCGCGGAGAAACTGAGCTCCGAATCAGCGAACTCTTGCCAGAGCCGGCCACACCGGTGATCACGGTCAGCACGCCGAGTGGGATGTCGACATCCACCCCGCGCAGATTGTTCTCCGTGGCTCCACGCACCTCAAGGGCGCCGGCGGATGCCCGCAATTCCCTCTTGAGAGTCGCTCGATCGTCGAGATGGCGACCCGTGAGAGTGTCGCTGGCCCGCAGATCCTCGACGCTGCCCTCGAAACAGACGGTGCCACCGGCCGTGCCCGCGCCGGGGCCGAGGTCGACGACGTGGTCGGCGATGACGATCGTCTCCGGCTTGTGCTCCACGACGAGCACCGTGTTGCCCTTATCTCGCAGCCGCCGCAACAACTCATTCATGCGCTGGATGTCATGGGGGTGCAGGCCGATGGTCGGCTCATCGAACACATAGGTGACGTCGGTCAGCGCGGAACCGAGGTGGCGAATCAGCTTGGTGCGCTGCGCCTCACCTCCCGACAACGTGCCCGACGAGCGATCGAGCGAGAGGTATCCCAGCCCGATCTCCACAAATGAGTCGAGAATGTGCCGCAGGGTTGCCAGCAACGGCGCCACCGACGGTTCGTCGAGGCCGCGCACCCACGCGGCGAGGTCGCTGATCTGCATCGCGCACGCATCCGCAATGTTGATCGTGCCGATCTTCGACGAGCGAGCGCCCTCATTGAGCCGAGTACCGCCGCATTCGGGGCAACTCGTGAAGATGACAGCGCGGTCCACGAACGCACGCACGTGGGGCTGCATCGCCTCCCTGTCCTTCGACAGGAACGACTTCTGGATCCTGGGGATCAGCCCCTCATAGGTGAGGTTGACGCCCTCGACCTTGATCTTGGTCGGCTCCTTGTAGAGCAGGTCCTGAAGCTCCTTCTTCGTGAAGGCGGCGATCGGCTTGTCCATGTCGAAGCCGAAGCCTGCGAAGATGCGGCCGTACCAGCCATCCATGCTGTAACCGGGGATCGTGAGCGCGCCATCACTGAGTGACTTACTGTCGTCGTAAAGCTGGGACAGGTCGAAGTCGGAAACCTTGCCCATGCCCTCGCAGCGCGGGCACATGCCGCCGGTGATGGCGAAATCACGCCGCTCCTTCACCTTCTCTCCGCCGCGCTCGAAGGTGACGGCACCGGCCCCGCTGATGGATGCCACGTTGAACGAAAACGCCTGAGGCGACCCGATGTGCGGCTGCCCGAGTCGGCTGAACAGGATGCGCAGCATCGCGTATGCGTCGGTGACGGTACCGACCGTTGAACGGGGGTTGGCACCCAGTCGTTCCTGATCGACGATGATCGCCGTCGTCAGCCCCTCCAACAGATGCACCTCGGGGCGCGCGAGCGTCGGCATGAAGCCCTGCACGAAAGCGCTGTATGTCTCGTTGATCATCCGCTGCGACTCCGCGGCGATGGTGCCGAACACCAGCGAGCTCTTGCCGGAGCCGGAAACGCCCGTGAACACCGTCAGGCGGCGCTTCGGGATCTCGACACTGACATCCTTGAGGTTGTTCACGCGCGCACCCTGCACGCGAATCAGATCGTGGCTGTCTGGGCCGTGCGCCGCGGGCGAGTGTGTGTCCGTTTTTTTGGGCGTGCTCATGCCTTTGATTCTCCTTGCTGGCCGCCATGGTGGCAAAGCGTGCGCCGCTCAGGCCCGGGCGGTAGCGTAGGTGCCGTCATGCATACCGAATCCTCGAGTCCATCATCCGTTCCCGTCGACCTGCCCGTCGCGCAGCGGCTCGCCGCGGCCGTCAAACACTACGGCGAGACGGATGTCGTCGACCGCGCCGTCGCGCTGCTCGGCGGCGCCAACGTCGGGGAGGAATTCCTGCTCTACGTCGGCGGCGAACACGCTCAGGGACTGCTCGACGGTGCCCCGGCACTGTATTGGCCCGAGCTCTGGGGCGCCCGGGCGCTGCTTCATGTCTGGCGGCCGAATGCGCAGTCAGCGGTGCAGCACGGGCTCGGCAACCAGGCCTGGCGGGTGCGGGAGATGTGTGCGCGCGTGACGCTCGAGCGCGCGCTCGAGCTGGCCGATGACATCCGGAATCTGCTCATCGACGAGGTGCCGCGTGTGCGCATTGCTGCACTGCGCGCGCTTGCCGAAATCGGTGCGGCCACGGATACCGAAGCGATGGTTGCACGGCTGCAAGATCCCGATCGGGAGGTGCGACGCGCGGCCCAGCAGTCACGCGATGCGCTGGCCGAGCGCCTCGCTGCCGCGCACTAAAGTTGAAGGGTCCGATTCGAACAAGGAGTAGAACCAGGTGGCTGACGGCTTCGAGCTATTTACCGACCGTTCCGTTGTCGCGATGCGCGTCAACGGTGAGCTGAAAGATCTCGCCACCCAGGTCACGACCGACGACACGGTCGAGGCCGTATCCATTGATTCACCCGACGGGCTGAACATCCTCCGCCACTCCGCGGCGCATGTTCTCGCGCAGGCCGTTCAGTCGATCAACCCCGACGCGAAGCTCGGTATCGGCCCGCCCATCACAGACGGTTTCTACTACGACTTCGATGTAGCCGAGACGTTCACCCCTGAAGACCTCAAGGCGCTCGACAAGGCGATGGATCGCATCATCCGGCAGGGCCAGCGCTTCGTACGTCGCGTCGTCACCGACGAGGAGGCCCGCGCCGAACTCGCGAACGAGCCGTACAAGCTCGAGCTCATCGGGCTCAAGGGCGGTGCAACGGACGGCGACAGCGTCGAGGGTGAAGACAACGAGTCGGTCGAGGTCGGCGGTGCCGAGCTGACCATCTACGACAACGTCGACCCGAAGACAGGCGAGACGCTTTGGAAGGATCTCTGTCGCGGTCCGCATCTGCCGAACACCCGCATGATCGGCAACGGGGCGGCGCTCACCCGTGTGGCCGCCGCATACTGGCGCGGATCCGAGAAGAACACACAGCTGCAGCGCATCTATGGCACGGCCTGGCCCACCAAAGACGAGCTGCGCGCTTACCAGACCCGCATGGAGGAGGCCGCCAAGCGCGATCACCGCAAGCTCGGTGCGGAGATGGACCTGTTCTCCTTCCCCGACGAGATCGGTTCGGGTCTGGCCGTCTTCCATCCGCGTGGCGGCATCATCCGCTCGGAGATCGAGAACTACCTGCGCGGCCAGCTTCTCGAGAACGGCTACGAACTCGTCAACACGCCCCACATCACCAAGGGCCACCTGTTCGAGATCAGCCAGCACCTCAACTGGTATCGCGAGGGCATGTTCCCGCCGATGCACCTCGACGAGGTGACGGATGCCGATGGCCACGTCACCAGGCAGGGCGCGGACTACTACCTCAAGCCGATGAATTGCCCTATGCACAACCTCATCTTTCGTGCTCGCGGCCGCAGCTATCGCGAGTTGCCCCTGCGCCTGGCCGAATTCGGCACCGTATACCGCTACGAGAAGAGCGGAACCCTCTCGGGCCTCACCCGCGTGCGCGGCCTCACCCAGGACGACGCTCACGTCTACGTGACGCCTGAGCAGGTGAAGGACGAGGTCGCGAGCCAGCTGCGCTTCGTGCTGGAGACCCTGCGTGGTTATGGCCTCGACGACTTCTATCTCGAACTCTCCACCAAAGACCCCGAGAAGTACGTCGGCAGCGACGAGGTCTGGGAGGAAGCAACCGAGACCCTGCGCCAGGTCGGCCTCGAGTCTGGCCTCGAGCTCGTGCCCGATCCGGGCGGCGCGGCCTTCTACGGCCCCAAGATCTCGGTGCAGGCGCGCGACGCGATTGGTCGCACCTGGCAGCTCTCCACCGTGCAGCTCGACTTCAACCAGCCCGAACTCTTCGAGTTGCGCTACACGGCGGCCGATGGCTCACGCCAGCAGCCGGTCATGATCCACCGTGCACTGCTCGGCTCTGTCGAGCGCTTCTTCGCCATCTTGCTCGAGCACTACGCTGGTGCGTTCCCGGTGTGGCTCGCCCCGATGCAGGTCGTCGGCATCCCTGTCGCCGAGCAGTACGACGACTACCTGCAGGATGTCGTGGCCCGGCTGCGTAAGCGCGGCGTGCGCGCGGAGGTCGACGCATCCGACGATCGCATGCAGAAGAAGATTCGCAACGCCACCAAGGCCAAGGTGCCATTCCAACTCATCGTCGGCGAGGAGGATCGCGCCGCGGGCACGGTCAGCTTCCGTTTTCGCGACGGCACGCAGCTCAATGGAATCGAGGTCGAGGCGGCCATCGAGCGCATCACCGCGTCCATCGCCTCCCACGAGCAGGTACTCACCGCATGGACGGCGTGAGCCTCGACGATCCCGGCCATCTGGCGGGCGTTCCCGACGAATTCCAGCGTCTGTGGACGCCGCACCGCATGGTGTACATCCAGAACGGGCCACAGCCGCACAGGGATAGCTGCCCCTTCTGTGCAGCCCCCGATCTCAGCGATGAGGAGGCGCTCATCGTCGCCCGTGGCGAGCACGCCTACGTTCTGCTCAACCTGTTTCCCTACAACAGCGGCCACCTGCTTGTGTGCCCGTACCGGCACATTGCCCTCTACGACGAGGCGACGGATGCCGAGACGGCCGAGATCGCGAGCCTCACGCAGACGGCGATGCGGGTCATCCGCAGCGTCTCGAAGAATGACGGCTTCAACATCGGCATGAACCAGGGAGAGGTGGCCGGGGCTGGCATCGCCGCACACCTTCACCAGCACATTGTTCCGCGCTGGGCGAATGATGCGAACTTCCTGCCGATCATCGCCAAGACGAAGGCACTGCCGCAGTTGCTGGGTGAGGTGCGAGCCTCGCTTGCCGAGGCCTGGCCCGCATCCGATTGATCACGCCGCAGACGATAGAATTGACGATGCGCCGCGTGTCGATGACGGCGCCCACGAGAGGATCACAGTGACTGACAGCACCGCACCCGCCCCGAACGGCACAGCACAGGCCGACGAGCAGTTCGGCTCGAGCCGTGTTAAGCGCGGACTCGCCGAGATGCTCAAGGGCGGCGTGATCATGGACGTCGTCACGCGCGAGCAGGCGCGCATCGCCGAAGACGCGGGGGCTGTCGCGGTGATGGCTCTTGAGCGCGTTCCGGCCGACATCCGCTCGCAGGGTGGCGTTGCCCGCATGAGCGATCCCGACCTGATCGAAGGCATCATCGACGAGGTCTCCATCCCCGTCATGGCCAAGGCTCGCATCGGCCACTTCGTCGAGGCGCAGGTGCTGCAGGCACTCGACGTCGACTACATCGACGAATCCGAGGTGCTGAGTCCCGCCGACTACGTCAACCACATCGACAAGTGGAAGTTCACCGTGCCGTTCGTGTGCGGAGCCACCAACCTGGGCGAGGCGCTGCGACGCATCAATGAGGGTGCCGCGATGATCCGCTCCAAGGGTGAGGCCGGCACCGGTGACGTCTCGGAGGCCACCAAGCACATCCGCAAGATCCGCTCGGAGATCGCCGCACTCACCGCGATGAGCAAGGATGAGCTCTATGTGGCGGCCAAGGAGCTGCAGGCACCGTATGCGCTCGTCGAGGAGATCGCCTCGACCGGCAAGCTTCCCGTCGTGCTGTTCACCGCGGGCGGGGTCGCCACTCCGGCCGACGCCGCGATGATGATGCAGCTCGGCGCCGACGGCGTGTTCGTCGGCTCGGGCATCTTCAAGTCGGGCGACCCGGCCAAACGCGCCGCGGCAGTTGTGAAGGCCACGACCTTCTTCGACGACCCTTCGGTCATCGCCGAGGTTTCGCGCGGCCTGGGTGAGGCGATGGTGGGTATCAACGTCTCCGACCTGGCCGCACCGCACCGCCTCTCCGAACGTGGCTGGTAGCCCCGGGTCTTCCGGCCCAGCGCCTGCCAGCACAGTGCCTGCCAGCACAGTGCGCGTCGGTGTACTCGCGCTGCAGGGTGACTTTCGTGAGCACATCGCCGTTCTGCGATTCCTGGGGGCGGATGCCGTCGCTGTGCGCCGCCCGCAGGAACTGAACGAGATCGGCGGCCTGGTCATCCCGGGTGGCGAGTCGAGCGTGATGGACAAGCTCGCGCGAACCTTTGGGCTCGCCGAGCCGCTGCGTGCAGCCATTGCCGACGGCCTGCCGGTCTACGGCACCTGCGCCGGCCTGATCATGCTCGCCGACACCGTGCTCGACGGCATAGCCGGCCAGCAGAGCCTCGGCGGACTCGACGTTGCGGTGCGACGCAACGCCTTCGGCTCGCAACTCGACTCCTTCGAAACAGATCTCGATGTGCCGGTGCTGGACGGGCCCCCCATGCACGCCGTGTTCATTCGCGCCCCCATCGTCGAGTCGCTCGGGGCAGCCGCGCATCCGCTCGCCTCGCTCGATGACGGCCGCGTCGTCGCCGTGGAGCAGGGCAACCTGATCGGCACCTCCTTCCACCCCGAGATGACGAACGACTACCGCTTTCACGAATACTTTCTGGGCAAGGTCACCGCCAGGGCCGCTCGCTGAGGGCATTGTTCTAGACTGGCTAGGCACCTCAGCCTGTAACAATACGGCTGTAACGAAACGGGAGATACATGTCCGGGCATTCCAAGTGGGCGACGACCAAGCACAAGAAGGCGGTCATCGACCAGCGACGTGCCAAGTCGTTCGCGAAGCTCATCAAGAACATCGAGGTCGCGGCCAAGATCGGCGGCGCCGACATGTCGGGCAATCCGACCCTCGTCGACGCGGTGCAGAAGGCCAAGAAGACCTCGGTTCCCATCGACAACATCAACCGCGCGGTCAAGCGCGGCGCGGGCCTCACCGGTGAGAGCGTCGACTACACGACGATCATCTACGAGGGATATGCACCCAGCGGTGTCGCGCTGCTCGTCGAGTGCCTCACGGACAACAAGAACCGAGCCGCGGCCGATGTGCGTACCGCCATGACCCGCAACGGCGGCACCATGGGTGACCCCGGCAGCGTTGCATACAACTTTCACCGCAAGGGCGTCATTGTTGTCGCCAAGACCGACGGGCTGAGCGAAGACGACGTTCTCGTGGCCGTACTCGATGCAGGGGCTGAGGAAGTGACAGACCGCGGCGAGAGCTTCGAGGTGGTCACCGACGCATCCGCTCTCGTCAGCACCCGCACGGCGCTCCAGGAGGCGGGGATCGACTACGACTCGGCCGACGTGGAGTTCGTCGCCAGTTTGCAGGTCGAGGGTGACGCCGAGACGGCACGCAAGGTCTTTCGCCTCATCGATGCCCTCGAAGACTCGGACGATGTGCAGAACGTGTACACCAACCTCGATCTCTCGGCCGAGGTTCAGGCCGAGCTCGAGAACGACACGGAATAGGCGAGCTCGATCATGTCGGTGCGGGTATTCGGCATCGACCCCGGCCTGACGCGCTGTGGCGTCGGCATCGTGGATGTAGCGGCAAACCGTACCGCGAAGCTGGTACATGTCAGCGTCATCCGCACCGCGCCAGAGCTGCCGCTCGAGCAGCGCCTGCTCGCCATCGGAACCGGCATCGAGGAGTTGCTCGATGAATACGAGCCTGCCGCCTTCGCCATCGAGCGGGTCTTCGCGCAGCACAATCTGCGCACGGTGATGGGCACCGCCCAGATCAGCGGAGTGGCCATGCACGCGGCGGCCAAACGCCGCCTGGCGGTCGGCCTGCACACCCCCAGCGAGGTCAAGGCCGCGATCACCGGATACGGCGCCGCCGAGAAGAAGCAGGTGCAGGTGATGGTGGCGCGCATCCTGGGCCTCGCCGATCTGCCCAAACCGGCGGATGCGGCAGACGCCCTCGCCATTGCCATCTGCCATGCCTGGCGCACGCCCGTCGGCCCTGAAGGCAGCGGGGGAGAGGCAACGGATGCGCCCTCCTCACGCCTCACTCCCGCCCAGCAGGCGTGGCACGCCGCGGAGCGCTCCACCCGGGCGTCGGTGGCGCCCCGTAGGCTGACGAAGTGATCTCTTCCCTGCGTGGCACCGTTCTCTCTCTCTCGGGCGGCAGCGCCGTCATAGAGGTCGGCGGCGTCGGCTTCGCCGTGCAGCTCACCCCCGATCACGCCCTCTCGCTGCGGCTCGGAGACACCGCGTTCGTGATGACGAGCCTCATCGTGCGCGAAGACGCTCTCTCGCTGTTCGGCTTCGCCGACACGGAACAGCTCGCGGTGTTCGAACTGCTTCTGGGGGTCACCGGGGTCGGTCCCAAATCGGCCATGGGCGTGCTGGCAGCGCTGACACCGGATGCCATCGCTGCGGCGGTTCAGGCAGACGACGACGCGGTCTTCCGCAAGGTCTCAGGCATCGGCCCGAAGACGGCGAAACTCATCGTGGTGTCGCTCGCCGGCAAGCTCGTGGTAACGCATACGCAGAGGTCCGCGTCGAGCACCCGGCCGGGGTCCTCCCTGGGGGACAGCGTGCTCGTCGCTCTCGTGGGCCTTGGTTGGCCGGAACGGGTGGCATCCGAGGTCATAGCCGAGGTCGTGGCGGAACACGCAGAACCAGAGCGCGGGAGTGTTTCGGCACTGCTCAGGCTTGCCCTGGCCCGGCTCGGCCCCGGCCAGACGCCGGTGAGGAGCGGATCGTGAGCGAGGCGAACGAAGATCTCACGCCCGAAGATCTCACGAGCCCGGTGCTGGAGTCCGAGAACGAGCTGGCCTTTGAGGGCGCACTACGCCCTCGCACGCTCGCCGAGTTCGTCGGCCAGAGCAAGGTGCGCGGCCAGCTTCAGCTGCTGCTGACCGCTGCGAGCATGCAGGACCGCACGGCCGATCACATCCTCCTGGCCGGCCCTCCCGGGCTTGGCAAGACCACGCTGGCGATGATCGTCGCGCACGAGAGCGGGCGGCCCCTGCGGCTCTCCAGCGGCCCGGCCATTCAGCACGCCGGCGATCTGGCTGCGCTGCTTTCCTCGCTCACCCCCGGCGAGGTGCTCTTCATCGACGAGATCCACCGCATGGCTCGCTCCGCTGAAGAGATGCTGTACCTGGCGATGGAGGACTTTCGCATCGACATTATGGTCGGCAAGGGCGCGGGGGCGACCTCTATTCCTCTGGACCTCGCGCCGTTCACCCTCGTCGGGGCGACCACGCGTTCGGGGCTGCTGCCCAATCCGCTGCGTGATCGCTTCGGCTTCACGGCGCACCTTGAGTTCTACGATGCCGCAGAACTCGAGCAGGTGCTCGCACGAGCGGCCGTGATGCTCAATGTGCAGATTGATCGCGAGGCGCTTGCCGAAATCGCCGGGCGCTGCCGTGGCACGCCCCGTATCGCGAACAGGCTGCTGCGTCGCGTGCGCGACTACGCACTCGTGCATGGCAGCGATGCGGATGTCGACACCGTGCGTGCCGCGCTCGAACTGTACGATGTCGATCCGCTGGGCCTCGATCGGCTCGACCGCGCGGTCATGCAGGCGATCCTCACCCGCTTCGAAGGCGGCCCCGTCGGGCTGAACACCCTCGCCGTCTCTGTCGGCGAGGAGGCGGAGACCATCGAATCGGTGGTCGAGCCTTTTCTCGTACGCATCGGTCTGATCTCGCGCACCCCGCGTGGCCGTGTCGCCACCGCGGCAGCCTGGCGACACTTCGATGCAACTCCCACCTCGGGCTCGGCGGGTGTGCGCTCCCAGCAAGTGCCCCTCGATGATGACCTATAATTCACACTGGCCTAGACCCACACGATAGTGTTGGTGGCCGACACCCTCGGAAGGTTCCCCCACATCATGGATTTGCTCACAGTTGTCATGCTGGTCGTTCTGGCCGTGCTGATTTTCTTCATGTTCCGCAATAGTCGCAAGCGTCAGCGTGATGCGGCTTCGCTGCAGTCGAAGGTGGTGACCGGCGCGAATGTCATGACCAACTTCGGCGTGTACGGCACCATCCTGTCGATGGACGAAGAGAACAACGAAGTACTTCTCGAGACGACGCCGGGCACCGTGCTGAAGGTGCACCGTCAGGTCATCGCGCGGGTCGTCGAGCCGAAGGTCAATGAAGAAGAGGCGCCCGAAGAGTCGGCGACCACGGAGCTCAACGCGGATCACGCGATTCAGCTCGGCGAGCCCGAGTACGGCGAGCGGCTTGACGGCACAGACAAGCCCAACTCCGAAAACGGCAAGTAGCAACCATCCGCTTCCGTGCCCGTCCTCTCAGTGAGCGCGGGCACGAGCATAGAAAGCTGAGTTCGTAGGTGGCAAAGTCGTCCCCGGTCAAGAAAGCCTGGCGGTCCCTGATTTGGCTCGGTGCGATCATCGTCGTACTCGCCGGCGTTCTGGCCAGTGGTGTGCTGTTCGGGGGAGCCTCCTGGGCGCCGAAGCTCGGCCTCGACCTCGAGGGCGGCACCGAGATCATCCTCGCGCCGCAGCTGGAGAACGGTAAGACCGTCACGTCGGACGAGCTTGCGCAGTCGGTCTCGATCATCAGGAAGCGCGTCGACGCATCCGGTGTTTCAGAGGCCCAGATCAGCACCCAGGGCAACAGCAACGTTGTGGTTTCGATCCCCGGACCGTTGGATGACGCGACCAAGCAGCGCATCGAGTCGAGTTCCAAGCTGGACTTCCGAGCGGTTCTGCTCACCGGTGCGCCGACGAATGCCGTTGTCGGCGCTGATGGCAAGTCCACCCCCGCCCCATCGCCGGCACCGGGGCTGTCCTCCACGCCCACGGCAAAACCCACGAACGGCAGCGACCTCTCGTACGTCACACCGGAGCTCCAGGCGCAATACAACGCGTACGACTGCAAGGCTGAGGCGAACACGATCAAGAGCGCTCCGCCGGAGAACAAACCGCTCATCGCCTGCGACGACGCCAACACCGTCAAGTATCTGCTGGGGCCGGTAGAGGTACACGGCAGCGACATCACGAATGCCACGGCCGGGCTACAGCCGACCCAGAGCGGGGTGACGACGGGCGAGTGGGGTGTGAACATCACCTTCAACGGCACGGGCGGTCCCCAGTTCAACAAGATCTCCAGCCGACTCATCGCGCTTGACCCACCGCGCAACCAGTTCGCCGCAGTGCTCGACGGCGCTGTCATCACCGCGCCCCGCGTGCAGGGAGTCACCGATCAGCCGACGATCACCGGAAACTTCAACCAGGAGTCGGCGACGTCCCTCGCCAATGAGCTCAAGTTCGGTGCGTTGCCGGTGAGCTTCAAGGTGCAGAGTTCGAACACCATCTCGGCGACCCTGGGCTCCTCGCAGTTGCAGAGCGGCCTGATCGCCGGCATTATCGGCCTGCTGCTCGTGATGGTCTACACCCTCTTCCAGTACCGGCTGCTGGGCTTCGTCACCATCGCCTCGCTCGTTGGAGCCTTCCTGCTCACCTATCTGGTCATCGCGATCCTGGCCTGGCGCATCGACTACCGGCTCTCGCTCGCCGGCGTAGCCGGCATCATCGTCTCCATCGGCTTCACCGCGGACTCGTTCATCGTTTACTTCGAGCGAATACGCGACGAACTGCGCGATGGGAGGGGTCTCGAATCCGCAGTCGAGGCGGGCTGGAGACGAGCCAAACGCACGATCTACGCTTCCAAGTCGACTAACCTTCTTGCCGCCGTTGTGCTCTATGTGCTTGCGGTGGGCAGCGTTCAGGGATTTGCATTCACCCTGGGTGTGATGACGATCATCGACGTGCTCATCGTCATTCTCTTCACGCATCCGACCCTGCAGCTGCTCGCACAGACCCGATTCTTCGCCAGCGGACATTCCTGGTCCGGGCTCGACCCCGAAGCCCTGGGAGCGCTCTATCGGGGAGGCGCGCAGTTCCGCGCTCCATCCGCGGGAGTATCCGCCGCCAAGCTGGCCTCCAGCAGCCGTGAGGCTGCCAAACGACAGACCATCGCCGAGCGCAAGGCCGCCGAGCTTGAGGCCGCCAAGCCAGACTCCGGCAGTGCCGATTCGGGTGGTACAAGGCCGAAAGCATCCTCTGGTAGTCGCAAGGGCGAAGGGAAGGATTCCTGATGGCCACCCGTTTCCAGCGATTCGGCAACGATCTCTACACGGGCGCTCGCTCGATCGACTTCGTCGGCAAGCGCAAGATCTGGTACGCGATAGCCGTTCTGGTTCTCATTGCATCCATCGTCATCCCCATCGCCAAGGGCGGCTTCAACTTCGGCATCGACTTCCGCGGCGGCTCGCAGTTCCAGATCACCAACGTGAAGACCACGGATCAATCGCTCGCCGAGAGGGCCGTGGCATCCGTGGCACCGAATTCGGTGGCACAGGTCTCGAGCGTCAACGACAACGGCGTGCGCGTGCAGACCGATCAGTTGACCGCCGAGCAGACCAAGGCCATGGCGGACGCCTTGGCCAAGGCGTATGACGTGCCGGTCAAGGATGTCGCCTCCTCGTTCATCGGCCCCAGCTGGGGCGCGGATGTCAGTCGGCAGGCCATTCAGGGTCTTGTCGTGTTCCTGCTGCTGGCCTTCATAGCCATGGCGCTGTACTTTCGCACGTGGAAGATGTCGGCAGCCGCCATCATCTCGCTACTGCACGACCTGGTGCTGACTGCGGGCATCTATGCCCTGGTCGGCTTCGAGGTCACTCCTGCCACAATGATCGGCTTCCTCACGATCCTCGGCTACTCGCTTTATGACACCGTCGTTGTCTTTGACAAGATTCGGGAGAACACCAGCGAAGAGGCCGATCGAACGAGGCACACCTATGCCGAATCGGTGAACCTTGCCGTCAATCAGACCCTTGTGCGCTCCATCAATACGGCCGTGGTCGCAGCCCTTCCTGTCGGCGCGATTCTGTTCATCGGTGCGTTCATCTTTGGGGCAGATACGCTGCGCGACATCTCGCTGGCGCTCTTCATCGGAATTCTGGTCGGAACATATTCGACGATTTACATCGCCGCGCCGCTCTATTCTGAGTTCCGCGAGCCGGAGGCGGCTATTCGCAAGCACGACAGGAAGGTGCTCGCCGCGCGCGCAAAGGTCGACGCCGCATCCGCGGTGCCCGCCGAGTAGCACGATCGGCGTGGCCGCCGATCCACGCGATAATGGATGAAGGAGGCGGCAGATGGTAGACACAACAACACCACAGCCCGCTTCCCTGCGCCGTCTTGTTCCCCGCATCTTCTCCAGGGCGCAGCCGGCAGGCGCGGTGGATACCCTCATTCGTACGATGCGGATGCATCATCCGAAGGCCGATACCGCCCTCATCGAACGTGCCTATTCGACCGCCGAGCGGGCCCACAGCGGGCAGAAGCGGCAGAGTGGTGAGCCCTACATCACCCACCCCGTGGCCGTTGCGCAGATTCTTGCAGATCTCGGTATCGGCGCGAAGACCATCGCGGCGGCGCTGCTGCACGACACCGTCGAAGACACCGAGTATTCGCTCGACGAGTTGCGGGCGGATTTCGGCGACGAGGTGGCAATGCTCGTCGACGGCGTCACCAAACTCGACAAGGTCAAATACGGCGAGAGCGCGCAGGCCGAGACCGTACGCAAGATGATAGTGGCGATGTCCAAGGACATCCGCGTTCTCGTGATCAAGCTCGCCGACCGCCTGCACAATGCGCGAACCTGGGGCTTCGTTCCCGCCGAGTCCGCCAAGCGCAAGGCCACGGAGACCCTCGAGATCTATGCCCCCCTGGCGCACCGACTCGGCATCCAGGCCATCAAGTGGGAGCTCGAAGACCTCTCCTTCGCCGTTCTTCAGCCGAAGATCTACGCCGAGATCGAGAGCCTGGTGAAACAGCGCTCGCCCGAGCGTGAACACGTCGTGCAGGAGGTCATCAACGTCATCAACGACGACCTCAAGATCGCCAAAATTCGTGGCAAGGTGAGCGGGCGGCCGAAGCAGTACTACTCGATCTACCAGAAGATGGTGGTTCGTGGCCGCGAGTTCGATGAGATCTACGACCTCGTCGGCATCCGGGTGATGGTGAACTCGGTTCGTGACTGTTATGCCGTGCTCGGTCAGATCCACTCGCGATGGACCCCGATGCCCGGGCGGTTCAAGGACTATATCGCCACCCCCAAGTTCAATCTCTACCAATCCCTGCACACCACGGTGGTGGGGCCCGAGGGCCGCGCGGTGGAGATCCAGATTCGCACCGAGGAGATGCACCGACGCGCCGAATTCGGTGTCGCGGCGCACTGGAAGTACAAAGAACAGGTGAACGGCGGCAAGAGCGCGAGTTCGCTGACGCCCGGCAGCGATACCGACATGGCCTGGCTTGCGCACATTTCCGACTGGCAGGCGGAGACGGCAGATCCCGGGGAATTCCTCGACTCGCTGCGCTTCGAGATCGGGGCGAAAGAGGTCTACGTCTTCACCCCGAAGGGCAGGGTGATAGGCCTGCCGGCCGGCGCGACACCCGTTGACTTCGCCTATGCGGTGCACACCGAAGTCGGGCACCGCACCATGGGAGCCAAGGTCAACGGTCGGCTGGTTCCGCTCGAGAGCACACTGACGACGGGCGACGTGGTCGAGGTCTTCACCTCGAAGAACCCCGATTCGGGCCCCAGCCAGGACTGGCTGAACTTCGTGAAGAGCCCGCGTGCCCGCAACAAGATTCGTCAGTGGTTCACCAAGGAACGCCGTGACGAGGCCATCGAGCAGGGCAAGGATGCCATTGCCCGCGCCATGCGCAAACAGAACCTGCCCCTGCAGAAGCTGATGAACCAGGATTCCTTCACCGAGGTGGCCTCCCAACTGCACTACGACGACGTCTCGGCGATGTACGCGGCCGTCGGCGAGGGACATGTCTCGACGCAGTCGGTGATCGAGAAGGTGCTCGCCGCGGTGCAGACGGAGGCAGAGAACGAGAACTCCGATCTGACGATGCCCACAAAGGGCCGTACGCGATCGCTGCGCAACAGCGATTCGGGCGTGCTCGTGCGCGGCGCACCCGATATTCTCGTCAAGCTCGCGAAGTGCTGTACGCCGGTTCCCGGTGACCCCATCGTGGGCTTCGTCACCCGCGGTGCCGGTGTCTCGGTGCACCAGGCCGACTGCCACAACGTGCAGTCACTCATGCAGGAGCCGGAGCGCATGATCGACGTCGAATGGGCGCCGAGTTCCAAGAGCGTCTTCCTCGTGCAGATTCAGGTTGAAGCGCTCGACCGCTCCGGGCTGTTGTCGGATGTCACCAGGGTGCTCTCCGAGTATCACGTGAACATTCTCTCGGCCACGGTGAACACCTCAAGCAACCGCCTGGCGATCAGCCGCTTCGTGTTCGAGATGGGCGACACGACACACCTGGACCGGGTTCTCAACGCCGTACGTCGCATCGACGCCGTCTATGACGTGTATAGGGTCAGCGCAGGCTAGTCACACCCTCTAGGCTGCCTCCAGGCGTTGCCGGGCCGCCCTCGTGCCCGGGGTGGATGGTCGGGCATACAGTCGTGCCATACAGTGCTCGGCGCCGAAACCGCCCAGCGCCATCAGCTCAAGAACGCATCGGCGCTGCTCGGCCCCGTATGGCCCCTCAGCGGTCAGAATGTCCACGGCGGCGCGCAGCGGCGTCACAACGCTCATGCCGCCGATCTGCTGCACATCTGAGGGTGCGAGCACCCGCTCCCGCACGAGCCATCGTGACGAGCGAGACACACGGGCACGGGTCGCCAGTGAGATGCACAGCGTGTGCCTGTTCGGCGGAGCGTCGCGCACACCGAACACCCACAGGGCGCTCGCGCGCTCCGCTGTCACGCGCGAGGGCATTTCCCGCCACAGCGCCGCCGCGCGCAGATGCATCGTGTCGGCCTCATCCACCGGCGCGAAGCAATCGTCTACGGCGTAAAGCTCGCCGTCGAGTCGCGCGGCACACAATTCAGCGAGCGGAAAGTCCGCGGTGTCGAGCAGGGGAGTCAGGATGCGTGCCATGCCCCAAGCGTGCCCGAACCGCGGCGTCGCGGCGGGCATCCGAGGCCGAATTGTGGAGACCTCGCCGGGTTCTCCGCATGTGGATGAACGGAGCGGGGCGCTACTTCAGCGCGTTCAGCCAGAGGCGACGTGCGTCCAGCGCCTCCTGCGCCGCGGCGACCTTTGCCGCGTCGCCGCCCGACTTGGCCGTTTCAAGTTCCTCCTCGAGTTTGGCAATGGCGTCATTGAGTTGGCTTGCCAGCCCCTCAGACCGCGCCTGCTTCTCGGGGTTATTGCGCTGCCAGTGCTCCTCGTCAAGCTTGCGAACGGCCGTCTCCACCTTGCGCAGACGGTCTTCGACGACCTTGACCTGGTCGCGAGGAACCTTGCCGATGGCCTCCCAGCGCCGCTGGATCGACAACAGTGTGTTGCGGGCGCTCTGGCGGTCTGTGGCCTTCAGCAGCGGCTCCGCCTCCGTGAGCAACTCCAGCTTCTGCTCGAGATTGGCGGCGAACTCCACGTTATCCTGGGCGTCAACCTCGGACTTTGCGGCATAGATCGCGTCGCCGGCCGCTTTGAACCGCGCCCACAGTGCGTCATCGTTGCGCTTGCCCGCTCGCCCGGCGAGCTTCCACTCATCAAGGAGGTCGCGATAGGCCGGAACGCCTTCCGCGCCACGCGGTACCAGGGCCTCGGCCCGTTCGATGAGCGCTGTCTTGCGTGAGCGTACGTCGCGGTGCTGCGTGTCGAGCTCGGCGAAGAACGTCTTTCGGTTGTGCTCGATGGTGGTTCGTGCGGCCCTGAAACGCTTCCACAGCTCGGCGGCCTCCGCCTTCGGCAGTCGCGGCCCGTCGTGCTGGTGGCTCTGCCACCGCGCGAAGAGAGCATCGAGCGTGGCGGATGCCTGCTTCCACTGCGTCTTCGCGGGATCCTCGGCTGCCAGCGCCTCCGCCTCGACGACGATGGTCGTGCGCTCGGCGATGGCCGCATCGACGGCAGCACGGGCCTCGGCGCTCTGCTGCTCCGTGAGCTCCTCGACGGCCCCGCCCAGTTTGGAGAGCCGCTCGGTGAGCAGATCGAGGTTGCCGACGGCGTTCGCGGTGGCGATGTGCTCACGCAGCGCGCCGACGGCGCGGGCGATGTCCGCGGCCGGTGCGCCACGCTTCGCGCGCTGTTCCAGCAGTGTCACCTGCCCCGCAAGATCGGTGTACTTGCGCTCGAAGTAGCCCAGCGCCTCCTCGGGAGTGCCATCCGGGTATTGACCGACGACACGTTCGCCGTCGCCCACGCGAACGTAAACGGTGCCCGTCTCGTCAACGCGACCCCACGGTTGCTGATCAGTTGTAGCCACAAATCTCACCTTGCTCATTCGACGACCCTCGCGGCCGCGACACATTGCGTTTCAGCCTATTGCACGCATCCGTGCGCACAGGAGTGCTTACTGAACTGTTATCTGCGTGATGGTCGTCGGCACGACCGGAGAGCCGTCGCTGGCTGACGATCCGGCTTTGACGCCCTTGTCGGTGATCTGCGTCTTCAACTCGTCGAGTCCGCTCGTGACCTTTCCGATCACGGTGTAGCCGCCGGCGGTGTCGCTGGAGATCGTCGTGGTGTCATAGACGATGAAGAACTGGCTGCCCTGGCTCGCCGCGTTGCCGCCCGAGCGCGCCATGGCGAGGGTGCCAGCAGGGTACACGTTGTCGACTGGGGCATTCTCGATGGGCCCGTATGTGTAGCCGGGTCCTCCCGTGCCGTCCCCGTTCGGATCGCCGCACTGCAGCACGAAGAAGCCGCCGTTGGTGAGCCTGTGGCAGCTCAGGCCTGTGTAGAAGCCCTTCTTGATGAGATCGACGGTGGAGGCAACCGCCTGTGGGGCGGCCTTGCCATCGAGCTCGATGCCGAGCTTGACCTTGTTGAGCGTCAGGCTGCCGGTCCAGGTGCGGCACTCGGAGACGGATGCCGCGGGTACGGTGCCCTGATTGGCCGGGTCGGCGGCGGGAGGACACGCGGCGGCCGTCGCGGAGGGAGTCGGCTTCGGCGTGGCCACAGGTTTTCCCGGACCGGCGAAATACAGCAGTTGTGTCGCCACGGCGAGCACGACTATCACGGCCAGCCCGATGCCCGCCATCAGATTGTCGCGAACGCGGCGCTTCGTCTTCTTTTCATGCACGGCCTGTCGCGCCTGGTAGGCACGCAGTCGCTCGCGGGCCTGTCGTGCTTCGCGGTCGTTTGGGCTCTTCGGTGCCACGTGATTCCTCCATGGGCGCGCGCCGTCGGGCGAGCAAGACGAGACAAAAGTCCCGAATGCCAGCGCCGGAACCCTTTTGAACTTTACGCACCTTAGCTATGCACTACCAATTGGACGGCAGTCCGTGCACGCTGCGTGTCGGAGGTGCCAACTACTCTGGGAGGCATGGTGGATGCTCAGCCCGGCCTGCGCGGTGGCGTCACGCCCCTCGCCGTGCGCATGCGTCCGCGCAGTCTGGACGAGGTGGCGGGCCAGCGCCATCTGCTCACGCCCGGTTCTCCGCTCGTCAGCCTCGCCAGCGACAAGACGGGGGAGCGCGGCTCCGTCTCGGTGATTCTCTGGGGGCCGCCCGGCACGGGAAAGACGACGCTCGCCCAGGCCATCGCGCACTCATCCGGCCGCCGGTTCGTCGAGCTCTCCGCGGTGAACGCGGGCGTGCGCGACGTGCGAGCGGTCATGGAAGAGGCGCTCTCCAATCGTGACCTGTATGGCGTCTCGACCGTGCTCTTCCTCGATGAGATCCATCGCTTCTCCAAGGCTCAACAGGATGCCCTGCTTCCCGGTGTGGAGAACGGCTGGGTGATCCTGGTTGCCGCGACGACAGAGAATCCGTCGTTCTCGGTCATCTCTCCCTTGCTTTCGCGCTCCCTGCTGCTCACCCTGGAGACGCTCTCTGACGAGGATCTCGGCATGCTCGTCGATCGGGCCGTGGAGGACGAACGGGGGCTGGCAGGTAGGTTCGAGCTTCAGGACGAGGCACGATCGTCGATCGTGCGCCTCGCCTCGGGGGATGCCCGACGCGCGCTGACGGCACTGGAAGCCGCTGCGGTGTCGGCTGGGTCCGTCGAACAGGCAGGCTCAGCGATCGACAAGCCCGTCATCACCGCCGAAATCGTGGCGCTGGCCGTCGATCGTGCACTGCTGCGCTATGACCGCAACGGTGACGAGCATTACGACGTGATCAGCGCGTTCATCAAGTCGGTGCGCGGTTCGGATGTCGACGCCTCGCTGCACTATCTCGCCCGCATGATCGAGGCGGGGGAGGATCCGCGCTTCATCGCCCGCCGCATCATCATTCTGGCCTCCGAAGACATCGGTCTCGCCGATCCACAGTCGCTCGTCATCGCCGTCGCGGCGGCCGACGCCGTGCAGTTCATCGGCATGCCGGAAGGCCGCATCCCGCTTGCTCAGGCGGTGGTGCACCTGGCCACCGCCCCGAAATCGAATGCCGCGTACATGGCGCTCAACAAGGCCCTGGGCGACGTGCGCGCGGGAAAGATGGGTCGGGTACCCAAGCATTTGCGCGACGCGCATTACCCCGGCGCCAAGAGACTTGGTCACGGCAAGGGCTATAAATACCCGCACGATGACGCGCTCGGCGTGCTGCGGCAGGAGTATCTGCCGGCCGAGCTGAAGGGCACGCGCTACTACGAACCCACCGAGCACGGCAATGAGCGGGATGTCTCTGCCCGACTGGCAAAGATCAGAAAGATCGTGCGCGGCGAGTAGACGCTGCGTTCACCTGACGCTGCGTTTGTGTGTCGCTGGGCGTGTTAGCATTGACGCGCCTAGAAGTGAGTCTCGCGTGCGGCTGCGTCGAGATTCACCTTTCGAAAGGAAATCGCCCTGTAGCCGGGCGCTCCGCGGCATCATCCCTCTAATTTTTGCAGGACGATCCTGTGTGCCTGCTTTGCCATCATTAGAGAGACAACCGAAAGGAAGTTCGTGTCTACCAAGTCACGTACCCGTAGCAAGACCCGCCTGTCGCGGTCACTGGGCATTGCCCTGACCCCGAAGGCAGCCAAGTACCTCGAGAAGCGCCCGTACGGCCCCGGCGAGCACGGTCGCAGCAAGCGCAAGACCGACTCGGACTACGCCGTTCGTCTGCGTGAGAAGCAGCGCCTGCGTGCCCAGTACGGCATTCGCGAGGCGCAGCTGAAGATCGTCTTCCAGGAGGCACGTCGTGCGGCCGGCCTGACCGGTGAGAACCTGGTCGAGCTGCTTGAGATGCGTCTCGACGCCCTCGTGCTGCGTGCCGGCTTCGCCCGCACCACCGCGCAGGCCCGTCAGATGGTCGTGCACCGTCACATCCTCGTCGATGGCCAGCTCGTGGACCGTCCCTCTTTCCGCGTGAAGCCGGGCCAGCTCATCCACGTCAAGGCCAGGAGCGAGGGCACGGAGCCTTTCCAGGTTGCAGCCGCCGGCGGTCACGTCGATGTTCTGCCCAAGGTTCCCGCCTACCTCGACGTCGAACTCGACAAGCTTCACGCTCGTCTCGTTCGTCGCCCGAAGCGTGTTGAGGTCCCCGTGACCTGTGAAGTGCAGCTCGTCGTCGAGTACTACGCGGCTCGCTAGACCCTTCTGAAATCCACACCCACTCGGGTGAATGGGAACGCCGTGCTCAGTGAGCACGGCGTTCTCGTGGTTTAACGGCCCGGGTGTAGACAACTCCCTATCTCTATAGGTAGTGTGTCTTCAAACAACTCACTATCTACGTAGATAGTGAGTTCTGCGCACGAGTTTCCGCCGTTTGCAAGAACCGGCCAATGATGGAGGGTTTGTATTTCTATGACGAATGATGGCTCAGTGAACGGTTCGGGGGTCTCCGGCCTGTTGCACGACTTCTCACTCGAGATGACCGGCAAGGACATTCCGGCGCTGGAAGAGGCGAAGGACTCGATTCCCCAGGGAACGCGCATCAACGTGACGTTCCTCGGCAACGAAGACCTCGGAATGCGCGTCGACGCGTCGCGCGCCGTGCTCGACAACGGGTTCACCCCGGTTCCGCACATCTCGGCTCGCCGCCTGTCCTCCCAACGTGAGCTCGAAGAGTTCCTGGACGCGCTCGCCACCCGCGCCTCGGTCGAGAATGTCTTCGTCGTCGGAGGCGATCCGGCCACGCCGATGGGGCCGTACGAGGATTCGCTCGCCGTCATCCGCACGGGCATCCTGCAGAAGTACGGAGTGCGTCACATCAGCATCAGCGGTTACCCCGAGGGCCACCCCGACATCGACGATGCCACGCTGTGGAGCGCACTGCTCGACAAGTCGGCCGCCCTGCGAGAGCAGGAGCTTGAGGCATCCGTCATCACGCAGTTCGGGTTCGACACGACGCCCGTGCTGAGCTGGTTGAAGGATGTGCGCGGCCGTGGGGTCGATGCCCCGGTTCGCATCGGCGTGCCCGGCCCCGCCGGCATCAAGCGCCTGCTGAGCTACGCGAAGCGTTTCGGCGTCTCCTCATCGGCCGGAATCGTGCAGAAATACGGATTCTCCCTGACGAACCTGCTCGGCACGGCCGGGCCCGACAAGTTCGTTCGCGACCTCGCGGCCGGGTGCGAAAGCGAGCACATCGATTCCGTGTTGCTGCACTTTTACACCTTCGGCGGCATGAAGGCTACGGCCGAGTGGATCCGCGACTTCGCGGAGCGCCAGGCCTGATCGATCCCGCATCAGATTCGTTCCCATTCAACACAGGAGTTGTTATGAGTACCACCTCGCGCGTTCTCTCGTCCGCAGAGTTGGAGGTCACGCTGGATCGTGATGAGGCCTGCCTCGTCATCCAGGGCCGCGATCAGGCCGGGATCGTGGCCGCCGTGACCTCCCTGCTCGCGAGAAACGGCGCGAACATCATCTCGCTGGACCAGTATTCGGATGACCCGTCGGGAGGCAACTTCTTTCAGCGCACCGTCTTCCACCTCGCCGACCTGGCGAGCGTGAAGCCGCAACTGGAGGCCGAACTCGACGCCGAGCTCTCCGCGAATTTTCAGCTCGACTGGCATTTGACGGATCTGTCCGTGCCCAAGCGTGTCGCCATCTTCGTCTCGAAGTCGGACCACTGCCTGCTCGACCTGCTCTGGCGGCAACGGCGCGGCGAGCTGCCGGTCGTCATCTCCATGGTCATCTCAAACCACAGCGATACCGCCGAGGATGTGCGCAGCTTCGGCGTGCCGTTCTTTCACGTGCCGTCGGCCGGGCCCGACAAGTCGGCCGCCGAGGCGGAACACCTCAAGCTCGTGCAGGGCAACGTCGACCTGGTGGTCCTGGCGCGGTACATGCAGATCCTGTCCGCGGATTTCCTGAACTCCGTCGGCGTTCCCGTGATCAATATCCACCACTCCTTCCTCCCCGCGTTCATCGGCGCCGCGCCGTATCGCAAGGCGAAGGAGCGCGGTGTGAAGCTCATCGGCGCCACCGCACACTACGTCACGAAGGACCTCGATGAGGGTCCGATCATCGAACAGTCCGTCGTACGCGTCTCGCACCGGGACACCCTTGCGGAATTGACCCGCAAGGGCGCTGATGTCGAGCGGGAGGTCCTGTCCCGTGCGGTGCTCTGGCACTGCGAGGAACGCGTCATCCGTCACGAGCGTCAAACCGTCGTCTTCTAGAGCGCCGCCGCGCGCCGGTCGCACGGCACATCATCCATTCGTACCGCACGTAACCCAAGAAGAAAGAAGCACACAATGGCACCAAACAACCTTCAGGAAGTCCTTGACGGGGCAGGCAACACTGTCGAGCTCTTGCGCAATTCGCAGCTCGGAGCGTACATCTATCCGGTCGTCGCCCCCGAGTTCACCAACTGGCGCAGCGAGCAGCAGGCCTGGCGCGAGACCGCCGTGCTCTTCGACCAGTCGCACCACATGGACAATCTGTTCATCAAGGGGCCGGATGCGCTCAAGCTGATCTCCGACACCGCCATCAACAGCGTCGCGAATTTCGCCGTCAACAAGGCGAAGCAGTACGTTCCGACCACCCCGGCGGGCCACGTCATCGGCGACGGCATCCTGTTCCGCGAGGCCGAAGACGATTACGTGTACGTCGGCCGCGCCCCGGCGGCGAACTGGCTGCTCTTCCACGGCGAGACCGGTGGCTATGACGTTGAGGTCACCGCCGACCGTCGCTCGCCGTCGCGCCCCATGGGCCAGCCGGTCAGCCGCAACTACTGGCGCTTCCAGATTCAGGGACCGAACGCCTGGAAGATCATCGAGAAGCTCAACGGTGGAACCGTCGAGCAGCTCAAGTTCTTCAACATGGACTACATGACCATCGCCGGCGAGCGGGTTCGCACGCTGCGCCACGGCATGGCCGGCGCACCCGGACTGGAGATCTGGGGACCGTACGCGTCGTACGACAAGATCCGCGAGGCCATCATCGAGGCCGGTGCCGAATTCGGCATGCTCACGGTGGGGTCGCGTGCCTACCCGTCGAACACTCTCGAATCCGGGTGGATCCCGTCGCCCCTGCCCGCGATCTACACGGGCGAGGAGATGCGCGGCTACCGCGAGTGGCTCGGCGCCACCAGCTACGAAGCCACCAACGCCGTCGCCGGCAGCTTCGTCTCGGACAACATCGAGGACTACTACCTCACACCCTGGGAGCTCGGCTACGGCCCGTTCGTGAAGTTCGACCACGACTTCATCGGTCGCGAGGCCCTCGAGAAGATCGATCCGACGACGCAACGCAAGAAGGTCACGCTCGCGTGGAACCCCGAGGACATGGCGAAGATCTTCGCGTCGATGTTCGACACCGAGGGCCCGGGCTACAAGTACTTCGATCTTCCGCTGGCAAACTACGGTTCGTCAAACTATGACCGCGTCATCGATGCCGACGGTGAGACCGTCGGCCTGTCGATGTTCACCGGATACAGCGCGAACGAGCGCCGCGCACTCTCGCTGGCTACCGTCGCACCGAACGTTCCCGAGGGCACCGAGCTGAAGGTCGTCTGGGGCGAGCCCGATGGCGGCAGCCGCAAGACTACTGTGGAACGGCACAAGCAGCTCGAGGTACGCGCTGTCGTCAGCCCCGTTCCCTATGCCGCCACGGTGCGTAAGAGCTACCACGGTGGATGGCGGAACGCGTACACGGCAGTCG
Source organism: Leifsonia sp. Root112D2 (assembly GCF_001424905.1). Taxonomy (NCBI): domain Bacteria; kingdom Bacillati; phylum Actinomycetota; class Actinomycetes; order Micrococcales; family Microbacteriaceae; genus Leifsonia; species Leifsonia sp. Root112D2. The sequence continues at coordinate 2,753,534 of NZ_LMCU01000001.1, forward strand.
AGTAAGGCGTCTCACACCAATGATGGGGTCGGAACCGTGCACAACGCGGTTCCGACCCCTGCCGGTTTTGGACAGCGGTCAGTTCGATGCCGGTCATTTCGGTGCCGGTCATTTCGGCCATCGTCACGAGGGAGGGGACACGTGAGTCTCAGATATGCGCTGTTGGCTCTGCTCAGCGTCGAGCCGATGACGGGATACGACCTGTACAAACAGTTCGAATCAACGGTGGGCCACGTCTGGTACGCGCCCGACTCCCAGATCTATCCCGAACTGCGCAAAATGGATCAGGACGGCCTCGTCGAGGGCGAGATGGTTCCGTGGGGTCCTCGCGGCACAAAGCGGCGTTACCACATCACGGATGCCGGCGTCGTTGCGTTCCGCACGTGGATGAACGACGACCTCGAGTACTCGAGGGCACGCGACCGGCCACACCTCAAGGCGGCGTATCTGGAGTGGGCCACACCGACATCCGCCATCCGCCAGCTGAATTCCCACATCGCGCATCACACGGCGGAGTTGCACCAGTGGGAAGAAAACATTCGCGAGATCGACAGCGGAGAAAGTGTGCTGCTGAATCGCCGGCTGGAGCAGACTCCCGAGGCAGACCGCAAGCGAACAACCCTGTTCAAGCGATTTGCCTACGAGGGGCTCATCACCCAGGCCCGGCAGGAGATCGAATGGGCGCAGCGCGGCCTGCGGCTCATCGAGGAACTCGATTCGTGACATAGGCTAAAACGGTGACCATCGGAGACATTGCAGGGCTGATCGCCGCCGTCGTTTTCGCCGTTCTTGTCGGGCTGCTTGCGATTCCCCTCGTGAAGCTCGGCAGGGTGCTCGACGAGACCCGCAACGCGATCCGCGAGGCCAGCGACGGCATCACTCCGATTCTTCAGGAGACGACGGTCACCATCCAGGAGGCGAACAAGCAGCTCGCCCGCGTCGACACCATCACGGGCAATGTGGCGGATGTCACGGGAAACGTCTCCGCACTCGTCGCGCTTTTCGCCGCCACCGTCGGCGGCCCACTCATCAAGCTCGCGGGCTTCTCGGCGGGTGTGCGCGCCGCGTTCCGCGCGGCCGCTCCCGGCTCAGGGCGAGAAGGCCGCTCCCGCCGACGCACCGGCGACAAGCACTAAACTTGAGTCACACGCCTCACACAGGCCCGATACGACAACACACCCCAGGAGTTCAGCAATGAAGAGTTTCCTCTGGCTCGTCATCGGCGTGGCCGTCGGTTTCGTCGTCGCGCACAAGGTGAACGAGACGCCACAGGGCAAGCAGTTGTTCAGCGACATCGACAAGAGAGCCCGTGATTTCGGTTCCGCCGTCTCCGATGGCTATCGCCGGCGTGAAGCCGAACTCCGTAGCGCCATCGACGACGCGGCAGACACCATCTCCGACCTCTCCTCGTAGCGTTCCGCCGCGCAACCCTCGCGCACGATCCGCGCGACACGCGCATCGTCTCTCACCCTCGACCCATCGGATCCCATGCAGACTGCCGAAATCCACAGGCGCTGGCTCACGTTCTTCGCCGACCGCGGCCACACCGTCGTTCCCTCCGCCTCCCTGGTCAGTGACGATCCGTCCCTGTTGTTCACCGTGGCAGGCATGGTGCCGTTCGTGCCGTATCTCACCGGGCTTGTGCCTGCTCCGTATCCCCGCGCCACCAGCGTGCAGAAGTGCATCCGCACCCTCGATATCGAGGAGGTCGGCAAGACCCCACGGCACGGCACGTTCTTTCAGATGTGCGGCAATTTCTCCTTCGGCGATTACTTCAAGGAACAGGCGATCACCTACGCCTGGCAGTTCCTGACGACCTCGGAAGACGACGGCGGCCTCGGCTTCGACCCTCATGATCTCTGGGTGACCGTCTACGAAGACGACACAGAGGCCCGGGAGATCTGGAAGCGCACGAGCGGCCTGCCGGACGAACGCATCCAGGGCCTCGGCAAGGAATCCAACTACTGGTCGATGGGCACCCCGGGTCCGGCCGGTCCCGACTCCGAGATCTTCTTTGATCGCGGCCCCGCCTACGGGCAGGACGGCGGCCCCGCCACCGACGACGATCGCTACGTCGAGATCTGGAATCTCGTGTTCATGCAGTGGCTGCGTGGCGAGTCGATCGGAAAGCATGACTTCGAGATTCTCGGGGAGTTGCCCACCAAGAACATCGACACGGGCATGGGCCTGGAACGCGTCGCCTTCCTCAAGCAGGGCGTCGAGAACATGTACGAGATCGATCAGGTGCGCCCCGTGCTCGACCGGGCCGCGATTCTCGCGGCCAAGAGCTACGGCGCCGACCACGATGACGACGTGCGCCTGCGAGTCGTCGCCGATCACGTGCGCAGCGCCCTCATGCTCATGACCGACGGCGTCACCCCGTCCAATGAAGGGCGCGGCTACATTCTTCGCCGGCTGCTTCGTCGTTCGGTGCGCAGCATGCGCCTGCTCGGCGTGGAGGGCGTCACTTTTCCCGAGCTGTTCACGGCCTCGAGAGACGCCATGAAGGCCGCCTACCCGGATGTCGCGACCGACTTCGACCGCATCTCCGCCCTCGCGTATGCCGAGGAGGAGACGTTCCTGCGCACGCTCACCAGCGGCACGGGCATTCTGGACACCGCGGTGGAGAAGACGAAGAAGTCCGGGGCGGCCCAGCTGGCCGGCGACACGGCCTTCCTGCTGCACGACACCTACGGCTTTCCCATCGACCTGACGCTGGAAATGGCCGAAGAGGCGGGACTGAGCGTCGATCGGGGAGCATTCGACGCGCTCATGGCCGACCAGCGGGCGAGAGCCAAGGCAGACGCCAAGGCCAAGAAGACTGCTCTGGCCGACCTCTCCGTCTACAGCGCGTTCCGCTCGCTTGGCGAGACCGTGTTCACGGGCTATACCGAACTCACGACGGAGTCGAGCGTGCTCGGCCTCATCGTGGGCGGCCAGTCCGTTCGTTCGGCGGCGACCGGCGACATCGCCGAGGTGATCCTGGCCGAGACGGCGCTGTATGCCGAATCCGGTGGGCAGGATGCCGATGCCGGCACCATTGTGGGCCCCGGCTACGAGCTTGAGGTGCTCGACGTGCAGAAACCCATCAAGGGGCTCATCAGCCACAAGGTTCAGGTCACGAACGGCGAGGTTTCCGTTGGCGCACCCGCCACCAGCCTCGTCGACGCGGACTACCGCAGGGGTGCTCGCCAGGCACACTCGGGAACCCACCTGATCCACGCGGCGCTGCGCCAGGTGCTCGGTCCCAACGCACATCAGTCGGGCTCATACAACAAGGCCGGTTACCTTCGCCTCGATTTCTCGTGGAACCAGGCGCTGTCGCCGGCGACGCGCAGCGAGATCGAGGAGATCTCCAACAACGCCATCCGCAGCAATCTCGAGGTCGTCACTCGGGAGATGCCGATCGCCGAGGCCAAGGCCATGGGCGCCATGGCGCTCTTCGGCGAGAAGTACGGCGACACGGTGCGCATGGTCGACATCGGAGGACCCTGGTCGCGTGAGCTCTGTGCGGGTACCCACGTTGCCACGAGCGCCGAGGTCGGCATCATCAACCTCGTCAGTGAATCCTCGGTGGGCTCCACGAACCGCCGCGTCGAGTCGCTCGTGGGCATCGAGGCGTTCCGCGAGTTCGCCGCGGAGCGAGCCCTCGTCTCCCAACTCACGAGCAGCCTGAAGGCGCCGCGCGAGCTGCTGCCCGAGCGCGTGGCCGAACTCGCGGCCAACCTCAAGGCCGCCGAGAAGAAGATCGCCGCCTTCGAGGCGCGCGCCGTGCTTGATCGGGTGCCGGCGCTTGTGGCGCAGGCCACGACATCCGGCGCATTCACGGTTGTGGCGGAGAATCTCGGTACCGTCGCGTCCACCGATGATGTGCGCTTACTCGTGACGACGGTGCGAGAACGCCTGGGCGGTGGCCCGAGCGTGGTGGCGCTGGCCGCCATTGTGGGGGAGCGCCCCGTGATCATCGTGGCAACCAGCCAGGCGGCTCGTGATGCCGGTTCGAAGGCAGGCCAGCTGGTGAAACTCGCCTCCGGTGTGCTCGGCGGAGGCGGAGGCGGCAAGGACGACCTGGCCCAGGGAGGCGGCTCGGACGCCGCAGCCATCCCGCAGGCCCTGTCGGCCATTACCGGCGCGATCGCCGGATAGCGCGCGAGCTCGTGCGGCCAGGTATTCGCCTCGGCGTCGATGTCGGAACGGTTCGCATCGGCGTGAGTCGCAGCGACCTGCACGGCATGCTGGCCAGCCCTGTCGAGACGGTGGCACGCGCATCCGATGGCACCGACGTGCGGCGTCTGCTGCAGATCGCCAGCGATGTCGAGGCTCTGGAGATCATTGTCGGGCTTCCGCTCGCCCTCTCGGGCCGGCAGACGGCGTCGACGGATGACGCGCTGGCCTTCGCCGACACGCTGGCCTCGCACACGCAGCTACCCGTTCGACTCGTTGATGAGAGACTGTCCACCGTGTCGGCACATGCTGCCCTGCGCTCCTCTGGCAAACGCACGAAACAGAGCCGTCCAGTGGTTGATCAGGTGGCAGCCACCATAATCTTGCAACATGCCCTCGACGTCGAGAGAACGTCGCAAAAGCCCCCGGGAACGCTTGTGACCCCGAACATTGGAACCGCACCGTGACGCAGACTCCCCCCGACGACACGTCAGGGCAGCCCCGTTCCCGCCGCGAGGCACGCGAAGCCGAACGAGCGGGTGCCGCCGCGCGAGCGACCGAACCGGCTACGCCGAGCAACGAAGAACATCCGTTCGCGCGTCTGGGCGAGACGGGTGGCACGGGAGAAACGGGCGGCACGGGCGAGAGCCCGACGCTGGCCTGGCGCCAGCAGCAGTATCCCTCACGCCAGAAGCCCCCGAAGCGGCGCCGCAGTCTCAAGGGGCTGTGGGTGACGCTGATCATCGTGGCCATTCTGGGCGGACTCGGTGCCACGGCCTATTCGATATTCCAGCCACAGATCGCGAAGCTGGTGGCTGCCGCCGAGCCAAACGACTACACCGGGAACGGCAGCGGTCAGGTGGTGGTCACCATCAAGAGCGGCGATATCGGCTCGGATGTCGCCACCACCCTGAACAAGGCTGGGGTCACGAAGACCTACGAGGCGTTCTACAAGCTGTTGCTGTCCACGAAACCCTCTCCGGTATTCCAGCCCGGCTCATACAAGCTTGCGAAAAAGATGAGCGCGGCTTCGGCATTGGCCGCGCTCGAGGATCCGAAGAACAAGGTTCAGTTGACCGCTGCCATTCCCGAGGGAACGGCCGAGAAGGATGTTCTCAGCATTCTCGCCGCCGCGACGAAACTGCCGCTGGCCGACCTGACAGCGGCGGCCAAGAACGTGTCGGCGTACGGTGTGCCGCCCGAGGCCAAGACGCTCGAGGGCTTCCTGTTTCCCGCGACATACACCTTCACTCCCGGTGTCACGGCAAGCGAGGTGATCAAGACGCTCGTCGACCGCAGCCTGCAGGCGCTCGACGATGCCGGAGTGCCCGCAGCGGCCCGCTGGAAGACGGTGGTTCTCGCGTCGATAGTGCAGAAGGAGGCAGGCCCCGAGGCCTCGGACTTCGGCAAGATCGCCCGGGTCTTCCTGAATCGCATTGCTCAGGGGATGCCCCTGCAGTCGGATGCCACCGTCTCCTATGGGGCGGGGAGCACCGGCAAGGTGCAAACGACCCCGGCCCAGCGCGCGGACGCATCCAACCTCTACAACACCTACGCGCATACAGGTCTGCCCGTCGGCCCCATCAGCAACCCGGGCGACGTGGCGATCAAGGCCGCCCTGAGCCCCACGCCCGGTTCGTGGCTGTACTTCGTTGCCGTCAACCTTCAGACCGGAAAGACGGTCTTCTCGACAACATTCGCCGATCACGAGGCCGCCGTGCAGCAGCTCGACGACTGGTGCAAGGCGTCCCCGGAGAACAATGCCCTCTGCCAATAAAGAACGCCGTCTGGCCGTGCTCGGCTCGCCGATCGGTCACTCGCAGTCGCCCGCGCTGCACCGCGCCGCCTACGAGGCGCTCTCGCTGCCGTGGTTGTACGAGAGTGCGGAGGTGAGAAGCGAGAACCTCACCGCCTTCATCGAGCAATGCGGTGCCGAATGGCGGGGTCTGTCGCTGACGATGCCGCTCAAGCAGGTCGTGATGCCGCTTCTCGACTCGACCGACCGCGTCGCCACCATGGCGGGAACGGCCAACACCCTGCTGTTCGAGGATGCCGATCCCGACGGGGCTGCTGGCGGGCGGCGCGTGCAGCGCGGCTTCAACACGGATGTCGCGGGCATCGTGCGCGCGCTTGCCGCTGTCGGCTTCACCGGGGCGAACTATGTGCACATTCTGGGCGGGGGAGCGACCGCGGCATCGGCGATGGTTGCGGCCGCTGAACTCGGCGCCGAGCGCGTGCTTCTCTCGGTGCGCTCGCTCGAGCGTTCCGCGTGGCTGGAACCGCTGGCCCACACGCTGGGGATGCGCATCGCGATGCGCCCCCTCGGCATCGCGGATCGTTCCCTGGTCATTCCCGAACTCGTCGTGAGCACGCTGCCCGGGGGGAGCGAGACGGGAACGCTGTTCACCGCATCGACCCGGCGCAGTGCGCTGCTCTTCGATGTGGCGTACGACCCGTGGCCGAGCGATCTCGCCCGGGCCTGGGATGAGGTGGGCGGGCGCGTGCTGTCCGGTCTGTCGATGCTCGTGCACCAGGCACTATTGCAGGTGCGCGTCTTCGTGTCGGGCGACCCGCTCGAGCCGCTCCCGGATGAGCCGAGCGTTCTCGCGGCCATGCTCGAAGCCGTAGGGCTGGAGAGTCCCCAGGTCTGACGTTCTCCCGGGCTATGCCAGAATCGAAGCATGCTTCGTTGGCTGACCGCCGGAGAGTCTCACGGCCCGGAACTCATCGCAATCCTCGAGGGCCTGCCCGCTGGCGTGCCCGTCTCGCTCGACGGCATCCGTGCCGACCTGGAGCGTCGCAAGCTCGGGTACGGGCGAGGCGCCCGCATGAAGTTTGAGCAGGACGAACTGAACCTCTCCGGTGGTGTGCGCCACGGCCTCAGCCTCGGCAGCCCGGTGGCACTGCGTATCGGCAATACCGAATGGCCCAAGTGGCGCGACGTCATGAGCGCGGAGCCGGTGGAGCCGGAGAAACTCACGGGTGCGCGCGGTGCCGCGCTGACCCGGCCGCGGCCCGGTCACGCCGATCTGGTCGGCATGCAGAAATACGGATTCGACGAGGCCCGCCCCGTGCTCGAACGCGCAAGCGCGCGCGAGACGGCCGCCCGCGTCGCTCTCGGCGCCGTCGCCCGGGCGTTCCTCGCGGAACTCGGTATCGAGCTCGTCAGCCACACGCTCTCCATCGGCCCCGTACGCGTGCCCGAGGGGCGCCCGCTTCCCGAACCGGATGATGTCCAGGCGCTCGATGAGGATCCGCTGCGGTGTTTCGACCCCGGGACATCCGCCGCCATGGTGGCCGAGGTCGATGCCGCTCGTAAAGACGGCGACACCCTCGGCGGAGTCGTCGAGGTGCTCGCTTACGGCCTGCCGCCGGGGCTCGGCTCGCATGTGCACTGGGACCGCCGCCTCGACTCACAGCTCGCGGCGGCGCTCATGGGCATCCAGGCCATCAAGGGCGTCGAGGTGGGCGACGGTTTTCTCACGACGAGACGGCGCGGATCCGAGGCCCACGACGAACTTTTCGCCACCGACGGTGAGATCACACGCTCCAGCGACAGGGCCGGTGGCACCGAGGGCGGAATGTCAACGGGCATGGTGCTGCGGGTACGTGCCGGCATGAAGCCCATCGCCACCATCCCGCACGCGCTGCGCACGGTCGATGTCGCGACCACGGAGGCGGCCGTCGCACACCACCAGCGTTCGGATGTCTGCGCCGTACCCGCCGCCGGCGTCGTCGCCGAGGCGATGGTTGCGCTCGTGCTCGCCAACTCGGTGCTCGAGAAGTTCGGCGGCGACTCAGTTGCCGAGACGCTGCGCAACCTCACGAGCTACGTGGCGTCCATCCCGCCGGGGCTGAAGACCGGAAGTACCATGACGCCGCACCCGGCCGAAGGACCTGATATCGCGTGAGCGTCGTACTCATCGGGGCGCCCGCAGCGGGCAAGACGCGCCTCGGCAAAAGGCTTGCGCCGCGCCTCGGACTCGAACTCATCGATACCGACCGGCTGATCGTCGCCGAACACGGCCCGATCGTCGAGATCTTCCAGCGCCACGGGGAGCCGCACTTTCGTGCCATCGAACGCGCCACCGTCGCCGAGGCACTCACCCGCGACGCGGTCGTCTCGCTGGGCGGCGGCGCCGTTCTCGACGCAGATACACAGCGTGACCTGGCCGGGGCATCCGTCATTCTGCTGACGGTGACGGCCGAGGCCGTCAAGGCGCGCATCGGCAACGGCAAGCGTCCGCTCGTGACGAGCATGGAGGTATGGCAGAGCCTGGTCGACAAGCGCACGCCGCTCTACACTTCGCTCGCCGACTTCACCATCGACACCTCGACGCGTCCACTCGACGACATCGCCGACGACATCGCCCGCTGGGTTAAGGAGAACTCGTGAGTATCACGACCATCACCGTTGCCGGGCAGAATCCCTACCCGGTTCTGATAGGCAACGGCCTGCGCAACTCCATCGCCGAGTCGCTGCCCGACGGTGTGCGCAAGGTGCTCGTGGTGCACCCGCCCACTCTCGCGGTGGCCGCCGCCGAGTTGCGGGAAGGGCTCTCAGGTTCCGTGGAGGTGCTCCTGGCGGAGATTCCTGATGCCGAGGCCGGCAAGCGCGTCGAGGTCGCCGCATTCTGCTGGCAGGTCATGGGCCAGGCCGACTTCACCCGCACGGATGCCGTGATCGGTTTCGGCGGCGGCGCAACCACCGATGTGGCCGGCTTCGTCGCTGCCACCTGGCTGCGCGGCGTGCGCCTCATCCAGGTTCCGACGACCCTGCTCGGCATGGTGGATGCCTCGGTGGGCGGCAAGACCGGCATCAACACCAACGAGGGCAAGAACCTCGTGGGATCCTTCTACGCCCCCCATGCCGTCATCGCCGATCTGGACACCCTGAGCGCGCTGCCGCGCAACGAGATTCTCGCCGGCTTCGCCGAGGTGGTGAAGTGCGGCTTCATTGCCGAGCCGGAGATCCTGCAGACCATCGAGGCCGATCTCGACGCGGCGACGAACCCCGAGTCGCCCCAGTTCCGGCGCATGGTCGAGCTCTCGATAGGTATCAAGGCCCGGGTGGTCGGCGAGGACTTCACCGAGCAGGGCCTGCGCGAGATTCTCAACTACGGCCACACCCTTGGCCACGCCATCGAACACACCGAGCGCTACCAGTGGCGTCACGGTGCTGCTGTCTCCATCGGCATGGTCTACGCGGCCGAGCTGGCCAGGCTCAACGGGCGGCTGTCGGATGCCGTGGTCGAGCGGCACCGCAGCATCCTTGAATCGCTGTCGCTGCCGGTCAGCTATCCCGTGGGCCGCTGGCAGACGCTGCTGTCGATCATGCAGCGCGACAAGAAGACGCGCGGTGGCATGCTGCGCTTCATCGTTCTCGACGACATCGCCCGCCCCACCATTCTGCAGGCGCCCGAGCCATCGCTCATGTTCGCCGCGTACCAGGAGATCGGCTCGTAGCGACTGTACTGAGCGGCGCCAAGCTTTCGTTAGACTGAAGCAATGGCATCTACCGCTGATATCCGCAACGGCGTCGTTCTCAACATGGACGGCCAGCTCTGGACCGTGATCGAGTTCCAACACGTCAAGCCCGGCAAGGGTGGCGCATTCGTGCGCACCAAGCTCAAGAACGTGACGAGCGGCAAGACCGTCGACCGCACCTTCAACGCCGGAGCGAAGATCGAGACCGCGAACGTGGATCGTCGCGACTTCAGCTACCTCTACCAGGACGGCGAAAGCTACGTGTTCATGGACACGAGCGACTACGACCAGCTCACGGTTTCCTCCGTTGTGGTCGGCGACGCAGCCAACTTCATGCTCGAGAACCAGGCCGTGACGGTGGCCCTGCACGACGGTGAGCCGCTCTACGTCGAGCTGCCGGCATCCGTCGTTCTTGAGATCACCTACACGGAGCCCGGTCTGCAGGGCGACCGTTCCACGGGGGGTACCAAGCCGGCCACGGTGGAGACCGGCCACCAGATTCAGGTTCCGCTGTTCCTCGAGACCGGCACCAAGGTCAAGGTCGACACCCGCACGGGCGACTACCTCAGCCGCGTCAACGACTAGCACGGAGATCTCCCGCACACATGAGTGCCCGCAGCAAGGCCCGCAAGAGGGCCATCGACATTCTGTATGCCGCAGACGTTCGCCAGATTTCCATTCGCGATGCGCTCGCCCAGGAGGCGGAGCGCGCCGCCGGTGAGCCGCAGCGCGAAGGCTCCTGGCTGTACGCCCGCGAGATCATCGACGGCGTGATGGATCACGGCGACGAGATCGACGAACTGATCGAAACATATGCCCAGGGCTGGGCGCTGTCCCGCATGCCCGCCGTCGACCGCGCGATTCTGCGCATCGGCGTCTGGGAGACTCTGTTCAACGACGAGGTGCCCGAGGGGGTGGCCATCTCGGAGGCCGTCGAGTCGGCGACGACCCTGTCGACGGATGACTCGGCCGGCTTCGTGAACGGGCTGCTGGCCAAGATCGCACAGACCAGGCCTTCGAAATGAGAATCGGCGCGCGCCTGGCCGCCATACTGCTCGCGGGCGTCGTCGTCAGCTCTCTTGCGGCCTGCGCGCCACAGGGCGACTCCGCGTCGAACCCGAAGTCGCCCGCTCCGGTTGCCACCGGGACCGTGGGTGCCGCCCACCTCGACGACGGCTACCTTGTTGCGGGCACCGGCGCAAAAGCGGTCGACATGTACTTCGACGCGATGTGCCCCGTGTGCAACGTTTTCGAGCAGACCAACGGGCAGAAGATCGCGGACGCGGTGAATGCCGGTGACGTCACGCTGCGACTGCACCCCATGACGTTCCTCGATCGCGGATCGCAGGGCACTGAGTACTCCACTCGCGCCGCGGCCGCCCTCACCTGCGTTGCGGCACAGGAGCCGCGGTCCATCCTGGCGTACCTGCAGGAACTCTATGCGAACCAGCCGCAGGAGAATTCGAAAGGGCTCGACGACAGCGAGCTGATTTCACTGGCGAGCAAGGCGAACGCGCCCGACATCACGTCGTGCGTGAACGCCGGAACGTACCGCAGCTGGGCTCAGAGCGTGAACGAGAAGGCCCTGGCCGGCCCGGTGAAGGGCACGCCGAACAACAAGATCGAGGGAACCCCGACCGTGCTCGTCAACGGGCACATGTTCGACGGACATGTCGACGACGCGCCCGCCTTCAACACTTTTTTTGCCGCGAACTGAGCTCCACCGCCGGCGCGGTATGCTGGGCACAGATAGACATCCTTTAAGAGCCGTCCTGTGAGACGGGGAAGGAGGTCGGTTTGACGGTACGCACTGTACTGCAGCAGGCTGACATCACCCGCGCGTTGACTCGCATCTCCCACGAGATCCTGGAGTCCAATCGGGGATCTGCCGGCCTCGTTCTTCTGGGAATTCCCACCCGGGGCGTCTTTCTCGCGCGGCGCATCGCCGAGAATCTTGAGCGCATCGATCCGAGCATCAGCGCGGATGCGCTCAGCGGCTCGCTCGACGTGACGATGTACCGCGACGATCTGTCGCACAACCGCACCCGCACCCCGCAGCCCACGCAGGTGCCGACGGCAATCGACGGCAAGACCGTCGTTCTCGTCGACGACGTGCTGTTCTCGGGGCGTACCATTCGCGCGGCGCTCGATGCCCTGAACGACCTCGGGCGGCCGCGGGCCGTGCGGCTGGCCGTGCTCGTTGACCGCGGGCATCGCGAGCTGCCGATCCGCGCCGACTTCGTGGGCAAGAACCTGCCAAGTGCGACACATGAGCGCATCAATGTGCACCTCACGGAATTCGACGGCGATGAGTTCGTGACGATCGAGTCCGCCACGTCCGATGAAGGAGAGGACGAGCGATGAGGCACCTGCTCTCCACCACCGATCTCGCGCGCGACGACGCGATCCACATTCTCGATGTCGCCGAGGACATGGCCGCCGTCGCCGACCGCGAGGTCAAGAAGCTGCCGGCTCTGCGGGGCAAGACCGTGGTCAACCTCTTCTTCGAGGATTCCACCCGCACCCGCATCTCCTTCGAGGCCGCCGCCAAGCGGCTCTCCGCCGACGTGATCAACTTCAGCGCCAAGGGCTCCAGCGTCTCCAAAGGCGAGAGCCTGAAAGACACGGCACAGACGCTCGCGGCGATGGGGGCGGATGCCGTCGTCATTCGGCATCACGCATCCGGTGCACCGCAGACCCTCGCCACGAGCGGCTGGATCGACGCGGGAATCGTCAATGCGGGCGACGGCACCCACCAGCATCCCACCCAGGCTCTGCTCGACGCCTTCACGATTCGGCGTCGGTTGCACGGCGCCGCCTCACGCGGCAAGGCACTCGACGGTGTCACGGTGAGTATCGTGGGCGACATCCTGCACTCGCGCGTCGCGCGCTCGAACGTCTGGCTGCTGCACACGCTCGGTGCCACCGTCACCCTCGTGGCTCCTCCCACGCTGCTGCCCGTTGACACGCACGCCTGGCCGGCCACCGTCAGTTATGACCTCGATGCCGTCATTGATACACAGAAGCCCGATGTCGTGATGATGCTGCGCATTCAGGCCGAGCGCATGCACGCCTCATTCTTTCCCAACAGCCGGGAGTACTCCAGGCGCTGGGGGCTCGACGACGACAGGCTCGCCCGTCTCCGCGCGAGTAGCATGGTGATGCACCCCGGCCCGATGAATCGTGGCCTGGAAATCTCTGCAGCGGCAGCCGACTCCGCGCAGTCGACGGTGCGTGAGCAAGTAGCCAATGGGGTGTCCGTGCGCATGGCCGCCCTGTACCTCTTGCTGTCCGGTGATCGAGAGGATTCCTGAATGTCTGGCTCGAATTTCCTGATAGCTGGCGCCACGCTGGCCGATGGAACACGCACCGATCTGCTCGTCGAAAACGGCCGCATCACCGAGACGGGCTCCGGCCTCTCGAAGGCCGGCGCGAGCGTGGTCGACGCCGACGGCCTCATCGCCCTTCCCGGCCTTGTCGACCTGCACACGCATCTGCGCGAGCCGGGCTTCGAGCAGAGTGAAACCGTGCTCACCGGCACGCGAGCAGCCGCAGCCGGGGGCTTCACCGCCGTCTTCGCCATGGCTAACACCTCACCCGTCGCAGACACGGCCGGGGTGGTCGAGCAGGTGCTCTCGCTCGGCGAGCGTGCCGGTTATGCCACGGTGCGCCCGATCGGTGCCGTCACGGTGGGTCTTGCGGGGGAGAGGCTCGCCGAACTCGGCGCGATGGCCGCCTCTCGTGCGGCCGTTCGCGTCTTCTCCGACGACGGCAAATGTGTCTCCGACCCGCTGCTCATGCGTCGTGCGCTCGAATACGTCAAGGCCTTCAACGGCGTCATAGCCCAGCACGCGCAGGAACCACGCCTCACCGAGGATGCGCAGATGAACGAGGGCGCACTCTCGGGCGAACTCGGCCTTGCCGGCTGGCCTGCCGTGGCCGAGGAGTCGATCATCGCGCGTGATGTGTTGCTCGCCGAGCACGTCGGCTCACGCCTGCACGTCTGCCATGTCTCCACCGCCGGTTCGGTCGACGTGATCCGCTGGGCGAAAGCCCGCGGCATCGCCGTGACCGCCGAGGTCACCCCGCACCACCTGCTGCTCACGGAACAGCTCGCCAGGAGCTACGACGCCCGGTACAAGGTGAATCCGCCGCTGCGCCGTAGCGAAGACGTCGAGGCCCTTCGTGCGGGTCTCGCCGACGGCACCATCGACATCGTCGCGACCGACCACGCGCCGCACCCCATCGAGGCGAAGGACTGCGAGTGGGATGCGGCGGCGTTCGGCATGGTCGGCTTGGAGTCCGCGCTCTCGGTTGTGCACGCATCCGTTGTCGCCACTGACATGCTCGACTGGGCGGATGTGGCGCGCGTGCTCTCGACGACACCGGCGGCCATCGGGGGCCTTGGCGGTCACGGCGCAGAGCTGGCAGCCGGCGGTGCCGCCGATTTCACGCTGTACGACCCCGCCGCCACACGCAGCTTCGCGGTCGAAGACCTCGCCGGCAAGGGCGTCAATTCACCGTATCTGGGTGCGCAGCTGCCCGGCCGCGTGCTCTTCACCTTCCGCGATGGTTACCCAACCGTCGCGAACGGCGTTCTTGCCGACGTCGCAGAAACCGCGGCTCACGCTGCGAGCCGGCTGGAGGCCGTTCATGGATAAGGCTCTTCCCACCATCGTGATAGCCGCGATCTTCGTGCTCGTGATTGTGCTCATGGTGCTCAGCTGGCGACGACGGACCAGGCGCGACGCGGCCCACGCGCCCCGGCCCGTGGCTGCGGATGCCCGTGGCACCGAGCTCGCCTCGGCCAACGTGCTGTATGTGGCCACAACGGCTCACGGCGAGCCGCTTCAGCGCCTCGCCGTCACCGGGCTCGGCTTTCGCGGAAAGGCACGACTGGTGGTCTTCGACGGTGGCGTCTCGCTGACCGTCGTCGGCGCAGACGAGGTCTTCATCGCGGCATCTGAGCTGCTGCAGATCGCGCAGGCCACCTGGACCATCGACCGCGTTGTGGAGAAAGACGGCCTCGTTCTCGTGGCCTGGCGCGGCGGGGAGGGTGTGGCCATCGACAGCTATGTGCGCGTCGTCGATGCCGACGATCGCATGCGCCTGATGGCCGCGATGCGCACGATTTGCCCCGCAGCAACACCATCGACAACGTCCGGAACGACAGGAACAGGGAGCACGAAATAGTGGCAGAGAGCATGGCGAAATACGAGCCGGCGGTACTCGTTCTTGAGGACGGCAACCGATACGTCGGGCGTGCATACGGCGCACGTGGGCGCACACTCGGCGAGGCAGTGTTCGCGACAGGCATGACCGGCTATCAGGAGACCCTGACCGATCCGTCATACGCGGGGCAGATCGTTCTGATGACGGCGCCGCACATCGGCAACACCGGCACCAACGACGAGGACATGGAGTCTCGCCGCATCTGGGTCGCCGGTTTCGTCGTGCGCGAGCCCTCGCGCATAGTCTCGAACTTTCGGGCCACCCGAAGCCTCGACGATGACCTGGTGGCCGGGGCCGTTGTGGGCATCAGCGGCATCGATACGCGTGCGGTGACCCGTCACATCCGCTCGGCAGGGGCGATGCGTGCCGGCGTTTTCTCGGGCGAAGACTTCTCCCTCTCCGACGGCGAGCAGCTCTCGCTGGTGCGCGACGCCGCTTCGATGGCCGGCCGGAATCTTTCCGCCGAGGTCTCCACACCCGAACCGTTCACTCTTGAGGCCACGAGCGAGCGCATCGGGTCGGTGGCCGTGCTCGATCTCGGTGTCAAGAAGTCCACCCTCGACTATCTGGCCGCCCGCGGCTTCGACGTACACGTGCTGCCCCAGTCTGTGACGGCATCCGATGTACTGGCTCTCGACGTCGATGCCCTGTTCTACTCCAACGGTCCGGGAGACCCGGCGGCATCCGACGCGCATGTCGAGCTGCTGCGCGAGACACTGAAGGCGAAGTTGCCGTACTTCGGCATTTGCTTCGGCAACCAGCTGCTGGGTCGCGCGCTCGGCTTCGGCACGTACAAACTGCCGTTCGGGCACCGTGGCATCAACCAGCCCGTGCTCGACAAGAAGACCGGGCGCGTGGAGATCACCTCGCAGAATCACGGATTCGCGGTCGACGCGCCCCTCGAGGGAATCATCGACTCGCCGGCCGGACTCGGACGCGTCGAGGTGAGCCACTTCAGCCTCAACGACAACGTGGTTGAGGGCTTGAACTGCCTCGACCTCAATGCCTTCAGCGTGCAGTATCACCCCGAGGCAGCCGCCGGTCCGCACGACGCCAATTACCTCTTCGACCGGTTCAGGGACATGGTCCTTGCAGGTACATCGAGCCAGAACACCGCAAAGGACTCCAAGTAATGCCCAAGCGTGACGACATCAACTCCGTTCTCGTCATCGGTTCCGGCCCCATCGTCATCGGGCAGGCCTGTGAATTCGACTATTCCGGCACCCAGGCCTGCCGCGTGCTTCGGGAGGAGGGCGTGCGCGTCATTCTCGTCAACTCGAACCCGGCCACGATTATGACCGATCCCGACTTCGCCGATGCCACCTACGTTGAGCCCATCACGTGGGAGGTCATCGAAACGATCATCGCCAAGGAGAAGCCGGATGCGATCCTGCCGACCCTGGGCGGCCAGACCGCGCTGAACGCGGCCATCCAGCTTCACGAGCACGGCATTCTCGAGAAGTACGACGTCGAACTCATCGGCGCGAACTTCGAGGCTATCAACAAGGGCGAAGACCGCCAGATTTTCAAGGAACTCGTGATCGAGTGCGGCGCGGAGGTCGCGCGCTCGCACATCGCGCACACCGTCGACGAGGCCCTCGCCTTCGCCGAGGACCTCGGCTACCCCCTCGTGATCCGCCCCTCGTTCACCATGGGCGGTCTCGGCTCGGGCTTTGCGTACACTCCCGAGGAACTCATCCGCATGGTGGGGGACGGACTGCACCAGAGCCCCACCACCGAGGTGCTGCTCGAGGAGTCGATCCTGGGCTGGAAGGAGTATGAGCTGGAGCTCATGCGTGACTCGGCCGACAACACGGTTGTGGTCTGCTCCATCGAGAACGTCGACCCCGTCGGCGTGCACACGGGGGACTCGATCACGGTCGCGCCCGCCCTCACGCTCACCGACCGCGAATACCAGAAGCTGCGCGACATCGGCATCGACATCATCCGCGCCGTCGGCGTCGACACGGGCGGCTGCAACATCCAGTTCGCCATCGACCCGGCGAACGGGCGCATCATCGTCATCGAGATGAACCCACGCGTCTCCCGCTCCTCGGCCCTGGCCTCGAAAGCCACGGGCTTTCCTATCGCCAAGATCGCCGCCAAGCTGGCCATCGGCTACCGCCTCGACGAGATTCCGAACGACATCACCAAGGTGACCCCGGCATCCTTCGAGCCGACCCTCGACTACGTCGTGGTCAAGGTGCCTCGCTTCGCGTTCGAGAAGTTCCCTGCGGCGGATGCGACCCTCACGACAACCATGAAGTCTGTCGGCGAGGCGATGGCCATCGGCCGCAACTACGCCAGCGCGCTGCAGAAGGCGCTGCGCTCGCTCGAGAAGCGCGGCTCCTCGTTCCACTGGGGCGCCGAGGAACGCAGCGTGTTCGAGCTGCTGGAGATCATCAAGACCCCGACCGACGGTCGCATCGTCACGGTGCAGCAGGCGCTGCGCAAGGGCGCCTCGATCGAGCAGGTCTTCGAGGCCACGAAGATCGACCCGTGGTTCATCGACCAGATCGTGCTCATCAACGAGATAGCCGAGCAGATCACGGCGGCAGAGACCCTCGACACCGACACCCTGCGCCACGCCAAGGACCACGGTTTCTCGGATGCGCAGATCGGCCAGCTGCGCGGCTTCGGCGAGCACGATGTGCGCGAGATTCGGCACATCCTCGGTGTGCGCCCGGTCTACAAGACCGTCGACACCTGCGCCGGAGAGTTCCCGGCCCTGACGCCGTACCACTACTCGAGCTACGATCTCGAGACCGAGGTGGCCCCAAGCGACAAACGCAAGGTGGTCATCCTGGGCTCGGGCCCGAACCGCATCGGCCAGGGAGTCGAGTTCGACTACTCCTGTGTGCACGCCTCATTCGCCCTGCATGACGCGGGATACGAGACGATCATGATCAACTGCAACCCCGAGACGGTCTCCACCGACTACGACACGAGCGACAGGCTCTATTTCGAACCGCTGACGCTCGAGGACGTGCTCGAAATCATCCACGCAGAGAGCCAGAGCGGCGAACTCGTGGGCGTTGTCGTGCAGCTCGGCGGGCAGACCGCGCTGGGCCTGGCGAAGGGCCTCAAGGCCGCGGGCGTCACGATTCTCGGAACCAGCCCCGAGGCCATCGACCTGGCGGAGGAGCGCGGGCTCTTCTCCGAGATTCTCGACGCTGCAGGCCTGATAGCACCGCGCAACGGCACGGCAATCGACTACGCGGGAGCCGTCACGGTTGCTGAAGACATCGGTTACCCGGTACTCGTGCGTCCCTCGTATGTGCTGGGGGGTCGGGGCATGGAGATCGTCTACGACAGCCCGTCGCTGGCCGACTACTTCGAGAGGATGCAGGGGCAGGGCATCATCGGCCCGTCGCATCCGCTGCTCGTCGACCGTTTTCTCGACGACGCCATCGAGATCGACGTCGATGCACTCTACGACGGCAACGAGCTCTACATCGGCGGCGTGATGGAGCACATCGAGGAGGCGGGCATTCACTCGGGTGACTCGAGTTGCACGCTGCCTCCCGTCACCCTGGGCCGAGCCCAGATCGACAAGGTACGCGAGGCCACCGGCAAGATCGCCGAGGGCGTTGGCGTGCGCGGCCTGCTCAACGTGCAGTTCGCGATAGGCGCCGGCGTGCTCTACGTGCTGGAAGCCAATCCACGAGCCTCGCGCACGGTTCCGTTCGTCTCCAAGGCGCTCGGCATCCCGCTGGCGAAGGCCGCCTCTCGCATCATGGTGGGCGAGTCGATCGCCGCGCTCAAGGCCGAGGGTCTGCTGCCCGAGCAGGATGGCTCTGTCGTACCGATGGATTCGCCGGTCTCGGTGAAGGAGGCCGTGCTGCCGTTCAAGCGGTTCCGCACCAAGGACGGCAAGATCGTCGACTCCGTGCTTGGCCCGGAGATGCGCTCCACCGGCGAGGTCATGGGCATCGACAAGAACTTCCCCCGGGCATTCGCGAAGAGCCAGGCGGCCGCATACGGCGGAATGCCGCTGGAGGGCACGGTCTTCGTGTCGGTCAGCGACCGGGACAAGCGCTCGATCGTGCTGCCCGTTCTGCGGCTGCAGCAGCTCGGCTTCACGATTCTCGCCACCGAGGGCACCGCCGAGGTGCTCAACCGCAACGGCATCCCGGCCTCGGTGGTTCGCAAGGTCAGCGATGCCGTCGACGAGGGCAGCTCGCACGAGGCGCACACCATCGTCGACCTCATCAACCGCAACGAGGTGGATGTCGTGATCAACACGCCCAGCGGACGCTCGGCACGCGCTGACGGGTACGACATCCGGGCAGCGGCGGTGGCCGGCGACAAGCCGCTGTTCACGACCATCGCGGAGCTCAGCGCGGCTGTCGCGTCGATCGACAGCATCCGCGAGGGGTTCTCGGTGCGTTCCCTTCAGGAGTACGCCATCGACCGGGCGGAGCGCGTATGAGTCAGGGCGCATCGTTCGGCGCCCGTCTGAATGATGCCATCCTCGAACGCGGCGCGCTGTGCGTGGGAGTCGACCCACATGCGTATCTGCTGAGCGAGTGGGGCCTGCCCGATTCCGCGTCGGGCGTCGAGCAATTCGGCCTGCGTGTCGTGGATGCCACGGCCGGCCGAATCGGCATCGTCAAGCCTCAGGTCGCCTTCTTCGAGCGACACGGTTCCGCCGGTTACGCCGCTCTCGAGCGAGTCATCCGCGCCGCGCGGGAGGCCGGTTTGCTGGTCATCGCCGACGTCAAGCGCGGCGATCTCGGCAGCAGCGTCGAGGCATATGGACAGGCCTGGCTGCAGCCCGGCTCCCCACTGGAAGTCGACGCCATGACGGTGTCGGCCTTCCAGGGCCTCGGTTCACTCGACGCGCCGTTGCGCCTCGCGGCCGAACACGGCAAGGGCCTCTTCGTGCTCGCGGCCACCTCCAATCCCGAGGCCGCGGCCATTCAGCAGGCCGTGCTGGCCTCCTCCCGGCATTCGGCGGCGCGCACGATGACGGTGGCACGTGCGATCATCGAAGACGTGACGGCGTTCAATCAGACCCAGCCGACGGCATCCTTCGCCTCAGTCGGCGTTGTGCTCGGGGCGACTCTTGATCTTGCCGAGTTCGGTATCGACACGAGCACGCCGGCAGCATCGAACATCCTTCCCGTTCTCGCACCGGGCTTCGGTCATCAGGGCGCACAGCTGGCCGACGCGGCACGAATCTACGGTGCGCTGGTCGCAGGCCTGATCGTCAGCGAATCGCGTGCGGTGCTCTCCGCAGGCCCCGATGGCCTGGCCGACGCCATAGGGAAACGGGCCGCAGAGGTGAGGTCAACCCTTGGTTGAGCACAGCGGGCGCCCGACGCCGCCCCAGGTCGACCGCGCCGCAGCCTCACGCGCGGCCATCGCCGCCCGACGCGCCCGCGCCGCCGTCAAGGCCGAGGTCGCATCGGGAAGGCGCAGCGCACTGAGCGTGCTCCAGACCGCGACCGAGCAACCCGAGGGTGTCGAGGGGCGCATGCGCGTCACGGACTTTCTGCTGAGCGTGCCGGCCATCGGCTCCACGAAGATGCACCGAGCGCTCGATGCCCTCGATATCTCACCGGCCAAGCGACTCGGCGGTCTCGGTCGGCACCAGCGCGTCAGGCTGCATGAATATCTTGAAAGCCGTGCCGCCGCACGCGGCCAGCACCCCACCCGACTCGTCGTGCTCGCTGGCCCGACCGCCGTGGGCAAGGGCACCGTCTCCACCTACATTCGTGAGCATTACCCCGAGGTGCTGCTCTCGGTATCGGCGACCACGCGCGCACCGCGACCGGGTGAGATCGACGGCGTCAACTACTACTTCGTCGACGACGCCGAATTCGACAGGATGGTGGCGGCCGGGGAACTGCTCGAATCGGCTACCGTGCACAACGCGTATCGCTACGGCACCCCGCGCGCGCCCATCGATGCCGCGCTCGCATCCGGCCGCAGCGTTCTGCTCGAGATCGACCTGCAGGGCGCGCGCAGCGTTCGCTCGGTCATGCCGGAGGCGCGGCTGATCTTTCTGCTTCCTCCCAGCTGGGAGGAATTGGTGCGCAGGCTCGTGGGCCGAGACACCGAAGATTCGGCCGAACAGCAGCGTCGTCTGGCCACTGCAAAGGTGGAATTGGCCGCACAGGACGAGTTCGATTTTCGCGTCGTGAACGCCAGCGTGGCCGACGCGGCACGCGAGGTCGTAGACTTGATGGATATTCGCACGGCGCCCTCGCGCCCGTAGCAGTGTTTTGCGTCGCCGCCCGACGCCAGAAACCTCGAACGAACACGACCCCTCTACAAGGAGCAGAACAGCCATGGCAACACACCTCAAGGGCATCATCGACCCGCCCATCGACGATCTTCTCTCCAAGGTGGAGTCAAAGTACGCGCTCGTGATTTTCGCGTCCAAGCGCGCCCGCCAGATCAACGACTACTACGCCGACCTGCACGAAGGCAGCCTCTTCGACAACGTCGGCCCGCTCGTCGACTCCACCATCGACGACAAGCCGCTCTCCGTCGCGATGCACGAGATCAACGAGGACAAGCTCGTCATCAAGCCGATCGTCGAATAGGCTCTGCCGTAGTCTGAAGTCATTCAACGCGAGGGATGCCGCCGTGAGCACACCATTGACCATTGTCGTCGGTGTGACCGGCGGCATCGCTGCGTACAAGGCCGTCGGCGTCATTCGCGGTTTCGTGCTGCAGGGGCACGACGTGCACGTGATTGCCACGGAAGCCGCGCTGCGTTTCGTTGGCAGACCCACCTTCGAGGCCATCAGCCGCAACCCGATCAACACCGATCTCTACGAGGGCGTCGCGCAGGTGCGCCATGTCGCCATCGGCCAGTCGGCCGATCTCATCGTGATAGCCCCGGCCACGGCGAACACCATCGCCAAACTGGCGCTGGGCCTGGCCGACGACCTGCTCACCAACACGGTTCTGGTCAGCACGGCGCCGATAGTGATTGCGCCGGCGATGCACACCGAGATGTGGCAGAACGCCGCAACGGTCGCCAACATCGCCATACTGCGTGAACGGCGTTTCACCATCGTGGGGCCGGCATCCGGTCAGTTGACGGGCACGGATTCCGGCGTCGGCCGCATGGAAGAGCCAGAGGCTATTACCGCCGCCGCCCTGTCAGTTCTTGAGAAATCGGCGGTCCCTGAGCGTGCCGAAGGACCCACCCGCACCGCCGAAGCGCCCGGTGACCTCTCTGGCAAGCACGTCGTCGTCACGGCCGGCGGAACCCGCGAGCCGCTCGACCCCGTGCGCTTTCTCGGCAACCGCTCCAGCGGTCGCCAGGGCGTCGCCATCGCCCAGGCCGCGCTCAACCGTGGGGCCACGGTCACCCTCATCGCCGCACACATCGAGGTGCACCCGCCCGCCGGGGCCACACTCGTCGAGGTGGCAACCGCCCTCGAACTGCAGCGCGCGGTGACGGATGCCGCGGCATCCGCCGACATCATTGTGATGGCCGCTGCGGTGGCCGACTATCGGCCGGCCAGTGTGCAGCAAGCGAAGATCAAGAAGACCGAGACGCATGCGCCATTGAATATCGAACTGGTGGAGAACCCCGACATTCTGGCCGAGTTGTCGGCCGCCGAACGCCACGGCCGCGTCATTGTGGGCTTTGCCGCGGAGACGGAGCCTGACACGGATGCGTTGCTCACTCTTGGCCAGCAGAAGCTGGCCCGCAAGGGGTGCGACTACCTTGTCATCAACAGGGTGGGCTGGTCGACCGGTTTCGTCAGTGAGAGCAACGAGATCATCATGTTGGATTCCTCCGGCGATATAGTGATGAAGGCATCCGGGGACAAGTTGTCGGTGGCCGATCGTATCCTCGATGTCATCGCCTCGCGCTGAATATCGCGGGCCGAACGTACGCCGTCAGGCAACTCTCGAACACGGGAAGCTGCGAACGAGGGAACCTCCGAACAAAGGAACACAGTGGCTGAACTGCGCCTCTTCACCTCCGAATCCGTTACCGAAGGGCATCCCGACAAGATCTGTGACCAGGTCTCGGACAGCATCCTCGACGCACTTCTGACGGTCGACCCGCACAGCCGGGTAGCGGTGGAGACACTCGTCACCACCGGCCTCGTGCATGTCGCGGGTGAGGTGGCCACGAGTGCATATGTCGAGATCCCCGCCATCGTTCGAGAACTCATCACCTCGATCGGCTATACCTCCTCCGATGTCTGGTTCGACGGCCGTTCCTGCGGCGTCTCGATCTCCATCGGCGGGCAGTCGCCCGACATCGCGCAGGGCGTCAATGATGCCTACGAGACGCGCGAGGGTTCCAGCGTCGACGACGACGACCGCCAGGGCGCCGGCGACCAGGGCATCATGTTCGGCTATGCCACCACCGAGACGCCGCAGCTCATGCCCGTGCCGATCTGGCTCGCCCACCGCATGGCCGAGCGCCTCGCCGAGGTGCGCAAGAGCGAGGTCGTGGACTACCTGCGACCTGACGGCAAGACCCAGGTGACCGTCGGCTACGACGGCATAGTGCCCCGCACCATCGAGACCGTCGTGCTCTCCACTCAGCACTCGCCCAAGGTTTCCACCGAGCAACTGCGCGCCGAGCTCGCCGAGCTCGTCATCGAGCCCGTGCTGAACGCGGTCGAGCTCGAGCATGCGGGGGTACGCACTCTCATTAACCCGACGGGGCGATTCGAGATCGGCGGCCCGCAGGGCGACGCCGGCCTCACCGGCCGCAAGATCATCGTCGACACGTATGGGGGAGCGAGCCGGCACGGTGGCGGCGCCTTCAGCGGCAAGGACCCGTCGAAGGTCGACCGTTCCGCCGCATATGCCATGCGCTGGGTGGCGAAGAATGCCGTGGCCGCGGGCTTCGCCGACCGTCTCGAGGTGCAGGTGGCCTACGCGATAGGCAAGGCCTCACCCGTCGGCCTGTACGTGGAGACGTTCGGCACCGCCAAGGTGCCCGAAGACCGCATCATCTCCGCCATCCGTGAGGTGTTCGACCTGCGGCCTTCCGCGATCATTCGCGACCTCGACCTGCTGCGCCCCATTTACGCGAAGACCGCAACGTATGGTCACTTCGGCCGTGAGCTGCCGGAATTCACCTGGGAGCGCACCGACCGCGTCGAGGATCTGCGCTCCGCAGCCCGCCTCTAGCCGAGAGGCCTCAACTATGGCGGCGGCGCAGGCGGTGGCCCGTGTTCTTCTTGACTCGGCCCTTCCCCAGCTCGACCATCTGTTCGACTACCGGGTGCCCGAGTCGCTTCGCGAGACGGCCCTGCCCGGCGTTCGAGTGAAGGTGCCGCTGCGAACCGCGGGCCGGATAGCCGATGGTTACCTCGTTGAGCTGGTGCACGATGGTGACTTCTCCGGAAAGCTGAGCGATCTCGACGCCGTCGTCTCTCCGGCGCGCGTGCTCAGCGACGAGGTGTGGAACCTCGCGCGTCGGGTGGCCGACCGTGGCGCCGGGGGAGCGTCCGATGTCATCCGGCTCGCCGTGCCCTCACGCCAGGTGCGCGTCGAAAAGGCCTGGCTGGCTGCGCCCCGGAACACTTCGGTCGCAGGGCCTTCCGAAGCGCCCGTAATTTCCGGCTACCCCGACGGCCGCCTCGAAGCCGCGCTCGAGAACAACGAGCGCCTCGCTGTCTCGGCAATACCGCACCTGGCAGAACTGCCCGACGGCGCTTGGGTGGGCCGCTGGGCCATCACCCTTGCCGAGGCCGCCACACGGTGTGTACTCGGCGGTCGCAGCGCCATTCTGGTCGTGCCCGACTACCGCGACCAGGAACAGCTGGCGGCGGCTCTTGCCACCATCGCTCCCGACGGCGTGGTTGCCGCCCTGGATGCCCGTCAATCCAATCCCGACCGCTACCGTGCCTTCCTGAGCTGTCTCGACGGCCCCCGCATCATCATCGGCAATCGCTCGGCGGTCTACGCGCCGGCCGACAAGCTCGGTCTTCTCGCCATCTTCAGCGACGGAGATCC
The DNA here is from genome assembly GCF_001424905.1 of Leifsonia sp. Root112D2. Classification (NCBI taxonomy): domain Bacteria; kingdom Bacillati; phylum Actinomycetota; class Actinomycetes; order Micrococcales; family Microbacteriaceae; genus Leifsonia; species Leifsonia sp. Root112D2. Next base: position 2,778,368 of record NZ_LMCU01000001.1, read on the forward strand.
GTTGCATGCCGAGCCGCTCAGCCCGTACGTGCATGCGCGCGACGCCGCGCTCGTGCGGCAGGAACAGCAGGGTTGTGCGCTCTGGCTCGTCGGCCATTCCCGCACCGTTGAGACGCAGCGCCTCGTCGAACTCGGCTGGCTGCACGAGGTGGTGCCGGCACGCACCGCGGCGCCGAAGATCGTGCCCACCGCCCAGCAGGCCGCATCCGACCCGCAGGCGCAGGCCGCCCGCATCCCGTCGACGGCCTGGCGCGAGGCGCGAGCCGCGCTCGAGCGCGGACCCGTGCTCGTGCAGGTGGCGCGCCCCGGCTATGCGCCTTCTCTCGCGTGCGACAACTGCCACCAGACGGCCCGGTGCACCCGCTGCGAGGGGCCCCTGAGCCAGTCCACCGCGCGCTCGGTGCCCTCCTGCGGCTGGTGCGGCGCCCTCGCCACCGACTGGGTCTGCGACAACTGCGAGCACACGAAGCTGCGTCGTGTCGGCGCGGGCAGCGCCCGCACGGTCGAAGATCTCGGCCGCGCGTTTCCCGGGGTGCGCGTCGTGATTGCCGATGGCGAGCATCCGGTTCGCTCAGTCGACGCGAAGCCCGCGCTCGTGGTCGCCACCCGTGGCGCCGAACCGATTGCCGCGGGCGGCTATCAAGCGATCTTGCTGCTCGACGGCGAACGGATGCTGGCCCGCGAGTCCCTGCGCATCGGCGAGGACTGCCTGCGCTGGTGGATGAATGCCGCCGCGCTGGCCGCGCCCGGCGCCACCACCATGCTCGTCGGCGTTGCGGGACCGCTCGCCCAGGCCATGGCGACGTGGCGCACGGATGGCTACGCGTCGCGCGAGCTGGCGGACCGCCGGGAGCTGCGGTTTCCCCCCGCGGTGCGCGTCGCATCCATCACCGGAGCCAGCCAGGCCGTCGAGGCCGCAATCGCCCAGCTTGACGCCGAGACGGTGCTCGACACGCTTGGGCCGGTGCCCCTCGACGCTGGGCTCGTGCGCAGCATCGTGCGTTTCGAATACGGCCATGGCGCCGATGTTGCCGCCACGCTGCGCGCGGCCGTGATTCGCAATGCGACCAGCCGCCGCAAAGCCCCGGCCGGCAAGGGCGGCTTTCGGCCAGCGCCTACACTCAGAGTACGTTTCGATGACCCGGAGATTCTGTGATCCACGCCTTTACCCCTGATTCCTTGAGCACACCGACCGCCGCATGAGGCTCGTGTTCGCCGGAACCCCGAACGTTGCCGTTGCCGCGCTTCAGGTGCTGGCCGACGGCCCCCACGATGTCGTCGCCGTCATCTCTCGCAGCGACGCGCCGCTCGGACGCAAACGAGTGCTCACGCCCTCGGCCGTCGCCGCGCACGCCGCCCAACTCGGCATCCCGACGATCAAGGCGAACCGGCTCGATGAGGCCACAACCGCCGAGATCACCGCCCTCTCGCCGGATCTCGGCGTGATAGTCGCCTACGGCGGCCTGGTGCGCGAGCCCCTTTTGAGCGCGCCACGGCTCGGCTGGATCAACCTGCACTTCTCGCTGCTGCCGCGCTGGCGTGGTGCAGCCCCCGTTCAGGGGGCCATCCTCGCCGGCGACACCGCGACCGGCGCCGCCGTGTTCCAGCTCGTGGCGGGCCTGGATGCTGGTGATGTTTACGCGAGCCTCAGCCGCGCCATCGGGCCGGATGAAACATCCGGCGAACTGCTCGACGCACTGTCGCACACCGGAGCCGAACTGTTAGCGACAGTCGTCGACGATCTCGCCGCCGGGCGCGCGACAGCGTCACCGCAGCGGGGCGAGCCGACCGCCGCCGCAAAGATCACTCTGCAGGATGCCCGCATCGACTGGACCGTCGGCGCAACGGAGGCGTACAACCGCATTCGTGCCGTCACACCGGAACCCGGCGCTTTCACGGAAATCGACGGCCAGCGGCTGAAGATCGGCGCAGCGCGACTCGCGCCCGATGCCTCCGGGCTTGCCCCTGGCGCACTCGAGGCGGATGCGGCCGGGGTGCTCGTGGGCACCGCAAGCCACCCGATTCGACTTCTCGAGGTTCAGCCCGCGGGCAAGCGCCCCATGTGTGCGCTCGACTGGTGGCGCGGCCTCGCGAATCGCGAGAAGGCGGTGGCGCGATGAACCCCAAGCCATCCGGCGGGCGACCGAACAGAGTCGGCTCGTACGCGCAGCCGGCCCGTCGCGTGGCGCTGGAGGTCATCACGGCCGTGCGCGAGTCGGATGCCTATGCCAACCTGCTGCTGCCTACCCGCATTGCCCGGGCGGGCCTGTCACAGGCGGATGCCGGCCTGGCCACCGAACTCACGTACGGCACGCTGCGCATGCTCGGCTACTACGACCGCGTCATTGCGCTGGCCGCGCGCCGCGATGTCGACAAAATCGACGCGCCGATTCTGGACGTGCTGCGTCTCGGCGCGCACCAGCTTCTCTCGATGCGCGTCGCGAAGCACGCCGCCGTCAATGAGTCCGTCGCGCTCGCCCACACCGTCGGGTCACAGTCGGCGACGGGCTTCTGCAACGGCGTGCTGCGCGAGATCACCCGGCACACGCCCGATGAATGGCGGGAGCGCGTGCGGGCCGCGGCGAACGGCGCTGATGACGCGCTGGGCGCGTTGGCGTCGCATCCGGCCTGGATCATTCGCGCGTTTCGGCAGGCGCTGGAGGCTGAGGGGCGCGCGAGTGAACTCGAGGCCCTGCTCGAGGCGGACAACGCGCCGCCGCGCGTGAACCTCGTGGCACTGCCCGGTGTTGCCGAGATTCCGGCGGATGCCGAGCGCAATCGTTTCGCGCCCACCGGCTTCGTGCTGGCCGGGGGAGACCCCCAGGCCATCGTGACCGGCAATGCGGGTGCCGTGCGGGTTCAGGACGAGGGCTCGCAGCTCGCGGCGCTCGCGCTTACCCGGGCACGCCCGGTTGTTGCGGGAGAGCGCTGGCTCGACCTGTGTGCCGGGCCTGGCGGCAAGGCGGCGTTGCTGGCCGCCGAGGCACGCCTCGGCGGCGCGACCCTGATCGCCAACGAGCTGGTACCCGCACGCGCCGAACTGGTGCGCAATGCGTTAGCGCCCGTTCCGGGCGAGACGCCGGTCTGGGAACGCGACGGCATCTCGATAGGCGAGAGCGACCCCGAAGGTTTCGACCGCATTCTGCTGGATGCCCCATGCACCGGCCTCGGCGCACTGCGTCGGCGCCCCGAGGCCCGCTGGCGCAAGTCGCCCCGAGACGTGGCAGAACTGGGGCGTCTGCAGGCCGAACTGCTCGACGCCGCGGTGCGCGCACTGAAGCCGGGGGGCATTCTCGCCTACGTGACCTGCTCGCCGCATGTGGCAGAGACGCGCATTGCCGTCGACGATGCGGTCAAACGCTGGCACGGCGAGATCGAGCCGCTGCCGACCCGCCAGCTGGTCTCGGCCGTCACGCTCACCGAACCAGATCTCGCGGGCCGCGACGACCAGGTGCAGTTGTGGCCGCACCGGCACGGCACTGACGCGATGTTCATCGCCCTGCTGACGAAGCAGCCCTCGACGGAACGCACGTAGCGGCGCCGCTCTCGGGTGTCGGCGCTTGCCGGGTGGTCTCCATTCGCGCAAAGATCGACCATGCGCGCAGATCGGCCGTTGCCCGGCAACCCGTGGCCTCACGACATGGTGATCGCCATCGAAGATGGTCCGTTCCCGCTCGATCAGATGCTTTACGTCCGCGCTGCGTGGTCGCTGAGCATTCCCTCAGTCCCGCCGCTGGATCCTGCGTTCGAGGTCGTCGCCTCGGCACCACCTGATGGCTGGAATCCGGCGGATGTGGAACGGCTGTGGTTGCGCGATTGGGATCGTGCCTGGTCACGATTCGATGCGCCGACGGTCAGTAACGTTCCCGACGAAGGCACCTTGCGAGCAATCGCCGAAACTCCGGACGAGGACCTTGATCACCGGTTCTGGGGGCCCTCCGAGATCTGGCAAGAAGGCATCGACCTTGGCGCGGTGAACCGCTGGCGATCCTTGATCAGAGGCGAGCACGCGCTGAGGCTGGAAGACACGCCCGAACGGCAAGCGCTGCCGGCACTCATCACTGCCTGGGAGCACGGCCTGCACACCGTCGTGCAGCTGCCCTACGAAGGACACTACGCGAGCTGGCTCAACCGTCGGTGCCTGGTGGTCTCGCGTCACACTCGCCTGCACCGCGAGCTCTACAGTCAGGCGCTCCTGGCCTTCTGAGTATCAGAAGGGCGGCGGATCGCTGGTGCGCGTAAAGCCCGTGGGCGTGGTCCAGGCATAGCGACCGCCTTCGGCGCGACTCAGCGTGATTTTCGTCTTGTGTTTGAGGCTGTGGTGCCCGCGGCTGAGCGGGGCGAGGTTGTCGTCGTTGGTGGTGCCGTCGAACTGCCAATCGGTCGTGTGGTCCAGGTCACACTCACGCGACGCTCTGGAGCAGTGCGGAACAACACAGCTGCGGAACTTGCGTCGCAGCCACTCACGCTGTGCCGCGGTGGGGCGGTAGCTTCGCCGGTCCATGTTCAGGTCGACACCGCTGATCGGATCCGTGAAGATTCGCCGGAACGACGGGGCATCCGCCACCAGCAACCGTGCGGTCGCCTCATCAATGGGTCCGTAACCGTCAAGGACGGCCGGAGCCAGCTGTGCCTGTGTGAGCAACGTGGGCTGATTCAGCAGCGTCGTCACCGGCACCGAGATCTGCACGTGGGTCACAACCTCGTTCGGAGTTCCTCTACCGGTGAGCAGGTCGGCCGCGGCATCCGCACGCAACTGAGCCAGGGTGCGGCTCTCATCGGACTGCGCTCGTTGCCGTGACGCCGCCGCGGTCAGGCGCGCGTCGATCTTCATGATGGCGGGCGCATCCGAGTAGAGATGCATCCACGCCATGCCGTCATCGGCCGGTTCGATCTCGACTCGCCGATCAACGGCCGCCGCCTGATGACGCTCAACCGGGTCCGCCGGATGCAGCCGCTCACGGATCACACGCGCTGCCGTACGGAATTTCGACGGAGTCAGTCGTGCAGCCCTGTCGACGAGCAGCGCATCGAGTTCATCGAAGACCGGTGAATCGTCGGGGAGGCTTCGCGCCAGTTCGGCAGCAGTGCGCACATTACTGTGGGGCACTCGGCCGCCTCGAAACTCCGCCCACACCTTCGGCAGCCGCGCGATCAGTGTCTCCGTGTCGTGAAGCAGCGACCAGATCACGTTCTCCGATTTCGACAGGCGCAAAGCCAGGTCGAAGACGACCGAGCGCTCGGCGAGCCGGATGCCCTCCGCACGCGTCTGCGCCGCACCCGGCAGCACGTATAACTCCGGATGCCGCCGGGCCAGCAACACGGCCTCGTAGATCGCGTTCATCTGCAGGCATTGCACGGCCGCAAGCGATGCGTTCAACAACGCGGCAGCGGACAGGCGCGTCTTCAGTTCACGCGTCTCGTCGCTTTCCTCGTTTTCGACCATGACTCAACTATCGAACACACCACCGACATTGTGAGAGGACAGTTCGACAAGCTATCGAATATTTATCTCACATTTTCGAGCGAGGGACTTGCCGATGGATTGAGGGCGGTCAGGTTGCAATCTCGCTCAGGTTCCGAACCCCATAGGCTGCATTGGTGGCACACTACGGCGTCTACGGGGCATGGCGTCAGAACGGCCGCGTCGTGGCGATCCGAAAGGCGCGAGGCCCGTACACAGGCATGCTCGACCTTCCGGGAGGGTCGCCCGAAGGCGACGAGACATCCGAGGAGACGCTTCTTCGGGAGCTACACGAGGAATGCGGGGTAGCCGACGTTCACGTCGTGTCGTGGCATCCATTCGATTTCTTCATCACAGAGTCGAGTACCGGCGAGCCGGTCAACTCGAACCATCGCGGGTCGATTGCCATCGTGCGCGTGCTTGACACCGTGAAGCCCATCGAGAACGTCGAGGATGTGCGCGGCGTCGAGCTGATCGATCCCCGCGAGCATCCCGAGTCTGAGTTCACGCCGCCGTTTGCGTATGCGCTCACTCTCCTGCACGACCCCGGCCTCACCCCACGCCGCTAGGCTGGCACCATGCCCGTCAGAATCAATCCGAGCATTCTCGCCGCCGACTTCGTGAACCTCGAGCGCGATCTGGGCCGCATCTCCAGCGCCGATCTCGTGCACGTGGACGTCATGGACAACCATTTCGTGCCAAACCTCACCTTCGGGCCCCAAATGGTCGGTCGTGTGCAGGATGTGGCGACGATTCCGCTCGACGTGCACCTCATGATCGAAAACCCCGAGCGCTGGGCGCCTGGATACGCCGAGCTCGGCGCGTTCTCTGTCACCTTCCACGCCGAGGCGACGAGCGATCCGGTTGCGTTGGCACGCCAGTTGCGGCAGATGGGCGCGCGCGCCGGCGTCGCGCTCAAGCCAGGCACCGACATCGAGCCCTATCTCGAGCTGCTGGCCGAATTCGATCAAGTACTCGTCATGACCGTCGAACCCGGGTTCGGCGGCCAGTCGTTCATGCCCGAGACGATGCCCAAGCTGCGGATGCTGCGCGAACGAGCCCTGAAATCCGGTCTCGACGTGTGGTTGCAGGTCGACGGCGGAATCACCGAGGAAACCATAGTGACCGCGGCGGAGGCCGGGGCGGACACCTTCGTGGCCGGCTCCAGCGTCTTCGCCTCCGAAGACCCCGCTGCCCGGATCGCGCTGCTGCGCGAGACGGCCGCGCGACACAGCCACTGATGCGATACCGGTAGCCTGTATTCGTGAAAACTTTCGACGACCTCTTCGCCGAGCTGAGCGAGAAAGCCAGGACCCGTCCGGCCGACTCTCGCACCGTTGCGGAACTCGACGCCGGCGTGCATGCCATCGGCAAGAAGATCGTCGAGGAGGCCGCCGAGGTGTGGATGGCCGCCGAATACGAGACCACAGAGAACACGGCCGAGGAGATCTCGCAGCTGCTCTACCACCTGCAGGTGCTCATGATTGAGCGCGGGCTGTCGACGGCGGATGTGTACCGACATCTGTGATGTGCACACCACAGATGTTCGAACATCACACCCCCTGACACTTTTATCGATAGGCCATCACCATGCTGAGAATTGCGGTGCCCAACAAGGGCTCCCTGTCTGAAACCGCAGCACAAATGCTGCTCGAGGCCGGCTACAACGGTCGCCGCGACCCCAAAGAACTCATCGTCGCCGACCCGCAGAACGACGTTGAGTTCTTCTACCTGCGCCCCCGCGACATCGCCACCTATGTCGGCTCCGGCGCGCTCGATGTGGGCATCACGGGGCGCGACCTGCTGCTGGATTCCGGGTCGAGCGCGGCAGAGATCGCCACACTCGACTTCGCAAAGTCGACGTTCCGCTTCGCCGGCCCGACGGGTGCGTTCTCGGAGCTCGCCGACCTCGAGGGCACCCGTGTGGCGACAAGCTATCCGGGACTCGTCGGGAGCTTTCTCGCGGCATCCGGGATCTCGGCCGATCTCGTCACCCTGGACGGCGCCGTCGAGTCCGCGGTGCGCCTCGGCGTCGCGGATGCGGTCGCCGATGTCGTCGAGACCGGCTCAACCCTGCAGAAACAGGGCCTGGAGATCTTCGGCCCGGTCATTCTCGCCTCGGAGGCCGTACTCATCAGTCGCGAGCCGGATGCCGCGGCCGGCGACGTACACGGCGTCGACGTTCTGCTGCGGCGGCTGCACGGCGTCATGGTGGCTCGCCAGTTCGTGCTCATGGACTACGACCTGCCGGTCAAGCTGCTCGAGCAGGCCGTTGCGCTGACCCCCGGCGTGGAGTCGCCAACGGTGTCGCCGCTGCGCGACCCCGAATGGGTGGCCGTGCGGGCGATGGTGCGTCGCGACGGCACCAACCACATGATGGACGCGCTGTACGACCTCGGCGCGCGCGCCATTCTCGTCACGCCCATCCACGCGGCCAGGATCTGAGATGTCCCTCGCGGTGCGGGTCATTCCCTGCCTCGACGTGGCAGACGGACGCGTCGTCAAGGGGGTCAACTTCCAGAACCTGCGCGACGCGGGCGATCCCGTTGAACTCGCCCGGCGCTACTACGAGCAGGGCGCGGATGAACTGACCTTTCTCGACGTCACGGCGACCGTCGACAACCGCAACACGACCTACGACGTGGTGCGGGCGACGGCCGAACAGGTCTTCATACCACTGACCGTCGGCGGGGGAGTGCGCAGTACGGAGGACGTCTCCCGCCTGCTGGCGAGCGGAGCGGACAAGATCGGCGTGAACAGCGCCGCGATTGCGCGCCCCGCCCTCATCGGCGAGATAGCCGACCGCTTCGGTGCCCAGGTGCTGGTGCTGTCGCTGGACGTGAAGCGGGCGCCGGGTACGGCATCCGGTTTCGTGGTGACGACCCACGGCGGTCGCACCGAGACGACGCTCGATGCGCTCGAATGGGCCGAGCAGGCCATAGCGCTCGGCGCGGGTGAGTTGCTCGTGAACTCGATTGACGCCGACGGCACCAAGGCCGGGTTCGACACCGAGTTGATAGCGCTCATGCGCGGTATCAGCTCTGTTCCCGTGATCGCCTCCGGGGGCGCGGGAGCCGTCGAGCACTTCGCGCCGGCCATCGTGGCCGGAGCCGATGCTGTGCTTGCTGCCAGCGTCTTCCACTCGGGACAGATCACCATCGGCGAGGTCAAGTCTTCCCTCGCCGCAGCAGGACTGGAGGTGCGCTCATGACCGACGACCGCGCGGTGGAAGGCCTTGACCGTATTACCTTCAACGACGCGGGCCTGGTGCCGGCGATCATTCAGCAGTGGGACAGCCATGAGGTGCTCATGATGGGCTGGATGGATGCCGAGGCGTTTCGGCGCACCATGACCGAGGGCCGTGTGACGTTCTGGTCGCGCTCCCGCCGCGAATATTGGCGCAAGGGCGACACCTCCGGCCACGCACAGTATGTGCGCGGCGCGGCGCTCGACTGCGACGGCGATACCCTGTTGGTTCAGGTGGAGCAGATCGGCGCCGCCTGCCACACCGGCGCGCACGCCTGCTTCGACGTCGATCCTTTGAACCCCACCATTCTGAACCCCACCGTTTCTGGCCCCCTGGAGCCGCAGCAATGACTACCGCAACCGGTACGACCACCTCGAGCGATTTCGCGGCCTTGCTCGCCGAGCACCGCGTGATCCCGGTGACCCGCGAACTCTTCGCAGACGGCGAGAGCCCGGTCGGCATCTATCGCAAGCTCGCGGCGGGCCGACCCGGCACCTTTCTTCTGGAGTCCGCAGAGCAGGGTGGCATCTGGTCACGCTTTTCCTTCGTGGGTGTTTCCTCCTTCGGTGTTCTCACGCAGCACGGCGACGAGATCTGCTGGCTCGACTACGGCGTCTCGGCCGAGCGCGCCCTCGGTGCGGATGCCACGGGGCTGGCCCCGCTCGATGCTCTCGCGCACCTTTACGCGCGCTGGCAGACACCGCGCATCGACGGGCATCCGCCGCTCACCGGGGGCCTCGTCGGCTTCATCGGCTGGGAGGCCATTCGGCAGATCGAACGGCTGCCCAACCAGCCACCAGCCGACTACGACGTGCCCGGGCAGGCCTTCTGCTTCGCGGCCGACCTCGTCGTGCTCGACCACAAGTTCGGCACGGTGCAACTCATCTCCAACGTTCTGAACGACGGTGAGGAGAGCGCCGAGGAGTTGTGGAGCGGGGCACAACAGCGACTGGATGCGATGCAGGCCGCCCTAGCGAAGCCGTCCGAGGCGTGGCTTGCCGAGGTGGACCTCTCCACGCCGTCGAACGCGGTCTCACGTACCAAGCGGCAGGATTTTCTCGACGCCGTTGTCACCGCAAAACAACGCATCCACGACGGCGACATCTTTCAGGTCGTCATCTCGCAGCGCTTCGAGGAGCCGCTCACGGCGCATCCGATCGACGTCTACCGGGTGCTGCGCAGCCTGAACCCCAGCCCCTACATGTACCTGCTCAATCTGCACCGGCCGGACACGAACGGCACTGGCGGCGGTGAATACACCATCGTCGGCTCGTCACCCGAGGCCCTCGTCAAGGTGGCCAACCGCCGTACCTTCATGCACCCGATCGCCGGTTCCAAGCCCCGCGGCGCCACCCCCGACGAGGACATCGAACTCGGCGAGAGCCTGCGCGCCGACGAGAAGGAGCGCGCCGAGCACCTCATGCTGGTGGATCTTGCCCGAAACGACCTGCTCAAGGTGTGCGAGGCGGGCAGCGTCGAGGTCACCGAATTCATGCGGGTCGAACGCTTCAGCCATATCATGCACCTGGTTTCCTCGGTCGAGGGCAACATGCTGCCGGATGCCACCGCCATCGACGTCTTTCGGGCCACGTTCCCCGCCGGCACGCTTTCGGGCGCGCCCAAACCGCGGGCGCTCGAAATCATCGACGAGCTGGAAACCAGCCAACGCGGCGTTTACGGGGGAGTCGTGGGCTACTTCGGCTTCGCCGGAGACGCCGATCTGGCCATAGCCATTCGTACGGCGACGCTCATGGACGGGGTCGCGCGGGTGCAGGCCGGTGGCGGACTCGTCGCGGACTCGAACCCCGTGAGCGAGTTCGAGGAATCGCAGAACAAGGCCGCGGCGCCGCTCCGCGCGGTAGCCGTGGCGAACGCCATGAGGCGCGTTTCCTGATGCGGGAGCAGAATTCAGCGACCGATGCCGAGCCACCAGCCGAGATGCCGCGTCCGAATCGGCGCGCCAAGTACACGGCGATGCTGGCCACGGTTCTCAGCAGCGGCCTCGTGCTGCTGGCCGCGACACAGAACTGGTACGCACTGCACCTGAACGCGACGGCGAACCATGACGGGGCAGTGAGCGTGCAGGGATCGCTCGCCGCGCCCGCCCTGACGGCGCTGGCTCTGGCCGGCCTCGCGCTGACGGCGGCCCTGGCCATCGGCGGTCGCATCGCCCGGCTCGTGCTCGGCGTGCTCGGGGTTGTCATCGGCGCCTGCATCCTGTTCTCCGCTTTTGCCGCCATCGGGGATCCGGCACATGCCGGTGCCACGGCCGTGACAACTGCAACCGGCGTGGCCGGGGACGCCTCGGTGACGCATCTCGTGGATCGGGTGGACGCATCCGTCTGGCCGTGGGTCGCCGTTGCCGGCGGAATCCTGCTGCTCGCGGCAAGTGTCGTCGTGCTTGTCACCTCGCCACGCTGGCCGGGACCGTCGAGAAAGTATCAGGCCACCCGCCTGGAGCCGACGAACAGCCGCGATTCAGCCATCGACAGCTGGGACGAGCTCAGCCACGGTGAAGATCCGACGGTCGAAGATCCGAGCACTGCCGCCCCGACCGCTGAAGGCCCAGACGCCGAAGATCCCACCCGCTGAGCCCGCTGCGCCTCGGCTCGTTCTCTCTTCGCTAGACTGGCATGGCCCCTCATCGCACGAACAACAGGAGTCTCATGAGCACGGAATCGGTTGAGCCCGGTCACGGACACTCACCCGCAGCCTGGACGGCTGTCATCATCATGCTGGTCGCCGTGCTGATCGGCACCGTCGCGTTCTGCCTCGAGACTGTCGCGTGGCTCGTGTGGGTTTCTGTCGTGATCTTCCTTCTCGGCCTCGTGGTCGGCTGGGTGATGAAGAGAATCGGCTATGGCGTCGGCGGTTCCAAGTACACGCCGAAGGGTCACTGACCCACGTGCTCACCGACCTCATCGCGGGGGCCGTTGCCGACGCCGGGGAACGCGAATCCCGCCGCTCGCTCGCCGCTGTCGAATCGGCCGCGATCGAACGCGAATCCGCGCTCGACGCGCTGAACCTGCTGCAGCCGACCGAACGAGTCAGAATCATCGCCGAGGTCAAGCGCTCCAGCCCGTCACGGGGCGTTCTCGCCGAGATCTCTGACCCCGCCGCCCTCGCCGTCTCGTACCAGACGGGCGGAGCGAGCGCCATCAGCGTGCTCACCGAGCAGCGCAAATTCAATGGATCGCTCGCCGACCTCGAGGCCGTGCGCGAGGCCGTAAGCCTGCCCGTCCTGCGCAAAGATTTCATCGCCACGCCGTACCAGGTGTTCGAGGCTCGTGCCGCGGGCGCCGACATTGTGCTGCTCATCGTGGCGGGGCTCGACCAGCCCACCCTGGCCTCGCTCTTCGAGTTGAGCACCTCGCTCGGCATGACGACACTCGTCGAGACGCATTCGGCGGATGAGATCACGCGCGCACTCGACATCGGCGCCAATCTGATCGGCGTCAATGCCCGCAACCTCTCCACATTCGAGCTCGACCGCGATCTGTTCGGCCGGCTCGCGGATCAACTTCCCGCCGGTGTCGTGCGCGTCGCGGAATCCGCAGTGAAGTCCGCCGACGATGTCGCCCACTACCGCGCGAGCGGTGCGGATGTCGTGCTCGTCGGCGAGGCGCTCGTCACGAGCGACCCCATTGCCACCCTCGAAGAATTCCTGGCGGTCTGATGTCCCTCCGTTCTGAAACCGGTCCCTATTTCGGGGATTTCGGCGGACGTTTCGTTCCCGAATCCCTCATCGCAGCCCTCGATGAGCTGTCCGAGGCCTGGGAGCTGGCGAAGGCCGATCCCGCGTTCCACGAGGAGCTCGACTTCCTGAACCGCACGTACACCGGGCGTCCCTCCCTCATCACGGAGGTTCCACGCTTCGCTGAGCATGCCGGGGGAGCGCGCGTCATCCTCAAGCGCGAAGACCTCAACCACACCGGTTCACACAAGATCAACAACGTGCTCGGCCAGGCGATTCTCACCAAGCGCATCGGCAAGACCCGCGTGATTGCCGAGACCGGCGCCGGCCAGCACGGCGTCGCCACGGCGACCGCTGCCGCGCTGTTCGGCCTCGATTGCGTCATCTACATGGGTGAAGTCGACACCGAACGCCAGGCCCTCAATGTGGCCCGCATGCGGCTGCTCGGAGCCGAGGTCGTCTCCGTGAAGACCGGATCTCGCACTCTCAAAGACGCCATCAACGACGCCATGCGCGACTGGGTCACGAACGTCGAGAACACCAACTACATCTTCGGCACCGTCGCCGGGCCACACCCGTTCCCGGCCATGGTGCGCGACCTGCAGAAGATCATCGGCGAAGAGGCACGCGCACAGGTGCTCGAACTCACCGGCGCGTTGCCGACTGCGGTGGCAGCCTGTGTGGGCGGTGGATCGAACGCGATAGGAATCTTCCACGCCTTCCTCGACGACCCCTCGGTCGCCCTGTACGGCTTCGAGGCGGGCGGTGAAGGCGTCGAGACCAGCCGTCACGCGGCGACCATCACCAAGGGCCGCGCCGGCGTGCTGCACGGCGCCCGCAGCCTGCTGCTGCAGGACGACGACGGCCAGACCATCGAGTCGCACTCCATCTCCGCGGGCCTCGATTACCCGGGCGTCGGCCCTGAACACGCGTGGCTTGCCGAGATCGGCAGGGCCACGTATCGACCCGTCACCGACGCCGAGGCCATGGATGCGCTGCGCCTGCTCAGCCGCACGGAGGGCATCATTCCCGCCATCGAGTCCTCGCACGCCCTGGCCGGCGCGATGCAGCTGGGTCGTGAGCTCGGTCCGGATGCCACGATCCTGGTCAATCTCAGCGGTCGCGGTGACAAGGACATGGAGACCGCAGGGCGCTACTTCGACCTGCTCGATGCCGACGCGGTGCAGTCGTGAGCGGCAACGCTGCGGGAGTGAGCAGCTCCGTCGCATCCGCCATCACCGCGAGAGCGGATGCAGGCAGCGGGGCGCTTATCGGCTATCTGCCTGCTGGGTTCCCCGATCTCTCGACGAGCATCGAGGCCGCGGTGGCGCTGGCGAACAACGGCGTCGACGTGATAGAACTCGGCCTGCCGTATTCCGATCCCGTCATGGACGGCGCGGTCATCCAGGCTGCGACGCAGCAGTCCCTGGCCGGCGGCTTTCGCCTGCGCGACGGCTTCACGGCCGTGCGTGAGATCACGAGCCAGGTCGAGATTCCCGTGCTGCTTATGACGTACTGGAACCCCGTGCTGCAGTACGGGGTCGACCGCTTCGCCGACGATCTTCTCGCTGCCGGCGGCGCGGGTCTCATCACTCCCGACCTCATCCCTGACGAGGGGGCGGCCTGGCTGCAGGCCTCCGAACGCACCGGCCTCGACCGCGTGTTCCTGGCGGCTCCGTCGTCGACAGACGCACGGCTGCGCCAGGCGGTCGAGAAGAGCCGTGGTTTCGTCTACGCGGTCTCCACCATGGGCATCACGGGGGCGCGCACCGATGTCGATTCCGCGGCACGCGCGCTCGTGACACGGCTGCGCGCCGTCGGAGCAACGAGCGCCTGTGTCGGACTCGGCATCTCCAGTGCGGCCCAGGTCGCGGAGGTGCTCGAATACGCCGACGGTGCCATCGTGGGTTCCGCGCTCGTGAAGGCACTCGCCGACGGAGGCGTGGCACGGCTCGCCGAGGTGGCCGCGGCGCTGGCAGAGGGCACCCGTGCTCAAGGAACGCACACCGCGAATTAGACTATGGTGGCCGAGGCGCATGTGAGCGCCGATGGTCCCTCAGAACCCCCGCAAGAAAGGTGAGTCATCGGGTGATTGCGCCGTTGAGTCTGCTGCACCAGAGCATCCCGAGTCCTGACCCGTCCTGGCAGTCCATTCCCATCAAGTTCTGGTTCGTCGACTGGCACATCCAGACCTACGCCCTGTGCATCCTGGCCGGCATCATCATCGCCGCCATCTGGACCTCTCGTCGGCTCACCAAGCGTGGTGCCGAGCCGGGAGTCGTGCTCGACATCATTCTGTGGGCGGTGCCCATCGGCATCATCGGTGCCCGCTTTTATCACGTATTCACTCACCCCACCGACTACTTCTACCAGGGGGCCGACCTCTGGAAGGTCTTCTTCATCTGGGAGGGCGGCAACGCCATCTTCGGTTCGCTGCTCGGCGGCGCCGTCGGCGCGTACATCGGCTGCCGGCTCTCCGGCATCCGGTTCTGGTCATTTGCGGATGCGCTGGCTCCCGGAATGCTGCTGGCCCAGGCCACGGGGCGCCTCGGCAACTACTTCAATCACGAGCTCTTCGGCCTGCCGACGAACCTGCCGTGGGGCCTGCAGATCGAACAGAGCAACGCCGCCTTCCCGGCCGGGCTGCCCGCGGGAACGCTGTTCCAGCCGCTGTTCCTCTACGAGATCATCTGGAACATTATCGGTGTGATTGTGATCATCGCCATCGAGCGCAAGCTGCGGTTGCGCTGGGGCAAATCGTTCGGCCTCTACCTCATCTGGTACGGGCTCGGTCGCTCCTATCTCGAGTCGATTCGCATCGATCCGAGCGAATACAACTTTCTCGGCATCCAGAGCAACGTGTGGGCAGCTTTCGCCGCGGTTGTCATAGGCATCGTCATCATCATCGTGCAGACACGTCGGCACCCCGGCCAGGAGATCAGCCCCTACCGACCGGGTCGTGAATGGAGACGGCCCGATGCTGAGGTAGACTTCGACGACACCGATTCGGATGATGAGGATCACGGCGATGACGCCGGCCGGACCACCGAACCGGGTGAAGCCAGGGCCACAAGCCTTCTCGGCTCCTGATTCCGAAGCTGACCATTCCAGCACCGGGAACCCCACCGCAGTAACCGTCTCTCGCTTCCCAAGCGGGAGTTTCTCCCTCCCTATTTCATGGGCCGAAGGCGTCCCACCTCGGTAATACCTTCGTGAGGACGGTAGACCATGGCGCTTACCCCCGCATTTTCCCGCTTCGGCTCGATTCCCGCGCGCCAGGGCCTCTATGACCCTGCCGCCGAGAAGGATGCCTGTGGCCTGGCCATGGTTGCCACGCTGCGCGGCACCGCCGGCCACGACATCATCGACACGGCGCTGAACGCGCTGCGCAACCTGGAGCACCGCGGTGCGGTCGGCTCCGACGCCGGCACCGGTGACGGTGCGGGCATCATCACCCAGATTCCGGATGCGTTCCTGCGCGCCGTCAGCGGATTCGAACTTCCCAGCGCCGGCCGGTACGCGGTGGGCAACGCCTACCTGCCCGCGGAGGCGGGCGAGCGCGCGCGCGTCAAGGCCGCCATCGAGGCCATAGCCGCTGAGGAAGACCTCGAGGTCATCGGCTGGCGTGACGTTCCCGTGCGGCCCGATGAGATCGGGACCCTCGCCAGGGCCGCGATGCCCGCCATCGAGCAACTCTTCGTGAAGAGCACGCGGCTGGGGGAATCCGGCTCGCCCGTGCGCGGCATCCTGCTCGACCGCCAGACATTCCGGCTGCGCAAACGCGCCGAACGCGAGTTCGAGGTGTATTTCACCTCGCTGTCCTGCCGCACCATGGTCTACAAGGGCATGGTCACGACGCTGCAGCTCGAACCGTTCTATCCCGACCTCTCCGACGAGCGCTTCGCCTCGAAGCTCGCCCTCGTGCACTCGCGCTACTCGACGAACACTTTTCCGTCGTGGCCGCTTGCCCAGCCGTTCCGCATGATCGCCCACAACGGCGAAATCAACACCGTGCAGGGCAACCGCAACTGGATGCGTGCCCGCCAGTCCCAGCTCGAGAGCGAGTTGCTGGGGGATCTGGCACCGATCCTGCCCATCGTCACGCCGGGCGCCAGCGACTCGGCATCCTTCGACGAGGTTGTGGAGTTGCTCACTCTTTCGGGCCGTTCGCTGCCACACGCGATCATGATGATGGTTCCGGAGGCGTGGGAGAACCAGACGGAGATCGAGCAGAGCCGCAAGGACTTCTACGAGTACCACTCGATGCTCATGGAGCCGTGGGACGGCCCCGCGGCCATCGTCTTCACCGACGGCGCGCTCGTGGGCGCCACTCTCGACCGCAACGGGCTGCGCCCCGGTCGCTTCCTGGTGACCGATGACGGCCTCGTCGTACTCGCGAGCGAGATCGGCGTCATCGACGTCGACCCCAGCCGCGTGGTGCGCAAGGGCCGCCTGCGCCCCGGCAAGATGTTCCTCGTCGACACCGTCGCAGGGCGGCTCATCGAAGACGAGGAGGTCAAGTCAGAGCTCGCGGCCGAACAGCCCTGGGGAGAGTGGCTCGAGGAAGGCCGCATCAATCTGAAGGATCTGCCCGAGCGGGAGCACATCGTGCACACCCGGGCATCCGTCACCCGCCGTCAGCGCACCTTCGGCTATACCGAGGAGGAGCTGCGCATCCTGCTGATGCCCATGGCCCAGACCGGCGCGGAGCCTCTTGGTGCCATGGGCACTGACACGCCCATCGCGGTCCTCTCCGAGCGGCCGCGGCTGCTCTTCGACTACTTCACCCAGCAGTTCGCCCAGGTCACGAATCCGCCGCTCGACTCCATTCGCGAGTCCGTGGTCACCTCACTCGCGCTCGGCGTTGGCCCCGAGCGCAACCTGCTCTCCGCCGGTCCCGAGCATGCCCGCCAGGTCGTGCTCGACTTCCCGGTGATCGACAACGACGAACTCGCGAAGATCCAGCACATCGACCCGCGGTTCGACAGCGCCCGCACCACGACGGTCAAGGGCATCTACCGCTTCGACGCCGGGCCCGACGCCATGCAGAACCGCATCGAAGAAATGTGCCAGGAGGTCGATTCAGCCATCGAGGCCGGCGCCGAGTTCATCGTGCTGAGCGACCGCGACTCCAACAAAGACCTCGCACCCGTGCCATCGCTGCTCATGCTCGCCGCGGTGCATCACCATCTCATTCGCACCGAGAACCGCATGAAGGTCGGCATCATCGTCGAGGCCGGCGATGTGCGCGAGGTGCACCATGTCGCGCTCCTCATCGGCTACGGCGCCTCGGCGGTGAACCCCTATCTCGCCATGGAGACCTGCGAAGAGCTCGTGCGCAGCGGCATGATCACCACGGTTAGTGCCGAGGCCGCGGTCAAGAATGTGATCAAGGCCCTCGGCAAGGGCGTGCTCAAGATCATGTCCAAGATGGGCATCTCCACGGTTTCGTCGTATGCCGCCGCACAGACGTTCGAGGCGGTCGGGCTCAGCGAGCAGTTCCTGGAGCGATATTTCACGGGCACCACAAGCAAGCTCGGTGGTGTCGGCATCGAGACGATAGCCGCCGAGAACCTCGACCGGCATACGAGCGCGTATCCGGAAGACGACGCTGTGCTCGCCCACGAACGCCTTGCCACAGGCGGCGAATACGACTGGCGTCGCGACGGATCCCCGCACCTCTTCAACCCGGAGACGGTCTTCAAGCTGCAGCATTCCACGCGCACCCGCCGCTACGACATCTTCCGTGACTACACGCGGGCCGTCGACGACCAGGCCGAGGCGCTCAAGACGCTGCGGGGCATGTTCCGTCTGAAGACGGGCCAGCGACCGGCGGTCCCCCTCGACGAAGTCGAGTCGGTGGCATCCATTGTCAAGCGATTCTCCACCGGCGCGATGAGCTACGGCTCCATCTCCGAGGAGGCTCACACGACCCTCGCCATCGCCATGAACAGCATCGGCGCGAAGTCGAACACGGGCGAGGGCGGCGAAGACCTGGACCGCCTGCTCGACCCCGAGCGACGCAGCGCCATCAAGCAGGTGGCATCCGGTCGTTTCGGCGTTACGAGCATGTACCTGACCCACGCGGACGACCTGCAGATCAAGCTGGCGCAGGGAGCGAAGCCGGGGGAGGGCGGCCAGCTACCACCCGGCAAGGTGTACCCGTGGATCGCGCGCACCCGGCACGCCACGGCGGGCGTCGGGCTGATCTCGCCGCCGCCGCACCACGACATCTACTCGATCGAAGACCTCAAGCAGCTCATCTATGACCTGAAACGCGCGAACCCGAACGCCCGCGTGCACGTCAAGCTCGTCAGCGAGAGTGGCATCGGGGCTGTGGCCGCGGGTGTCGCGAAGGCTCTTGCCGACGTGATTCTCGTCTCCGGTCACGACGGCGGCACGGGCGCAAGCCCACTGAACTCGCTCAAGCACGCGGGAACCCCGTGGGAGCTCGGGCTCGCCGAGACACAGCAGACACTGATGCTCAACGGCATGCGCGACCGCGTGGTCGTGCAGGTCGACGGCCAGCTCAAGACCGGCCGCGACGTCATCATCGGCGCATTGCTCGGTGCCGAGGAGTTCGGTTTCGCCACGGCACCGCTCGTGGTCTCCGGCTGCATCATGATGCGCAAGTGTCACCTGAACACCTGCCCGGTCGGCGTGGCCACGCAAGACCCGGTGCTGCGGGCCCGATTCACGGGCAAGCCGGAGTTTGTGGTGAACTTCTTCGAGTTCATTGCCCAGGAGGTGCGCGAGTACCTGGCAGAGCTCGGTTTCAGGAGCCTCGACGAGGTGATTGGCCACCGCGAGCTGATCGACGTCAACGAAGCGATAGGAAACTGGAAGACGTCGGGGCTCGACCTGGCACCGATCCTCGTCGGCCCTGAATTCGAAGCGGATGCCCCGCTCAAGAACACGCGCGGCCAGGATCACGAACTCGACAAGCACTTCGACAACCAGCTCATCGCCGCAAGCGCCGATGTGCTGGAGAACGGCGGCCACATCGAGTTGAGCCTGCCGATCCGCAACACGGAGCGTGCGGTCGGCACCATGCTCGGTCACGAGGTGACGGTGCGCCATGGGTTCAACGGGCTGCCGACCGGATCAATCGAGGTCACGCTCAGCGGCTCGGCGGGCCAGTCCCTCGGCGCTTTCCTTCCTAGCGGCATCACCCTGCGCCTGGAGGGTGACACCAACGACTATGTCGGCAAGGGGCTCTCCGGCGGCCAGATCGTCATTCGACCCGACCGTGGCAGCCTCTTCGCCGCGGAGCGCAACGTGATTGCCGGCAACGTGATCGGCTACGGAGCGACCCAGGGCAGCATGTTCATTCGCGGCATAGTGGGTGAGCGATTCCTGGTGCGCAACTCCGGTGCGACGGCCGTCGTCGAGGGTGTGGGAGACCACGCGCTCGAGTACATGACGGGTGGGCTCGCGCTGATCCTCGGTGCAACGGGGCGCAACCTCGGCGCGGGCATGTCCGGCGGCACCGCCTATGTATACAAGCTGCGCACGGAGCGGGTGAACCCGGACTCGCTGGCATCCGGCGAGCTTGAGTTGCTGCCGCTCGGCAGCGCCGACGTCGAGATTGTGCGCGATCTGCTGCAGCAGCACAGGCAGCAGACCGATTCCGCCCTCGCGGCGAAAATGCTCGAGAACTTCAACGAGGCCGTTGGCGACTTCGTCAAGGTGTACCCGCGCGACTACGCAGCGGTGCTGGCAACCAGGCAGACGGCCGTCGATGAGGGGCTCGACCCCGACGGCGACGTGGTCTGGGAGAGAATCATGGAGGTGACCGGTGGCTGACCCCAAAGGCTTTTTGAAGACCACGGAGCGCGAACTGCCCAAGCGGCGTCCGGTCTCGGTACGCCTCATGGACTGGAAAGAGGTGTACGAGCCCGGTGACCCGACCGAGTTGCAGCGCCAGGCCGGTCGCTGTATGGACTGTGGTGTGCCGTTCTGTCATCAGGGCTGCCCGCTGGGCAACCTCATTCCCGAGTGGAACGACCTCATGTGGCGCGGTGAGGGCCGACTGGCCTCCGACCGCCTGCTGGAGACGAACAACTTTCCCGAGTTCACCGGCCGCCTC
Organism: Leifsonia sp. Root112D2; assembly: GCF_001424905.1. Classification (NCBI taxonomy): domain Bacteria; kingdom Bacillati; phylum Actinomycetota; class Actinomycetes; order Micrococcales; family Microbacteriaceae; genus Leifsonia; species Leifsonia sp. Root112D2. The sequence goes on from NZ_LMCU01000001.1 coordinate 2,798,862, forward strand.
TGCCCGGCGCCGTGTGAGACCTCGTGCGTGCTGGGCATCAACCAGCCCGCCGTGACCATCAAGCAGGTCGAGGTGTCGATCATCGACCAGGCGTGGCAGAACGGATGGGTGCAGCCGCACCCGCCGGAGCGCCTCACCGGCAAGACGATAGCCGTCGTCGGTTCCGGCCCCGCAGGGCTCGCCGCCGCCCAGCAGCTCACCCGCGCCGGCCACACCGTCGCGGTGTACGAGCGCGACGACCGCATCGGCGGCCTGCTGCGCTACGGCATTCCCGACTTCAAGATGGAAAAGAAGAACATCGAGCTGCGCCTGAACCAGATGATGGCCGAAGGCACCCGCTTCCGTGCCGGCGTCAACATCGGTGTCGACATCAGCTGGGACGAGCTGCGCACGCGCTACGACGCTGTTGTGGTTGCTACCGGCGCCATGGTGCCCCGCGACCTGCCCATTCCCGGCCGTGAGCTCTCCGGTGTGCATTTCGCCATGGAATACCTCGTTCAGCAGAACAAGGTCGGCGCCGGCACGGTCGTCGAGAACCAGATCACCGCACAGGGAAAGCATGTGGTCGTTCTCGGTGGCGGCGACACGGGCGCGGACTGCATCGGCACGGCACACCGCCAGGGGGCGGCATCCGTCACCAATCTGGCCATCGGCGTGCAACCGCCGAGCGAGCGTCCTGCCCACCAGCCGTGGCCCATGACGCCGACGCTCTTCGAGGTGCAGAGCGCCCACGAAGAGGGCGGCCACCGTGCCTACCTGGCCTCCACCGTCGAGTTCCTGCGCAACGAGTACGGCGAGGTGCGGGCCATCCGCGTCGCCGAGACCGAGTTCCTCGACGGGCGCCGCGTTCCCAAGGCCGGCACGGAGAAGGAGATTCCTGCCGACCTGGTGCTGCTGGCACTCGGATTCACCGGTCCCGAGCAGGCCGAGATCAGTGCGCAGCTTGGACTGGACTTCGACGAGCGCGGAAACATGCAGCGCGCATCCGACTACCAGAGCAGCACCCCGGGCGTCTTCGTCGCCGGCGATGCAGGGCGCGGCCAGTCGCTCATCGTTTGGGCGATAGCGGAGGGCCGGGCTGCGGCCAGCGCCTGCGACAGGTATCTTGAAGGGACGACCCAGTTGCCGTTCCCGGTCAGGCCGACCGATAGAGGCATCACCCTCTAAGCCCTAGTCCTTAACCCCCATGAAGCCCGCGGGCGCGACACGCGCCCGCGTTCTTCAGCCCCGACACCCACGCGTCATCCGGCGCAGAATCACGGAGTACATCAAGCATGAGACGAGCAAAAATCGTCGCAACACTGGGCCCGGCAACATCGAGCTACGAGAACATTCGTGCCATCATCGATGCCGGTGTCGACGTGGCCCGCATGAACCTGAGCCACGGCAGCTACGACGTTCATGAGAGCGTCTATGCCAATGTGCGCAAGGCAGCGGATGATGCCGGTCGTGCCGTCGCCGTGATGGTCGATCTGCAGGGTCCCAAGATTCGCCTCGGCAAGTTCGAGGGCGGCCCGTACGACCTCGCCGTCGGCGATACGTTCACCATCACCATCGATGACATCCTGGGCACCAAGGAGCTCTCGTCGACGACGTTCAAGGGGCTGCCCCAGGACGTCAAGGCCGGCGACTTTCTGCTGATCGACGACGGCAAGGTGAAGGTGCGCGTTGTGAAGTCCGACGAGCGCACGGTGACCACCGAGGTCGTCGTGGCCGGCGCCGTCTCGAACAACAAGGGCATCAATCTGCCCGGCGTTGCGGTGAACGTGCCCGCTCTCTCTGAGAAAGACGAGGCCGATCTGCGCTGGGGCCTCAAGCTCGGCGCCGACCTCATCGCCCTCTCCTTCGTGCGCAACGCCAGCGACATCACGCGCGTGCACGAGATCATGGCCGAAGAGGGCCGAAAGATTCCTGTCATCGCCAAAATCGAAAAGCCGCAGGCCGTCGACGCGCTCGAGGAGATCATCGACGCCTTCGATTCCATCATGGTCGCCCGCGGCGACCTCGGCGTCGAGTTGCCGCTCGAGGCCGTGCCGATCGTGCAGAAGCGTGCCGTCGAACTGGCCCGCCGCATGGCCAAGCCCGTCATCGTGGCAACGCAGATGCTCGAGTCCATGATTTCCAGCCCGGTTCCGACCCGCGCCGAGACCTCGGATGTCGCGAACGCCGTTCTCGACGGCGCGGATGCCGTCATGCTCTCCGGCGAGACAAGCGTCGGCGAATACCCGGTGATCACGGTGCAGACCATGGCCCGCATCGTCGAATCCACCGAGGAGCACGGTTTGGAGCGGGTCGCACCGCTCGGCACGAAGCCGCGCACGCAGGGTGGCGCGCTCACGCTGGCCGCCGCCGAGGTTGCCGAATTCGTCGACGCGAAGTTCCTCTGCGTGTTCACGCAGTCCGGGGACTCCGCACGCCGCATGGCGCGGCTGCGCTCGAACATTCCGATGCTGGCCTTCACGCCTGAGCCCGCCATCCGCCGCCGCCTCGCACTCACGTGGGGCATCCAGAGCCACCTCGTGGAGATGGTGACGCACACCGACCAGATGTTTGTGCAGGTCGACGACATCCTTCTGGGCAACGGCACGGCCAAGGTCGGCGACAAGGTTGTGGTCATCTCCGGTTCGCCCCCCGGAATCTCTGGCTCGACCAACGACGTGCGCGTGCACGTCGTCGGCGACGCCCACAACGGAGCGGCCCCGGCGTACGCCACCAAGTAGCCGCGTCGCCGACAGGCTCGGGCTTCAGGCCTGGCTGAGATCCACGGGCTCCAGGGTGGCGATCTTCGCCACCCTGCCGTCGCCGGACGAGCGTCCTGTCAGACGACGTCCGATCCACGGCAGCACGAAGCTGCGGTAGTAGGCGGCAGTGTTGCGTGCCCGTTCCCCGGGCGGCGCAGCGGCCACCTCCTCAACGCCCCATGCGCTCGGCACGGCTACGCCGAGCGCGGTAAGAACGTTGCTCGCGACGCGTGCGTGGCCAAGCGCATTCAGGTGCAGCTTGTCGGCCGACCAGTATCGGATGTCCTCGAGCCCGGCATCCGCCCAGTTGTCGACGAAGGTGACGTTCTGGCGCGGGTAATGTGCCCGCACGGCGCGCGCGAGCCGCTCGCCACGCGTGCGTACGACACCGCCGAAGGGCAGGTGCTGTGACGGATTCGCTCCGCTCAAGAGCAGCACATGGATGCCTGCGGCCAGCGCCGCCGTGACCGCGTCATCGAGTTGCCTCGCGACCGCCTCGATCGACACCCGCGGACGCATGATGTCATTGCCGCCGCCGTTGACGCTCAGCAGCTCGGGGCGCAGCTCGATCCCGGGCTGCAGTTGCTCGGCGATGAGCGGGCCGAGCTTGCGCCCGCGAATGGCCAGATTGGCGTAGCGAACCGGCTCGGTCGTTGCCGCAGCCAGCCCGAGCGCCACGAAGTCCGCCCAGCCGCGCGCCCGGCCATCCGCACGCTCGTCGCCAACACCCTCGGTGAAACTGTCGCCGATGGCAACGTAGCTGTGAAACATGGTCTTTACGCTACTCGCGCCGTTCCGGAGACCCGAAGATGTCTTGTGCCGGTGGTGGGACTCGAACCCACACGCCCTTTCGAGCAAAGCATTTTGAGTGCTCCGCGTCTGCCATTCCGCCACACCGGCGCACAACAACGACCCTCAGAATACCGTAGGCTTTCACTCGTGAGTGACCAGGACATTGCCCCAACCGCACCCCGCCGCGTCGTCGTTGCGGAGGATGAATCGCTGATTCGTCTCGACATCGTGGAGATTCTTCGCGATAACGGCTTTGAAGTCGTGGGGGAGGCCGGTGACGGCGAGACGGCCGTGGCCCTCGCAACCGAGTTGCGGCCCGACCTGGTGATCATGGACGTGAAGATGCCGCAGCTTGACGGCATCTCCGCCGCCGAGCGGCTGTCGAAGGCGCACATCGCTCCCGTGGTGCTGCTGACCGCGTTCAGCCAGAAAGAGCTCGTGGAGCGGGCCACCGAGGCCGGCGCTCTGGCCTATGTGGTCAAGCCGTTCACGCCGAACGACCTGCTGCCTGCCATCGAGATCGCCCTTGCGCGCTACGCGCAGATCATTGCCCTCGAGGCCGAGGTCACCGATATGGTGGAGCGCTTCGAGACCCGCAAGCTCGTCGACCGGGCCAAGGGCCTGCTCAACGAGAAGATGGGACTCACCGAGCCGGAGGCCTTCCGCTGGATTCAGAAGGCATCCATGGACCGTCGCCTCACCATGCACGATGTCGCCCAGGCGATCATCGAGCAGTTGTCAGCGCCGAAGAAGTAGTTACTGCGAAGGCGTAGCTACCGGGCGTCTTTGATCAGGTTCGTGATGCGCACCGTGGAGCAGCGGCGCCCCTGATCGTCTGAGATCACGATTTCGTGTGTCGTCAGGGTACGTCCCAGATGAATGGGTGTGCACACCCCCGTCACGAAACCGGATGTCGCGGAGCGGCTGTGCGAGGCGCTGATCTCGATGCCGAGGGCGAACCTGTCCATGCCAGCGTGCAGATTCGCGGCCATCGAACCGAGAGACTCCCCGAGAACGACGTAGGCCCCGCCGTGCAGCAGATTGCGCGGCTGGGTGTTTCCTTCGACCGGCATCGTGGCGACCGCACGTTCGATAGTGAACTCGGTGAACTCAATGCCCATCTTGTCGGCCAGGGCGCCGACTCCACGTGCCTGAACCCAGGCAAGGGCATCCGTAATGAGTTCGGTCATGGTCACCTTCGTACGATTGGCGGGCTCAGGAATTATGCAAGCAGAGTGTCTGACGGCACTTGTAGGCTGGCCGTGTGCCGCACTCAGAAAAGCCTACCCTCCTGATCATCGACGGTCATTCGCTCGCGTTCCGGGCGTTCTACGCTTTGCCGGTGGACAGTTTCATGAACCGCGAGGGGCAGCACACCAATGCCATTCACGGATTCATCGCCATGTTCATCAACCTGCTCAAGCAGGAGAAACCCACCCACATCGCCGTGGCCTTCGATATCTCGCGGTATTCCTTCCGCACCCGCGAATATCCCGAGTACAAGGGCACCCGCGGTGAGACGCCGCCGGAGTTCGTTGGGCAGATTCCGCTGCTCGAAGAGGCGCTGCACGCCATGAATATCGTCACGGTCACGAAGGAAGACTTCGAGGCCGACGACATTCTCGCCACGCTTGCCCGGCAGGGCGACGAGGCCGGATACCGGGTGCTCGTCGTTTCCGGCGACCGCGACGCGATCCAGCTTGTCAACGAGAATGTGACCCTGCTGTATCCGAACGCCCGCGGCGTTTCTGAACTGAAACGCTACGACATCGAGGCGGTGCACGAGCGTTACGGCATCCAGCCACATCAATACCCCGAGATCGCCGCCCTCGTCGGCGAGACCAGCGACAACCTCATCGGCATCGACAAGGTCGGCGAGAAGACCGCCGTCAAGTGGATCACGCAGTACGGCAGCCTCGACGAGGTGCTGGCGCACGCCGACGAAATCAAGGGCGTCGTGGGGGAGAAGCTGCGGGAGCAGAAGGAGAACGCGATTCGCAATCGCCGCCTCAACCGGCTCGTGAACGATGTCGAGCTGCCCGTCGGGCCCGCCGACCTCGAGCGTCGCCCCATGAACGAGCAGGCGATTCGGGAGATCTTCGACAAGCTGCAGTTCAAGACGCTGCTGGAGCGCGTGCTCACGATTGCGGCGGCTGAGGGCGGCATCGACGAGGCAGCCCCGTCCGATGCGGCACTGGCCACGGAAGATGACCTCACGCCGCGCGCCCCGGCCGTGCGCACCCTGATCGACGAAGAGCTCGCCAACTGGCTGAAGAAGGCCACGAGCGACGGGTCTCCGGCCATCGCCGTGCAGATCGAGCACGGCCAGGCTGGCATCACCGGCTTCGGCCTCGCCACCGAAGACGATTCGGTATACGTGCCGTGGGCGGCCGAACGTCCGGACTACACGGCCCTGGAGGCCTGGCTCGCCAGCGATGCGCCGAAGCAGTTGTACTACGCCAAACCTCAGCTGAAGGCGCTCTCGCGCGCCGGCATCGCCTTCGACGGACTCGCTTTCGACACGCGGCTCGCGGCCTGGCTGATCAAGCCCGGCGGGCATCCGCTCTCGCTTGCCGACCAGGTATACGAGGTTCTGGGAGAGAACCTGCCGCAGTCCGACCCCAACCAGTTGGTGCCTGCGGACGACGCCATCGGTGTGGCCACCGAGGCCTGGTATGTTCTGCGCATCGCCGAGAGCCAGGCGTTGGCGATAGACGCCGGTTCCAGGCGCGTGCTCGACACCATCGAGCTGCCGCTGGTCTCGGTGCTGGCGCGCATGGAACTTGACGGCGTCGCCATCGATCGACCGGTGCTCACCGGGTTGCGCGAAGAGCTCACGACTCGGGCGGATGATTACGCAACGCGCGCGTACGCCGAGATCGGGCGCGAGGTGAACCTCGGCTCGCCCAAGCAGCTGCAGCAGGTGCTGTTCGACGAACTCGGCATGCCCAAGACCCGTTCCACCAAGACCGGGTACTCCACGGATGCCGCGTCGCTGACAGATCTGCAGGAGAAGAGCCCGCATCCGTTCCTGGGTCTGCTGCTGCAGCACCGCGATGTCACCAAGCTCAAGCAGATCATCGAGACGCTCGAGCGCGGCGTCGAGCAGAACGGGCGCATCCACACCACGTATGACCAGACCGGCACGAGCACGGGCCGCATCTCGTCGAACGATCCCAACCTGCAGAACATCCCGGTGCGCACCGAGGAGGGCCGTCGCATTCGCTCGGCCTTCATCAGTGCCCCCGAATACGACACTCTGCTGACGGCCGACTACTCGCAGATCGAGATGCGCATCATGGCGCATCTCTCGGGCGACGCCGGGCTCATCGAGGCGTTCAACGCGGGGGAGGACCTGCACCGCTTCGTGGGTTCGCGCATCTTCGGCGTCGACCCGGCCGAGGTTACCTCTGCCATGCGTTCCAAGGTCAAGGCGATGTCGTATGGGCTCGCGTACGGACTCAGCGCTTTTGGGCTCTCGAAGCAGCTGCGCATCGAATCGTCCGAGGCGAAGCAGCTGATGACAGACTATTTCGCCCGCTTCGGGGCGGTGCGCGATTATCTGCGCAACGTTGTCGAACAGGCCCGCGTCGATGGCTACACCGAGACCATCTTCGGCCGCAGGCGGCCCTTCGGCGATCTCACGAGTTCGAACCGGGTGCTGCGCGACAATGCCGAGCGCGCGGCGCTCAATGCGCCGATCCAGGGATCGGCCGCCGACATCCTGAAGATCGCCATGCTCGGCATCGCCCGCGACCTCCGCGAGCAGAAGCTCGAATCACGCATGCTGCTGCAGGTGCACGACGAGCTCATCTTCGAGGTCGCGACGGGAGAGTGGGACGCGCTTAGCGGCATCGTCACGAACCGCATGTCCACGGCCGCCGAGCTCAGCGTTCCACTCGACGTGCAGCTGGGTCGCGGGCCCAACTGGGACGCCGCCGCGCACTAGCCCCCGGTCCTGCCGGGGTTAGGCTCGAACGCATGACAAACGCAGAGAAGCGAAACCCCACTGCCATCGACACAATTGCTGACGAGTGGGTCGATACCGAACTCGATCTGTACCCGGAATTCCGGGTCTATTTGGGCCGGGAAGGCCGCGAAGGCGAATACGCCGACTACTCGCCCGCCGGGGCCGAGAGCGCCGTTGAAGAGACCAGAAAGGCCTTGGCGAAGATCCGCGCGGCCGAGGCCGTCGACGATGTCGACCGCGTCACCAAGCTTGATCTCACCCGCGAACTCGAGCTCGAGATCGAGAAGCACGAGGCCGGCTTCGAGCAGCGCGACCTCAACGTTATTGCGTCTCCGGTGCAGAGCCTGCGCGATATCTTCGACCTCGTTCCCACCGCGACGGAGGCCGATTGGGGCAACATCGCCAAGCGAATGCACAATCTTCCGCAGGCAATGGCGGGCTACATCGAAACGCTGCGCAGCGGCATCCGCGCTGGCAACGTGCCGGCCATCCGCCAGGTGCGGGAGAACATCGTGCAGGCCCAGAAGCAGGTGGCCGACACCGGCTTCTTCTTCCAGCTCGCCCAGAATGCGAAGGCCGGAGAGGCAGGGCTGCCCGACTCGCTGAAGAGCGACCTCGCCGCGGGTGCCCGTGAATCGGCCGCGGCCTATGCGTCGCTGGCCGCATTCCTGAAGGACGAACTCGCCGAGCACGCCCCCGAGAAGGATGCCGTCGGCCGGGATCTCTACACCCTCGCCTCCCGCAGCTTTCTCGGTGCCGCCGTCGACCTCGACGAGACCTACGAATGGGGCATCGAGGAGCTCGCCCGCATGACCGCCGAGCAGGAGGCGATAGCGCGCGAGATCAAGCCCGGGGCATCCGTTGCCGAGGCCATCGAGTTTCTCGACGGCGACGCCAGCCGCAAGTTGCACGGCACCGACGCCCTGCAGCGCTGGATGCAGGAGACCAGCGACCGCGCCGTCGAAGAGCTCGGCAAGACGCACTTCGACATTCCGGATGAGATACGCCGGCTCGAGTGCATGATCGCTCCCACGCAGGAGGGCGGCATCTACTACACGGGCCCGTCTGACGACTTCGTGCGCGCCGGCCGCATGTGGTGGAGCGTGCCCGAGGGCGTCACGGAGTTCGATACCTGGCGCGAGCTCACCACCGTGTACCACGAAGGCATTCCCGGGCACCACCTGCAGATCGGCCAGGCCACATACAACAAGGCCATGCTCAACTCGTGGCGCCGCATCGCCGGCACCTCGGGGCACGCCGAAGGATGGGCCCTCTACGCCGAACGCCTCATGGAGCAGCTCGGATACCTCGACGACCCCGCCGACCGGCTGGGCATGCTCGACGGCCAGCGCATGCGCGCCGCCCGCGTCGTGCTCGACATCGGCGTGCACCTCGAGAAGACGCTGCCCGACGGCAGCGGCCCCTGGACCGGCGAGTACGCCTTCGGATTCCTCGGCCGCAACGTCAACATGAACGAGCCGTTCGTGCGTTTCGAGGTGAACCGCTATCTGGGCTGGCCCGGACAGGCGCCGTCGTACAAGATCGGGCAGCGCATCTGGGAGCAGCTGCGCGACGAGTACGCACGCCGCGAGGGCGCCTCCTTCGACATCAAGGCGTTCCACAAGAAGGCGCTCGACATCGGCGGTGTGGGACTGGACACTCTGCGGTCTGCACTGCTGGACTGACTCTGCACACCTGAGAAGTGGGCGGACACGGAGGGCGGCCCGCCGGTGTCGCGGCGGGCCGCCGGTCAGGGGGATTGCCGGTCGGTGGGGGCTGCTCAGGCCGATTCGAGGGTGGCGTCGACGGTGATCGAAGCGCCGGCGAACAGGCGTGAGACTGGGCACAGAGCGGATGCCTCATCGACGATGCTCTGGAATGTCGCGGCGTCAACACCCGGCACGACGGCCTTCACCGTGAGCGCAGACGAGACGATAGTGGGCAACCCGTCGACGGCATCGAGCGTGACAGTGGAGGAGACGTGCAATCGCTCAGGTGTGAGCTTGTGCTCGCCGAGACTGAGGGCGAGAGCCATGGAATAGCAGGACGAATGTGCGGCAGCCGCGAGTTCCTCTGGACTGGTCTTTCCGCCGGGTGTCTCCGTGCGCGCGGCCCAGGTGACCGACTGGTCTTTCAATGCCCCGCTGCCGGAGTTGATGCTGCCGGCTCCCTGCGCGAGGTTGCCTGTCCAAACGGTTTCGGCCGTGCGATCCGCAATGCTCATGGTGACGTCTCCGGTTCTCTATTTGAAGGGAATTTCTTCCTTCAAACTAGCAGCGATCGCCGACCGTGAACATCCTTCCGCGAGCGGAGCTTCAGCGCTCGATGCGGAAACCATGCTCGTCGTTCGGCGTACATTCCGTGACCTCGAGGGCATCGACCGTCGCCCATGCCGGGCCGTGCCGCAACCAGTCGAGCATCTGCTGCACCGCCACCTCATCGCCCTCGATCTCGGCCTCCACTACGCCATTCGGAGCATTTCGCACGAATCCCGCCAGATTCAGCGAGCTCGCCCGCTGTCGCGCGGAGTAGCGAAAACCCACTCCCTGTACCTGCCCGTGCACCACGATGCGCCTGCGAATCATGTCTCTATTCTGGAGTGGACGGGGACGGCCGAAAACAGCTAAGCTTGACTGTCACATTTGTGACGTCCTATCCGCATGCCACTCGCGGAATAACAACACCATCCTGTTCGGTCGTCAACGGCGTATCGAACATCGCGAGTGGCCCGATATATGTCCATCCTGGAGCACTTACTACATGACAATCGCAACGACCGAAAAGGCACCCAAGCAGGTCGCCATCAATGACATCGGATCTGCTGAAGACTTTCTTGCCGCGGTCGAAAAGACGCTGAAGTTTTTCAACGACGGGGACCTCATCGAGGGCACCGTCGTCAAGATCGACCGCGACGAGGTTCTGCTCGACGTCGGTTACAAGACCGAGGGTGTCATTCCCTCCCGCGAGCTTTCCATCAAGCACGATGTGAACCCCGATGAGGTCGTCTCCGTCGGAGACACCGTCGAGGCCCTCGTTCTTCAGAAGGAAGATAAAGAAGGTCGCCTCATCCTCTCCAAGAAGCGGGCTCAGTACGAGCGTGCGTGGGGCGATGTGGAGAAGATCAAGGATGCCGATGGCGTGGTGACCGGAACGGTCATCGAGGTCGTCAAGGGCGGCCTCATCGTCGACATCGGACTGCGCGGCTTCCTGCCTGCCTCGCTCATCGAGCTGCGCCGCGTGCGCGACCTCACCCCGTACCTCAGCCAGGAGATCGAGGCGAAGATTCTCGAGCTCGACAAGAACCGCAACAACGTCGTGCTCTCACGTCGTGCGCTTCTTGAAGAGACCCAGTCGGCCAGCCGCACCTCGTTCCTCAACAACCTCCAGAAGGGCCAGGTCCGCAAGGGCGTCGTCTCCTCGATCGTCAACTTCGGTGCGTTCGTCGACCTGGGCGGCGTTGACGGCCTCGTGCACGTCTCCGAGCTCAGCTGGAAGCACATCGAGCACGCATCCGAGGTCGTCGAGGTCGGCCAGGAGGTCACCGTCGAGATTCTCGAGGTGGACCTCGACCGCGAGCGTGTCTCCCTGTCGCTCAAGGCAACGCAGGAAGACCCGTGGCAGGTCTTCGCCCGCACCCACGCCATCGGCCAGGTTGCACCGGGCAAGGTCACCAAGCTCGTTCCGTTCGGTGCGTTCGTTCGCGTCGCAGACGGCATCGAGGGTCTCGTGCACATCTCCGAGCTCAGCGGCAAGCACGTTGAGTTGGCCGAGCAGGTCGTTTCCGTCGGCGAAGAGGTCTTCGTCAAGGTCATCGACATCGACCTCGAGCGTCGCCGCATCTCGCTCTCGCTGAAGCAGGCGAACGAGGGCGTCGACCCTGAGGGCACCGAGTTCGACCCGGCCCTGTACGGCATGCTCACCGAGTACGACGACGCGGGCAACTACAAGTACCCCGAGGGCTTCGACCCGGAGACCAACGAGTGGCGCGAGGGCTTCGACAGCCAGCGCGAGAAGTGGGAGCAGGACTACGCTGCAGCCCAGGCTCGCTGGGAAGCGCACAAGAAGCAGGTCGCCAAGGGCCTGGAGGAAGAGGCGGCTGGCTCCAGCACCTCATCCGCCGGCTCGGCATTCACGGCGGAATCCGCCAACGGCGGCACCCTCGCCGACGACGAGACGCTTGCCGCCCTGCGCGAGAAGCTCTCGAGCAGCAACTAGCACCTAGCAGCTAGTACTCAAACGGCCGGTCCCGATGGGGCCGGCCGTTTGTGCGCGCCGGGCAGCGAATGCCCCCGCCCGATAGCATGGGCGGATGCTTGTGGTCGCGCTCACCGGGGGAATCGCATCCGGCAAGTCCACCGTTGCGAAGCGCCTCGTCGAGCACGGTGCGGTGCTCGTCGACGCGGATAAAGTGGCGCGCGAAGTCGTGGAGCCCGGCACGGCTGGCCTGGCCGCTATCGCCGAGCGCTTCGGTTCAGGTGTCATCGATGCCGATGGGCGGCTGAACCGGCCCGCGCTCGGCGCGATCATCTTCTCCGACGAGCAGAGCAGGCTCGATCTGAACGCCATCACGCATCCGGCCGTCTGGCGCCGAGCCACCGAGTTGTTCGCCGCCGCCGAGGCGACGAACCCGGATGCCGTCGTGATCTACGACGTGCCGCTGCTCGTGGAGGCGAGCGGGGATCGTCCGCTGAACTTCGACCGCGTTGTGGTCGTGCACGCCGATCGTGACGAGCGGATGCGACGGCTCGTCGACGTCCGCGGCCTGAGCACGCGGGAGGCGGCGAGCCGCATCGACGCGCAGGCCGGCGACGCGGAGCGGCTCGCGGTGGCCGATGTCGTCATCGACGCCAACGGCACGCTCGCGCAGACCCTCGAGCAGGTCGACGCGCTCTGGGCCGAGTTGAGCTCCGGCCGATAAACGCCGTCAGTAACCCTCGGCCGTGCCGGTTCAGACGAACGCCGGTGCCACCAGAAGGACGGTCGGCACCGCGAGGAGGGCGACGGCACACGCGATGGCCAGCGCACGCAGCGGCGTGGGCAGGGCACCCCGGGCGTCCACGAGACGCGCGATGCGCCTGGTGGCGCTGGGGCCGTCGGCGGCGAGCGGGCTTTCCAGCCCCGGTGAGAGGGTGGACGGCTCGCCGGATTCGCTCGCCACGAGGGCAATCGAACGCACGAGCGTGGCATCCGTCACCTCGCGACGTGCCCCGTCGTCGGCCAGCATCTCCACGAGCATGGCAACGGCCTCGTGCGCCCGGGTCGCGATGGGAAACCACGGCAGAGCCCCGCGCCAGGCGCGGAACGACAACAGCACCAGGTGGTGCCGTTGGGAGGCGTGGGCGCGTTCGTGGGCCACCACCGCCCGCAGCTGGTCCTCATCGAGCAGGTCAATGAGGCCGGCCGAGAGCACCGTGACCGAGCGGGTGGTTCCCGGTAGGCAGTATGCGACCGGCGCGGCGTGGTCTATCAAGCGGGTTCCCGGGCGCTCAGGCATGGGGTCGCTGAGCAGCGTTACCAGTTGCGCGTGCCGACGTCGCAGCCGTTCGGCCTTCACGAAGGTGGTCACCAGGCTCAGCAGCAGGTGGATGCCGAGCAGAATAGCGCCACTGAGGGCGAACATCTGGCTGAACTCGGCACCGAGCGGCAGGGTGCCGGCCACCAGCCTGGCCACAAAACTGCGCAGCCCATTGACGAGATCGTTGCCGAACGGCACCAGTCCATAACTCAGCATCGCGCCGATCATCGACAGCCCACCGGCCAGGGCTATCGACTGCCACACCACGAGCGCCGCGCCGGGGGCGCGGGCAGGCCAGTGGGCGCGAGCGAGCAGGATGGGCACCGGCCACGCCAGCGCAACGGCAAGAGCCGCCAGCGCGAACGAGGTGAGCAGCACCGTATCTACTTGCGTTCGAGCATCCGGCGCAGCGCCTCGGCCTCGTCCGGACCGACCTGCCCGACGAAGCGCGCCAGCACCGCCTCGCGGTCGGTCGCGCCGCCCAGCACCTCGTGCATGAGTTCGGCCATGTGATCGGCCCGCCCCGTTGCGGCGTGGTACAGGTGCGGGCGCGTCTCGCGGTCACGCGTGACGAAACCCTTGTTCTCGAGCCGCGAGAGCACGGTGAGTACCGTCGTCGCGGCCAGTGACTTGCCCGCATCTGCCGCCGTTCGCTGGGCGAGTTCATCCCGCAGGGCGACGGCCGAGAGCGCGCCGTCGCTGTCCCAGAGAACATCCATCACGCTGCGTTCGAGATCACCGAGTGTTGCCATGGAACCGATTCTATCGGTAATTCTACGGCGTGTAGAAAATTACTTCTACACGTGGTAGAACTGAAATGTTCTACACGCCGTAGAAGACGACAGGAGGCGTTGTGCACGCGATGGATCTGGACCCGCTGCTGATAGCACGGTGGCAGTTCGGCATCACAACGGTCTACCACTTCTGGATGGTGCCACTCACGATAGGCCTCGGGCCGATCGTGGCCTTCATGCAGCATCGCTGGCACGTCACCGGCGACGATCGCTACTACCGCATGACCAAGTTCTGGGGAAAGCTTTACCTCATCAACTTCATCGTGGGTGTGGCCACCGGCCTCGTGCAGGAGTTCCAGTTCGGCCTCGCGTGGAGCGAATACAGCAAGTTCGTCGGCGATGTCTTCGGTGCTCCGCTGGCGATGGAGGCACTGCTCGCCTTCTTTGTGGAGTCGACGTTCCTGGGGCTGTGGATATTCGGCTGGGGCAAGCTGCCGAAGAAGGTCCACCTGGCATGCCTGTGGGTCGCCGTGGCCGGCTCCACCCTCTCGGCCTACTTCATCATCGTCGCGAACTCGTGGATGCAGCATCCGGTCGGTGTCGAGCTGCACAACGGGCGCCCGGTGATGACGGATGTCTGGGCCATCCTGGGCAACAACACCGCTGTCGCCGCGTTCACCCACACCATCTTCGGCTCGCTCGGCGCGGCAGGGGCGTTTTTGCTCGGCATCGCCTGGTACCAGCTCTGGCAGCGTCGCCGCGACGGAATCGATACGGTCGATGCCACCGGGCGCGTCGTCGTGGGCGAGGCACCCGAGATTCGCGGGCGCGACGCCCGCGACCACCGGGTATGGCTGGGTTCGCTGCGCATCGGCGCCGTCGTCGCGATAGTCGCGTTCGGCGGCCTGGCCATCACGGGCGACATTCAGGGCAAGCTCATGTTCGTGCAGCAGCCCATGAAGATGGCCGCCGCCGAGGCCGCCTGCCACACGGGCACGAGCTTCTCGGTGCTCTCGATCGGCGATCCGGGTTCGCGTGACTGCTCGGGTGTTGTCGGCGTCATCGAGATTCCCGGAGTGCTCTCGTTTCTCGCGAACGGCAACTTCGACACCCCGGTCAAGGGGGTCAACCAGCTCGTGCCGGAATACCAGCAGAAATACGGCACGACACTGCCCGACAACCCGCTCTACGGCGCACGCGCCGGCGAGACGATCCATTACGTGCCCATCATGGAGGTCACGTACTGGGGCTTCCGCATCATGATCGGCTTCGGTGCCCTCGCCGCCTTCGCGGCCGCCGTCGCACTCTGGCTGACCCGAAAGGGCACGGTGCCCCGCTTCAAGTCGCTCATGCTGCTTGCCGTCATCGGCATCGCCGCACCGTTCATTGCGAACTCAGCGGGCTGGATCTTTACGGAGATGGGCAGGCAGCCGTTCGTGGTGGCCCCTAACCCGAGCGGGGTAGACGGCGTCTTCATGTTCACCGCCGCGGCGGTCTCACCCGGAGTGAGCTTCGGCGAGATCCTGTTCTCGCTCATCGCCCTCGGCAGCGTGTACGCCGTTCTGCTCGTGTTCGAACTGCGGCTCCTGATCCGCTACGTGCGCGGCGGAGTCGCGAGCGCCCTGCCTGAACTCGGTGACCACAAAACAGACGGAACCGGTTCCAGCGGCGGCGGCGGCGCATCCGACGACGATGTGCTCGCTTTCGCGTACTGAGCTCGCAGACTGAGAAGGAGTTAAGAAAATGGATGTTCTGCCCTCACTGTGGTTCGTGGCTATCGCCGTGCTCTGGACCGGCTATCTCTTTCTCGAGGGCTTCGACCTCGGCGTCGGCATGCACCTGCTGTTCTCCGCGCGGAGCGAGAACCAGAAGCGGGTCATGCTGAACGCGATAGGCCCCGTCTGGGACGGCAACGAGGTGTGGCTCATCACGGCCGCCGGCGCCACCTTCGCGGCGTTCCCGATGTGGTACGCCTCGCTCTTTTCGAGCCTGTACCTGCCGCTCGTGATCCTGCTGCTGGGCCTCATCTTTCGTGCCGTGGCCATCGAGTTCCGTGGCAAGGGACATACCGAGCGCTGGAAGCGCGGCTGGGATCTCGCCCTCGGTCTGGGTTCGCTCGTCTCGGCGTTCGGCATCGGTGCGATGCTCGCGCTCACGACGACCGGCATTCCGCTCGACGCCAACGGTGACAGGGTGGGCGGGGCATTCGCCTGGTTCAACGGCTATGCGGTCATCGGCGGTCTCGCCGTCGTCGGGTTCAGCCTCGTGCATGCGTCGGCCTTTCTCGCACTCAAGACGGATGGCGAGGTGCGCCTCTTCGGTCGCCGCTTCTTCCGCATTGCGGCACCAATCGCGCTGCTTCCGCTCGTCGCGTGGGTGTTGGGCGTGCAGTTCATGAATGGAACCGAGCTCACGTGGGGGCTCGTTGTCGTCGCCGTGGCGGCCGCCGTCATCGCCTGGTTCGCCAATCGCGCCGGTCGTGAGGGCTGGGCGTTCCTCAGCCTCGGCGTGTTTCTCGTCGCGGGCGCGGCATCCATCTTCGCCGCCAGTTACCCGGTGGTACTGCCCTCGACCCTCAACTCGGCCTGGGACCTCACGATCAGCAACGCCGCGTCGTCGTCATACACGCTCGGTGTCATGACGGTGGTCGCCTGCTTCGGCCTGCCGCTTGTGCTGCTCTACCAGGGCTGGACGTACTGGGTCTTCCGTAAGCGCGTCAGCGGGGCGCACATTCCCGACGCGCGCCCGGTCACGCCCGCGGTCAGGTCGTCATGAAAGGTCTCGACCGGCGCAGCCTGTACCTGCTCGGGCTGTTGAGCGCGCTACGCGGCCTCAGCCTGGTGGTGATGGCGGATGCCGTCGCCAGCGGCATCGTGAGCGTCATCGCCGGTACGCAGGCCTGGCGCGCATGGCTGGCCTGGGGGCTCGCATCCGCGGTGCTGCGCGCACTGATCACGTGGGCTCACCGCGTGGTGGCGGCCCGCGCGCTGCTGGGCACGAAGGAGAAGCTTCGCGCAGAACTGGCCGAGAAACTCGTGGCGCAGCCCGGTCCACCACTCGGCGCGTCGTCGACCCTCGCCACACAGGGACTCGACGAACTCGACAAATACATCACGGTCTTTCTGCCCGCCCTCGTGGATGCGGCGGTCGTGCCCCTGCTCGTGGGCGCCCGCATCCTGTTCGCCGACTGGATCAGTGCGGCCATCATCGTCGTCACGGTTCCTCTCATCCCGGTGTTCATGGCGCTCATTGGCATGCACACGCGCGAACGCGTCAGCGCGGCGACGGATGCTCTCGCCCGTCTCTCGGAACACCTGGTGGAACTCGCGCGCGGACTTCCCGTGCTCGTGGGGCTCGGGCGGGCCCAGGAGCAGACGCTCGCGCTGCGCACCATCTCGGAGCGGTACCGCGAGAAGACGGTGCAGACGCTGCGCACCGCGTTCCTCTCCTCGCTCGCGCTCGAGCTGATCGCCACAATCTCCGTCGCCCTCGTCGCCGTCACCATCGGCGTTCGCCTCGTCTCTGGCGACATGCCGCTCGAGATCGGCCTGCTGGTGCTCGTGCTCGCGCCCGAGTGCTATACGGCATTTCGTGAGATCGGCACGGCTTTCCATGCATCCCAGGACGGCAAGGAGGCGCTGACCCGGGTGAACGCGGTGCTCGAGGTGCCTGCCCCGATTCTCGATGCGAGCGGTGCCACGGGCGCGGTTCGGGTGCGAGGGTTGCGGGTTACGTACTCCGGTCGTGACAGGCCCGCGGTCTCCGGCCTCAGTTTCACCGCAGCAGCTGGCGAGATTACCGTGCTCGACGGCGCGAGCGGCGCCGGCAAGTCCACGATCTTCGCCGTGCTCACGGGCAGCCTCAGCGACTCCGAGGACGGCGCGCGGGTGATCGGGCAGGTCGCGGGAGTGGATGGCGAGCGGCTTGCGTGGCTGCCGCAGCATCCGAAGTATGTGGCTGGCAGCGTGCTACGCGAACTGCTCGTGTACGGCGAGGGGGTACCGGATGCCGCCGCCTCCGCCGCGCGTCTGCTCACCCAGCTGTCTCTGGCGCACCTCGCGAATGCCGACCCGGCCCGACTCAGCCCGGGGGAGCTGCGCCGGCTGGCCTTCGCCCGGGTGCTTCTGCGGGTCGAGGCCGGCGCGCGGCTCGTGCTGCTGGACGAGCCGACCGCACATCTCGACACGGCAAGCGCCGACATCCTGATTGCGGCCATCGCCGCACTGCGGCGCCGGGTGACGGTGATCGTCGCCTCACACGATCCCGCCGTGCGCGCGCTTGCGGAGAATACGGTGCTCGTGAGCGGGCGGGCGGCCACGGTCGCCCACGCTGAGCGAGCCGAGCGTGCGACCGCGAGCCTGCCCGCGCCACTGTCCGCGTCCGCGCCCGTGCCCGTGCAGGCGCACCAGAACCGCCCGGCGACCGCCGCATGGCCACATCCGCTCCGCGAGTTGGGCGCCTTCCTGCGCCCCGTCGCGGGCCGTATCGCTGCCGCGATTGTGCTCGGCACCTTCGCCACCCTGTTCGCCATCTCGCTGACCGCGCTCTCCGGCTGGCTGATCGTGCGCGCCAGCCAGCATCCGCCCATCATGTATCTGCTCGTCGCCATCGTGGGGGTGCGCTTCTTCGGAATCGGCCGCGCCGTGCTGCGCTACGCGGACCGCCTGGTGAGTCACGAGGCCATCTTCGCCGCGGTCACGACGATGCGCATGCGGCTCTGGACTGCGCTGGCCAGGCACGGAGCACGCAATCGGGCACTGCTCACGGGGTCGAACGCCCTCGACAGGCTCATTCGCGATGTCGATCAGGTGAGAGACCTCTCGATCCGTGTGATCATGCCACCGGTCGCCGGGTTGCTCACGGCTGTCGCAGCTATCACCGCGCTGGGCATCGTCTACCCGCCGGCAGTCCCGCTGTTCGTCGCCCTCGGGGCGATCACCGTGGTGATGGCGCCCGCGGTGGCGCTCGGCGCCGATCGTGCGGCGGCACGGGGGCAGCAGCAGCTGCGTTCACGGGTGCTGCGGCGCTTCGCCGCCATGCTCGCCTCGGCCGACGAGCTGCGCGCGAACGCCGTCGATGGCGTGGTGCGTCGCCAGCTGCGCCAACTCGACGCGCGGGCAAGCGGTGTTGCCCGCCGCAGCGCCTGGGCTCTCGGTCTCGGCAACGCCCTGGTCGTGCTGGCCTGTTGCGCCGTCGCGATTCTCATTTTGCCGCTCACGGCCGCCGCCGTGGCCGATGGCACATTGGCGCCCGAGCTCGTCGCCGTGCTCGTGCTCACGCCGCTCGCCCTCATCGACTCGATGCTCGACGTGGTCGCCGCCATTCAGCAGTGGCCGGCGCTGCGTGAGGTGCTGGGCCGCGTGTCCACATTGACGGCGGGGGAGAAGGCGAGAGCCGGTGACCTCGCTGATGGCCTCGCCGATGACCTCACTGGCGAGCCCGCCTCGATGCCGGCTGTCACGAGCATCCGGCTCGACGACGTGTCGGCGCGCTGGCCTGGGGCATCCGCACCGGTGTTCGAGCACGTGCACGCCCACGTTCGCCGTGGCGAGTGGCTCGTCGTGTCCGGGCCGTCGGGAAGCGGCAAGACCACGCTGCTCACGCTGCTGCTCGGCCATCTGCGCCCCGAAACGGGCCGCTACCTGGTGAATGACACGGATGCGACGACGCTCGATTCCGAGAATCTGCGCCGATCTTTCGCCTGGTGCCCACAGGAGGGTCACCTGTTCAACTCGACGCTACGCGCCAACCTGCTGCTCGCGCGAGGCCGCGAGGATGCGCCTGATGCCGCGGAGATGACGGCAGTACTGCGTCGCGTCGGCCTCGGCCCACTCCTCGACACGCTTCCACAGGGTCTCGACACGGTACTCGGCCCGTCGGGCGGCCACCTCTCCGGGGGAGAGCGGCAGCGTGTCGCCGTGGCGCGCACGCTGTTGACCCGCGCCGACGTGATTCTCCTCGACGAGCCCACCGCGCACCTCGACGAGGAGGCGGCCGAGTCGTTGATGGCCGATCTGCGCGTCGCCCTCGCCGAGAAGATCACGGTACTCGTCACGCACCAACCGGTGGGCGTGCTGCCCGGGGACCAGAGGCTGCGGCTCGACGAGGCAGACGGGGTCTTTGCTGACCGCTCGCGACGCAATGTCGGTGCTGCTGCCTAGACTTGAATTCATGGAAGCCACGCGCGCGGTGCGCCCTTTTGAGGTCATCAGCGAATACTCACCGAGCGGCGACCAGCCGCAGGCGATCGCCGAGTTGGCGGCCCGCATCAACGCGGGCGAGACGGATGTCGTGCTGCTCGGCGCTACGGGAACCGGCAAGTCCGCAACCACGGCCTGGCTCATCGAGCAGGTGCAACGGCCCACACTGGTGCTCTCGCACAACAAAACACTGGCCGCACAGCTCGCCAACGAGTTCCGCGAGCTCATGCCCAACAACGCCGTCGAATACTTCGTCTCGTATTACGACTACTACCAGCCCGAGGCATACGTTCCCCAGACAGACACTTTCATCGAGAAGGATTCCTCGGTCAACGCCGAGGTCGAGCGGCTTCGGCACTCCACCACCAACTCGCTGCTCAGCCGGCGCGACGTCGTGGTGGTGTCCACGGTCTCCTGCATCTACGGTCTCGGCGCCGCAGAAGAATACCTCGAGGCCATGGCAGCCCTGCAGGTGGGCCAAAGAATCCCTCGAGACGTGCTCATCCGCAAGTTCGTGGGCATGCAGTACCAGCGCAACGACGTGGACTTCTCGCGCGGCAAGTTCCGTGTGCGCGGCGACACCATCGAGATCATCCCGATGTACGAGGAGCATGCGATTCGCATCGAGATGTTCGGCGACGAGATCGAGGCACTGTACGCGCTGCATCCGCTCACCGGTGAGGTCATCACGACCATGGATGCCGTCTCCGTGTTTCCGGCGACGCACTACGCCGCCAGCCCCGAGACGATGCAGCGCGCCATCGGCACGATCCAGACCGAGTTGCACGAGCGGCTGATCGAACTCGAGCGCGAGGGCAAGCTGCTGGAGGCCCAGCGACTGCGCATGCGCACCACCTTTGACATCGAGATGATGGAGCAGATCGGTTTCTGCTCCGGCATCGAGAACTACTCCCGTCACATGGACGGGCGCGTGGCGGGCGAGCCGCCGAACTGCCTGCTCGACTATTTTCCCGACGACTTCCTCATCGTGATCGACGAATCCCACGTAACAGTTCCACAGATCGGCGCCATGTACGAGGGCGACGCGTCACGCAAGCGCACGCTCGTCGAACACGGCTTCCGGCTGCCGAGCGCCCTCGACAACCGCCCGCTCAAGTGGAACGAGTTCAAGGAACGCGTCGGCCAGACCGTCTATCTCTCAGCGACCCCCGGTCGATACGAGATGGGCATCGCCGACGGCGTCGTGGAACAGATCATCCGCCCCACCGGCCTCATCGACCCCGAGATCGTGCTGAAGCCCACCAAGGGCCAGATCGACGATCTGCTCGAGGAGATCCACCTGCGCACCGAGCGCAACGAACGCGTTCTGGTCACCACCCTCACCAAGAAGATGGCCGAAGAACTCACGTCGTTCCTCGCCGAGGCTGGCGTTCGTGTGCGCTACCTGCACTCGGATGTCGACACGCTGCGCCGTGTGGAACTCCTCACCGAGTTGCGGGCCGGCGTCTACGATGTGCTCGTGGGCATCAACCTGTTGCGCGAGGGCCTCGATCTGCCCGAGGTGTCGCTCGTGGCGATCCTCGACGCAGATAAGGAGGGCTTTCTGCGCTCCTCCACCTCGCTCATCCAGACCATCGGTCGCGCCGCCCGCAACGTATCCGGCCAGGTGCACATGTATGCCGATGTCGTCACGGACTCCATGGCGAAGGCCATCGACGAAACCAACCGTCGTCGCGAGAAGCAGGTCGAGTACAACACCGAACACGGCATCGACCCGACGCCGCTGCGCAAACGCATCGCCGACATCACCGACATTCTGGCTCGCGAGGGTGCAGACACCGCTCAGATGCTCGCCAAGCGCAACTCCGCCAACCAGGGCACGGGCAAGAAACGCAGCCCGACACCCAATCTGCGCCACGTGGGCATCGCCGCCGAGGGGGCCAACGAACTCGAATCGATCATCGCCGACCTCAACGACCAGATGCTGGCCGCGGCCGGCGAACTCAAGTTCGAGCTGGCGGCCCGTCTGCGCGACGAGCTCTCTGACCTGAAGCGAGACCTGCGCCAGATGGAAAAGGCCGGCCATGCCTGACACCGGCTGCCGCCTGCGATGCTGAGGCGGCACCGCACCACCATCGTGTGTGCGGTGCTCGGGCTCGTTCTCATCGTCGGGGCCGCGCTGCAGGGGGCACCTGAGTTCACGGGGCTGCGCTGGGATCCAACCGCCGCGCTGCCTCCGGCCGGGATCAAGCCGACCATGCCGAACCTTCCTTCGGCATCGAGCTCACCCGGGTCTCCGCCACCGGCTCACACGCCGTTCACACTCGACCTGACCCCCGTGTTGTGGATCATCGCCGCGATCATCGCGTTCCTCGTGGTCATCGCCTTCCTGCGCTGGTGGGCACGCCGACCACCTCGACAGCAGCCCGCCCTGCTCGATGCGGAGGTCAGCGCCACGGCTGACCTCGAGCCTCAGGACGAGGGGAGCACGATTCCGGACGCGCCGACGATGCGCCGCGGCTTCGCCCACGCCTTGCGCATCCTGAACGACGAACGCGAACCCCACGACGCGATAGTCAAGGCCTGGCTCGGCCTGCAGGAGGCGGCAGAAGAATCCGGCATCCAGCGACGAGCCGCCGAGACGCCCACGGAATTCACCTCGCGCATCGTCGCCCAGAAACCGGCCGACGAGGCGCCGGTGGCCGCGCTGCTCGGTCTCTATCTTCGCGTGCGCTTCGGCGACCACCCGGCGACGCAGGCGGACGTCATGCAGGCACGCCAGGCCTATGAGACGCTCGCCACGTCATGGGCGCCCGTGCACGTGAACCGCGACGCAGGCGGCCCTTCGTGAGCATCCGCATGGTCTTCGCATGGCTTGGTGCACGCCGAAACCGTCAGCGCGTCATTCTCGTCGCCCTGGCCGCCGTCATTATCTCTGGCATCTGCTGGTACATCGGCATGGACACGGTGCACGCGATCACTGTGGCGCTGGCGCTCCTGGCGATAGGCATCACGGTGATCGCCGTACCGGATGTCGAGCTGCCGCCGTGGGACAGCGCGGCCCCCGGCGACGGCGACGGGATTCGACGCGATGTGACGCGCCTCTCCTGGTCACTGCGCATGCGACGCGGCGTCGTTCCCAGCGCAGGCCTTCGACGTGTGCACGATGTGGCCGCGCGGCGACTCTCCGGCGTCGGCCTCGACGTCGACGACCCGCACGACCGCAACGCTATCGAGGCCCTTCTCGGCCGCAGCGCATACCGGGTTCTGCACCCCGGATCCGGCCGCGGTCCCGGTCTCGTGGCGGTGGTCGACTGCCTCGATCGACTCGATCAGCTCGATGTCGCTACGGCCGCCGATGCGAACACCGACCGACGCGCCGAAACCCGTCTCGCCGTGCGCGGCATCCTCGAACGATTCACTCCCGCATTCCTCGTACCGATCCACAGGAGAAGCAGCAATGACCGATGACACCGTGCACACCGTGAAGCCGATGGCCATTGAAGAAATCTCCCGACTCTCGCGCGACATTCTCGCCGAGGTCGGCACCGTCGTCGTGGGCATGCGCGAGCCGCTCGAACTCGCCCTGGCCGCCGTTCTCGCCGGCGGACACGTACTGTTCGAGGATGTGCCGGGCCTGGGTAAGACCCTGGCGGCCCGCAGCATTGCCACCGCCATCGGCCTCGACTTTCGTCGGCTGCAGTGCACGCCGGACCTGCTGCCCGCCGACATCACCGGCTCATTCGTCTACGCTCCGGCAACCGCCGAATTCGTCTTTCGCCCCGGCCCCATCTTCACGGGACTGTTCCTCGCGGACGAGATCAACCGCACCTCACCCAAGACCCAATCGGCGCTGCTGGAAGCCATGGCAGAGGGCCAGGTGACGGTCGAGGGCACAGGGTTCTCGCTGCCCGTGCCATTTCACGTCATCGCCACGTCGAACCCGATCGAATACGAGGGAACGTACGCACTGCCGGAGGCCCAGCTGGACCGCTTCATGGTACGTCTCGCCGTCGGCTATCCCGATCGCGCCGGGGAAAGCACCGTGCTGCTCAATCGCGTCGCCCGGCAACGAGAGGTCGCCAGCGTTCGCGGCGTCGTCGACGCCAACACCCTGCGCGCGATGCAGGCGGGCGTGGAGACCGTGACCGTCGACCCCGACATCGCGAACTACTGTGTCGATCTCGCCACGGCAACCCGCGCGCACCGCTCCGTGCAGGTGGGCGCCTCGCCCCGCGGTTCCCAGGGGCTGCTGCTCATGGCACGCGCCCGCGCGGTCATGGCCGGACGCGACTTCGTGACCCCCGAGGATATCAAGCTGGTGGCAGTGCCCGTGCTCGCACACCGGCTGTCGCTGACAACGCAGGCCTGGGCCGGCGGCGTGCAGCCCTCCCGCATCGTCGAGGAGGTTGTCGGCGAGGTAGCCGGGCCACCCGTCGTCGGATCGCGGATGCCGTGAGCGAGGCAACCGCATCCGGTTCAAGCGCCGCCGAAACCGTTCCACGCTGGGTGCTGTCGGCTGCGCCTCCGGCCGCGGCCATCGTCTCGGTGCTCCTGGCCGGACTCGGGCTGCTTTCCTCGCAGGTGGCGCTGGTGCTCTTCGCCCTGCCTATCGCCGTGTCGGCCGCCTGGGCGTGGGACCGTCGGCCCCGTGCCGGCGCGCCGGCGCGGGTGACCGCCACGGTGACAGCCCCGCAGGCATCCGCGCAGCAGGCATCACCGCAGCAGGCATCCGCGTATTTGCACTACTCGATAGCATTCGATCTGCCGCCCGACGTGGAATCGGTGCAGCTCCGTCTCGGCACACTCGGCGCCCGCACCAGCGACCTCGTGCTCTCCCGCGCGCGTGCCAGGCACCTCGAGGGCCGCGTACCAGTGTTGCACTCCGGGCCGCAGCAGATTCTGCACATCGAATACCGCCTTCTGGCAACCGAAGCGGCCTTCGTCAGCGCGCCCGCCGAACCGTTCCTGGTGCGCCGTGTCGTCACGCCGCCCTTCGCCGCCATCGCCAGCCTGCCGCTGCCGAGCCGGCTTCTCGGTCTCACCGGAACACACGACTCGTCGCGGCCCGGCGACGGGGGCGAGTTCCACGACATCCATCCCTTCACCCCGGGGGACCGGCTGCGACGCATCGACTGGAAGGCCACGGCCCGGCGGGCACAGCTGCCCGGCGAGCTGTACGTGCGGCGCTCTCACGCCACCGCGGATGCCACGGTGCTGCTGGTCGTCGACAGCCGCGACGACGTCGGCGAGAACGTGGCCGACTGGTCGCGCAGCACCTCCGCGGGCAAGGGGCTCGGCTCCATGGATGTCGCCCGTGAGGCAGCGAGTTCCGTCGCGGCAGGCTACATCAAGGCCGGTGACAGGGTCGGCTTTCAGGATCTGGCCACGCAAAGTCGCCTCATCGCGGCCGGTGCGGGCACCCGGCACCTGCACCGGGTGCTGCGCGCCATCGAGTTGACCCAGCCCTCCGGCGCACCAAGCTATCGACAGCGGCCGCCGCTCGTGACGCCCGGTTCGCTCATCTACGTGTTCTCGACCTTCCTCGACGACGAAGCCGGCCGCATGGCCGAACTCTGGCGTGGGGGAGGCCACCGCGTCATCGGCATCGACGTGCTGCCCACGCCGCGGCTTGACGGGCTACGACACGAGGAGGCCATAGCCCTGCGCATCGTGATGATGGATCGACACGACCGCATCAGGGCCCTGAAGGCGATAGGCGTCGAGGTGCTGAGCTGGCACGAGGATTCCGCATCGGCGTCTGGGTCCTCATCGCGCGAGGCACAGTTTCGCGCGCTCAGCCGGGTCAGGAGCCGACGATGAGCGATCAGCATCAAGCATCCGCCTCGGTCAGCGCTGCGCGTGCGCTGCCGCAACTCGGCGCGTGGGTGCCCGGTTACGTGCTGCGCATCGCGTATGCGGTGACCGCCGCCATAGCCGCCTTGTTGCAGTTTCCCTTGGGCAGTTGGCTCTACCTGGCGCTGCTCGTGGCTCTCGTCGGCGCGCTGCGCCCGCGCACACTCGCGCCGTGGTTCTTCCTGGCGATGACCGGGCTGAGCATGCTCTGGGCGCCGCCGAACACCCACTCCGCGGCATTCTTTGCGCTGCTCGCCCTGGGCCACCTGACTCATGTGTTCGCGGCGCGGATGCTCGCGGTGCCCGCACGAGCCAGGCTGCAGCTGCGTTCCCTCGCCAGGCCGCTGCTGCACTTCGCCGTCATCCAGGCGACAACCCAGTTGCTCGCCGTTCTCGTCGCGGTGCTCCTGCCGGGATCGAGCGGTGCATCGGCGGTGCCGCTGATCGGCGTTATCGCCGCCCTGGCCCTGCTCGCGCTGGCCTTCGTGCTGATCACACCGCTGCTCAGGCACGAGCGGCGAGACGAGCGCCGCTAGCGAACAGTGCACGCGAGTGTCGGGGGTGCTGCATAGACTCGGTGGGTGTCAGTTTCGAAGGTAGAGTCAGAGGCCAAACTCAGTGTGCGCGGGGCCCGTGTGCACAATTTGCACAATGTCGATCTCGAGATTCCGCGGGATTCACTGGTGGTATTCACCGGGCTTTCGGGGTCGGGCAAATCCTCGCTCGCCTTCGACACGATCTTCGCGGAGGGCCAGCGCCGCTACGTCGAGTCGCTGTCGGCATACGCCCGGCAATTCCTCGGCCAGGTCGACCGCCCCGACGTCGATTTCATCGAGGGCCTGAGCCCCGCGGTCTCCATCGACCAGAAGTCCACTAACCGCAACCCGCGCTCCACGGTGGGCACCATCACCGAGATCTACGACTACATGCGGCTGCTGTGGGCGCGCATCGGCGTTCCGCACTGTCCCGTCTGCGGTGAGCCGATCCAGCGCCAGACCGTGCAGCAGATCGCCGACCAGCTCATGGAGCTGGGGGAGGGCATCCGCTACCAGATTCTCAGCCCGGTGGTCTCGCAAAAGAAGGGCGAGTTCGTCGATCTCTTCGCCGAACTGGCCGCGAGCGGCTACTCCCGCGCCCTCGTCGACGGCGAATCGGTGCAGCTCTCCGATCCGCCCACACTCAAGAAGCAGTACAAGCACGACATCTCCGTGGTCATCGACCGTCTCGTTGCCGGCCCCGAACTGCTCTCCAGGCTCACCGACTCGCTCGAGACCGCACTGTCTCTCACCGACGGCCTCGTGCAGATCAACTTCGTCGACGCCGACGGGCCGGATGCCTGGCAGACCTTCAGCGAGAAGCTCTCCTGTCCCAACAACCATCCCATCCAGCTCACCGAAATCGAGCCGCGCACGTTCTCCTTCAACGCTCCGTTCGGTGCCTGTCCGGAGTGCTCCGGCCTCGGCACGCGCATGTCGGTCGACGAAGACCTGCTGCTGGGCGACCCGGAGTTGAGCATCGCCGAGGGTGTGATCCTGCCGTGGACCACCCAAGGCAAGGGCCTGTTCCAGTACTACGAGAAGCTGCTCGACGGGCTCTCCCGCGACCTTGACTTTTCGCTCGAGACGCCGTGGCAGGACCTCAAGCCGGATGTACGGGCCGCCGTGCTGCGCGGCGATAATTTCGAGGTCAAGGTCAAGTGGAAGAACCGCTACGGCCGCGTCATGAGCTACACCTCCGGTTTCGAGGGCGTCGTGCCGTACATCGAGCGCCAGTACGCCGACGCCGAGACCGACAATCAGCGCCAGCGCTGGTCGGAATACCTGCGCGAGGTGCCCTGCCAGGTATGCGGCGGCAAGCGCCTCAAGCCCGAGGTGCTGGCCGTTCTCGTGCACAATTCGAGCATTGCGGATGCCGCGGAGCTGAGTCTCACAGACGCGCGCGCGTTCATGGAGACTCTCACGCTCACCGACCGCGAGCAACGCATCGCCGCGCAGGTGCTGCGCGAGATCAAGGTGCGTCTGGACTTTCTCATCAAGGTCGGCCTCAACTACCTCAACCTGGCGCGCGCGGCGGCGACGCTCTCGGGCGGCGAGGCGCAACGCATCCGACTGGCCACACAGATCGGCTCCGGCCTCACGGGCGTGCTGTACGTGCTCGACGAACCGTCGATCGGCCTGCACCAGCGTGACAACCGGCGCCTGATCGAGACCCTGGTGGCGCTGCGCGATCTCGGCAACACGCTCATCGTGGTGGAGCACGACGAAGACACGATTCGAACGGCCGACTGGATCGTCGACATCGGGCCAGGAGCCGGCGTCAACGGCGGCACGGTCGTGCACTCGGGCTCATACGCCGATCTGATCACGAACACGCGGTCACTCACGGGCGACTACCTGGCCGGCCGCAAGGCCATCGAGACGCCGAAGACCCGTCGCCCCATCGACCCGCAACGGCAGATCACCGTCGTGGGTGCCGAGGCGAACAATCTCAAAAAGGTCACCGTCGAGTTTCCGCTCGGAACATTCATCGCCGTCACAGGGGTTAGCGGATCAGGCAAGTCGTCACTGGTCAACGATGTGCTGTACCGGGTGCTCGCCAACCGGCTGAACGGCGCGCGCAAACTGCCGGGCAAGCACACCAGGGTCACCGGTCTCGAGAATCTCGACAAGGTCATCCACGTCGACCAGGCACCCATCGGGCGCACGCCGCGCTCGAACCCCGCAACGTATACGGGGGTCTTCGACCGCATCCGCACCCTGTTCTCCGAAACGCAGGAGGCCAAGACGCGCGGTTACCTGCCCGGGCGCTTCAGCTTCAACGTCAAGGGCGGTCGCTGCGAGGCCTGCTCGGGCGACGGCACCATCAAGATCGAGATGAACTTCCTACCCGATGTGTATGTGGCGTGCGAGGTGTGCGGGGGAGCCCGCTACAACCGCGACACGCTCACGGTGCACTACAAGGGCAAAAACATTGCCGAGGTGCTCGACATGCCCATCGCTGAGGCCGCCGAGTTCTTCGAGCCGATCACGGCCATCCATCGCTACCTGCAAACCCTCGTCGAGGTCGGTCTTGGCTATGTGCGGCTCGGGCAGAGTGCCACGACGCTCTCGGGCGGCGAGGCCCAGCGGGTCAAGCTCGCCACCGAGCTGCAGCGCCGCTCAAACGGCCGCAGCGTCTACGTGCTCGACGAGCCGACCACCGGCCTGCACTTCGAAGACGTGCGCAAGCTGTTGATGGTGCTGAACGGTCTGCTCGACAAGGGCAACACCGTCGTGGTGATCGAGCATAATCTCGACGTGATCAAGTCGGCAGACTGGGTCATCGACCTCGGGCCCGAGGGCGGCGCAGGCGGCGGAAAGATCATCGCCACAGGCACGCCTGAGCACCTCGCCACGGTCAAGAAGAGCTTCACCGGCCAGTTCCTTAAAGAGATTCTGCCCAAAGAGATTCTCGACGCCGAGGAACCGGAGCGAAAGAGCGCCTGATGGCCGATACGGTCAGCTACCGCCCGAAGGCGGGGGAGATCCCGACCCAGCCGGGCGTATACCGGTTTCGGGACTCCGGCGGTCGGGTGCTGTACGTCGGCAAGGCCAAGAACCTGCGGTCACGCCTGAGCAACTACTTCCAGCCGTTGCGCAGCCTGCACGAGCGCACCCGGCGCATGGTGACCACGGCGGCATCCGTGGAGTGGACGGTCGTTGCCACGGAATTCGAGGCGCTGCAGCTCGAGTTCACCTGGATCAAGGAGTTCAACCCGCCGTTCAACGTGCAATTCCGCGACGACAAGAGCTACCCGTATCTGGCGGTAACCCTCGGCGAGGACGTGCCGCGGGTGCTCGTGACGCGCAACCGCAACCTCAAGGGGGCCCGCTACTTCGGCCCGTACACGAAGGTGTGGGCGATTCGCGAGACCGTCGACCTCATGCTCAAGGCCTTCCCCATGCGTAGTTGCTCGAGCGGCGTCTACCGTCGCGCCGAACTCACCGGGCGCCCGTGCCTGCTCGGCGACATCGGCAAATGCGCCGCGCCATGCGTCGGTCGAGTGAGTAAAAATGAACATCGCGAGATAGCGAACGATTTCGTCTCCTTCATGGGCGGCAACGACTCGAGCCACATTCGTGCCCTCACCGCACAGATGACGCAGGCAGCGCACGAGCAAAACTACGAGGCCGCGGCGAGGCACCGTGACGCCATCCAGGCGCTCGAGGCGGCAATGTCCAAGAGTGCCGTCGTGCTCTCCGACCGCGTCGATGCGGATGTCTTCGGCATCGCCGACGACGAGCTCGCGGCCGCCGTGCAGCAGTTCATCGTGCGCGGCGGGCGCATCCGGGGTGTGCGCAGCTGGGTGGTCGACAAGGAACTCGATCTCTCGATCGGTGATCTCGTCGAGACGGTGTTGCAGAATGCATACGAAGACACCGTGCCGCCCCGCGAAATACTGGTGCCGATGCTGCCCGACGATGCCCGAGAGCTCGAGGTGTGGCTCACCGAACGTCGCCATGAGACCGACGAGACCCTGACGGGCCGCGTCGCTCTGCGCACCCCGCAGCGTGGCGACAAGGCCGCCCTCGCCCAGACCGTGGCGATGAACGCGAAAAACGCGCTCGTGCTCTACAAGACCCGGCGTAGTTCCGATTTTGTGGCCCGGTCGCAGGCGCTCACCGACATTCAGGATGCGCTCGGCATGGCGGATGCTCCGCTGCGCATGGAGTGCTACGACGTCTCGCACCTGAGCGGCACGAACATCGTGGCCTCCATGGTCGTGTTCGAAGACGGCCTGGCGCGCAAAGACCAGTACCGCCGCTTCAGCATCCCGAATTCGACGGACGACACCGAGTCGATCTACCAGGTGATCACGCGCCGGCTGGCATACCTCAAAGAGTTGCCGCCGGTTGCTGAAGAACTCGAAGTCGAGAGCGAGATGGAAAGCGAGATCAAGAGCGAACTCATCGTCGACCCCGATCTCGCGGAGCGCAACCGCAGCAAGAAATTCTCCTCGCCGCCACAGCTTCTCATCGTCGATGGGGGCCAGCCACAGGTCGCCGCCGCCGCTCGCGCGCTCGAGGAGTCCGGGGTCACCGGCATCCAGCTCGCCGGCATCGCCAAACGGCTGGAGGAGATCTGGCTGCCCGACTCGGATTACCCCGTGATCCTGCCCCGCAACAGCGACGCGCTGTTCATGATCCAGCGCATCCGTGACGAGGCGCACCGCTTCGCCATCACCTACCAGCGCGCGAGACGCAAGCGCGACATCTCGACCGTCCTCGGCGAAGTTCCCGGCCTCGGCCCTGCCCGGGTGCGCGAACTGCTGCGGCACTTCGGTTCCGTCGCCCGGCTGCGCACGGCAACGCTCGAGCAGATCACCGAGGTGAATGGAATCGGCGCTTCCCTTGCATCCTCTATCCATGAGCACCTCAGCGGGTAGGCTTGAGACACAGATGACCCGGGAGTGAAGGCCTGCACCATGTCGACCGAACTCGAACAGCAGCAAGAAGTGCTCATCGTCACCGGCATGTCCGGAGCCGGCCGGTCCACGGTCGCCAACGCGCTGGAAGACCTCGACTGGTATGTCGTCGACAATCTGCCGCCGCAGATGCTGCGGCCGCTCGTCGATCTGGCCAGGCGCGCGGGATCCCGGCTGCCGCGCATCGCCGCGGTCGTGGATGTGCGCGGGGGCGACTTCTTCTCCGATCTGCAGGAGATCATCCAGAATCTGCGCGACGGCACGCATGTGCGCATCCTGTTCATGGATGCGACGGACGAGACGCTCGTGCGCCGCTTCGAGGCGGTGCGCCGACCGCATCCGCTGCAGGGCAACGGCACGATCCTCGACGGCATTGCGGCCGAACGCGTGCGGCTGAGCGAGATCCGCGAATCCAGCGATCTTGTCGTCGACACCTCCGACCTGAATATCCACCAGCTGGCCACGAGCATCACCGCCACCTTTGCCGCCGAGAACACGGCGGGCGCGCAGCTCACCATCATGAGCTTCGGCTTCAAATACGGGCTGCCGCAGGATGCGGACATGGTCGCCGACGCCCGCTTTTTGCCGAACCCGTTCTGGGTTCCCGAACTGCGCGCGCACACCGGGCAGGATGCGATAGTCAGCGACTACGTTCTCGGCCAGAACGGAGCCTCCGAGTTCATCGACGCCTATACCGCGGCGCTGAAGCCCGTGCTCGCCGGCTACCAGCGAGAGAACAAGCGGCACGCCATGTTCGCGATAGGCTGCACAGGCGGAAAACATCGCTCCGTCGCGATAGCCGAAGAGCTCGTCAGACGGCTCGCGCCGCTCCCCGGCGTCGCCGTCAGCGTCAAGCACCGCGACCTCGGCCGCGAATAGCGCGAACAGTTCTCACGCTCGCTCCGGGTCGCATATCCTTCACTTCGGGATCCTCGAATCAACAGAACAGGCAGGACAACGATTGGCACTCACCGCGGACGTCAAGGATGAGCTGGCTCGAGTCGAGGTCAGCAAGACCACCGTCCGCGCCGCGGAGCTCGCCACCATCCTGCGCTTCTCCGGGGGCCTGCACCTCATCTCGAGCCGTATCGCGGTCGAGAGCGAATTGGATACTCCCGAGCTGGCCAAACGGGTGCGCAAAGATCTCGCCGAACTCTACGGCGTGCGCAGCGAGGTTTCCGTCATCTCAGCCTCGGGTCTGCGGCGCACCAACCTGTATCTCGTGCGCGTCGTCGACGGCGGCGAAACACTCGCCCGCCAGACGGGCCTGCTCGATGCCCGGCGTCGGCCGATTCGCGGCCTGCCCAACCGACTCACCACGGGTTCGCGTGAGGAGCTCGCCGCCGTTTGGCGTGGGGCCTTCCTTGCTCATGGCTCGCTGACCGATCCCGGCCGCTCCGCAGCCCTGGAGGTCACCTGCCCCGGCAACGAATCGGCGATGGCCCTCGTGGGCGCTGCCGGACGTCTCGGCATCGCGGCAAAGGCGCGCGAGGTGCGCGGCGTGCACCGCGTGGTCATTCGCGACGGCGACGCGATAGGCGCGATGCTGCGCCATATGGGCGCGAGCGAGACCGTCGAGAGCTGGGAGCAGCTGCGCCAGCGTCGTGAGGTGCGCGCCACCGCGAACCGCCTGGTCAACTTCGACGACGCCAACCTGCGGCGAAGCGCACAGGCCGCGGTGGCCGCGTGTGCGCGCGTCGAGCGTGCCTTGGAGATTCTTGACGGGAATCTCCCGGATCACCTGCGGTACGCGGGCGAGCTGCGCCTGAACTTCCGTGATTCCAGCCTCGATGAGCTGGGACACCACGCCGACCCGCCGATGACGAAGGATGCCGTGGCAGGTCGCATCCGTCGCCTGCTGGCCATGGCCGACAAGAAAGCCGTGGAACTGGGCATCGAAGGTACGGATGCGAACCTTCCGCCCGACCTGGATGACGTGTAGGGAAACATCCGGCTGGCGCATCGCCTGTCCTGAGTAGACTCGAAGAGTCGTATGAAATCCGTGTGTGAAGACATCGCACACGACGCATGACGAGGAGAAAAGCAATGGCTGATTACACGCTCGCTGAACTTCCCTATGACTACTCGGCACTCGAGCCGAGCATCAGTGGGACGATCATGGAACTGCACCACGACAAGCACCACAAGGCGTATGTCGACGGCGCGAACACCGCGCTGGTGAAGCTGGCCGAGGCGCGAGACGGTGACGACCTTTCCAACGTCAACAAGTTGCAGAAAGACCTGGCGTTCAACCTGGCCGGCCACGTCAACCACTCGGTGTTCTGGAACAACCTGTCTCCGGATGGCGGCGACAAGCCCACGGGCGAGCTCGCGGCGGCAATCGATGATTCCTTCGGCTCCTTCGACAAATTCCGCGCGCACTTCACGGCCTCCGCGCTGGGTATCCAGGGTTCCGGCTGGTCGATCCTCGCCTGGGACTCGCTGGGCGGCAAGCTCATCATCGAGCAGCTCTACGACCACCAGGGCAACCTCGCCGCCGCCACCGTTCCACTGCTGCTGATCGACATGTGGGAGCACGCCTTCTACCTCGACTACCGCAACGTGAAGGCCGACTACGTCAAGGCATTCTGGAACATCGCCAACTGGGCCGATGTGCAGAAGCGCTTCGAGGCCGCCCGCGAAAAGACCTCCGGGCTGCTGCTACTGTCATAGCGGGATTCGGTGCCCCGGCAGTGCAACCGCCGGGGCACCGCTCAGCCCCCTCCACCCCCCAACCCCGTAAATGCGCCGTTCGGCGCCCCAGTATCAGGAGTTTTACGTGTCTGTAAAGATCGGTATCAACGGGTTCGGCCGCATCGGCCGCAACTACTTCCGCGCAGCGCTGGCCAAGGGCAGCGAGCTTGAGATCGTCGCCGTGAACGACCTCACCGACAACAAGTCGCTCGCACACCTGCTCAAGTACGACTCCATCACCGGCCGCCTCGACGCCACCGTCGAGCTCGACGGAGACAACATCGTCGTCAACGGCAAGGCAATCAAGGTGCTCGAGGAGCGCGATCCCGCCAACCTCCCCTGGGGCGAGCTCGGTGTCGACATCGTCATCGAGTCGACCGGTCGCTTCACCAAGTCGGACGATGCACGCAAGCACATCACCGCGGGCGCCAAGAAGGTCATCGTGTCCGCTCCCGCGACCGGAAGCGACGTCGCGACACTCGTTCTCGGCGTCAACGAAGGCACCTACGACCCGGCCACGCATGACATCATCTCGAACGCGTCCTGCACGACGAACTGCCTCGCGCCGCTCGCCAAGGTGCTGCTCGACAACTTCGGCATCGAGCGTGGCCTCATGACCACGGTGCACGCGTACACGGCCGACCAGAACCTGCAGGACGGCCCGCACAGCGACCTGCGCCGCGCCCGTGGTGCCGCCATCAACATTATCCCGACCTCGACCGGCGCCGCCAAGGCCCTCGGCCTGGTCATCCCGGAGCTCGTCGGCAAGCTCGACGGCTACGCCCTGCGCGTTCCGGTACCCACCGGTTCCATCACCGACCTCACCGTTGAGCTGACGAACCCGGCCACCGTCGAGGAGATCAACGCGGCATACAAGGCAGCCTCCGAGGGCGCGCTCAAGGGCATCCTCAGCTACACCGAAGACCCGATCGTCTCGAGCGACATCGTCTCCGACCCGCACTCCTCGATCTTCGACTCGGGCCTCACCAAGGTCATCGGTTCACAGGTCAAGGTTGCTTCGTGGTACGACAACGAGTGGGGCTACTCCAACCGTCTCGTCGACATCACCGAGTACGTCGCCGACCGCCTCTAAGCACAAGGGAACTCGAGTGACGCTTCGCACCCTCGAATCACTGGGTTCGCTCGCCGGCAAGCGGGTCATCGTCCGTTGTGATCTGAACGTCCCCCTCAAGGACGGCCAGATCACGGACGATGGCCGCGTGCGGGCGTCGCTGCCGACCCTCAACGCTCTCATCAACCAGGGCGCCCGTGTCGTCATCGTCTCCCACCTCGGGCGACCCGATGGTGCACCCGATGCCAAGTACAGTCTCGCGCCCGTCGCCCAGCGACTCTCCGAGCTGCTGGGCAAGCCTGTCACCTTCGCCAGCGACACCGTCGGCTCCGCTGCGGCGGATGCCGTTGCCGGCCTGCACGACGGAGATGTCGCCCTGCTCGAGAACCTCCGGTTCAACCCGGGGGAGACGAGCAAAGACGAGGCGGAGCGCCAGTCGTTCGCCGACAAGCTCGCGGCATTCGGCGACGCCCTCGTCTCCGACGGCTTTGGTGTGGTTCACCGCAAGCAGGCGAGCGTCTACGAGCTCGCCAAGACGCTGCCCAGCGCGGCAGGTCTGCTCATCGCGGCAGAACTTGAGGTGCTCGACAGACTCACCGAGAACCCCGAGTCGCCGTATACGGTGGTTCTCGGCGGATCGAAGGTCTCCGACAAGCTCGGCGTTATAGGCCACCTGTTGCCCCGCGTCAACACCCTGCTCATCGGTGGCGGCATGCTGTTCACCTTCCTGGCAGCACAGGGCCACAAGGTCGGCGCGAGCCTGCTGGAGAAGGACCAGATCGATACCGTGACCGGTTATCTCGCGAAAGCGAAGCAACTCGGCGTCGAGATCGTGCTGCCCACCGATGTGGTCGTCGCATCCGCCTTCGGTGCGGATGCCGAGCACCAGGTGTGCGCGGCAGATGCCATCGAGGACAGCCCGTGGGGGGCATCCGGTCTCGGCCTCGACATCGGCCCCGATACGGCTGCCCGCTTCGCCGAGGTGATCCGTTCCTCGCACACGGTGTTCTGGAACGGCCCCATGGGTGTGTTCGAACTCACCCCGTTCGCCGAAGGTACACGCACGGTCGCCCAGGCACTGACCGAGGTCGACGGCCTCGGCGTGGTCGGCGGCGGGGACTCAGCCGCCGCGGTACGCGCGCTCGGTTTCAACGATGACCAATTCGGTCACATTTCGACCGGCGGCGGTGCAAGTCTCGAGTTCCTCGAGGGCAAGCGCCTGCCGTCACTGGAGGTTCTCGGATGGCAGCAGTAGCTTCATCGACGCCAGCTTCAACCGTGCGTCGCACCCCACTCATCGCGGGCAACTGGAAGATGAACCTGGATCACCTCCAGGCGATAGCGTTCGTGCAGAAGCTGGCGTGGAGTCTCAAAGACGCAGGCCATGACTTCACGGGTGTCGAGGTCGCGGTATTTCCCCCGTTCACCGATCTGCGCAGCGTGCAGACGCTCGTGGCTGCAGACAAGCTGCCTCTCGCCTTCGGCGCACAGGATGTCTCCGAGCACGATTCTGGCGCGTACACCGGTGAGATCTCCGGTGCATTTCTCGCCCAGCTCGAGTGTCGCTACGTGATCATCGGTCACTCCGAGCGCCGCACGCTGCACGCGGAGAGCAACGAGCAGGTGTCGGCCAAAGTGCAGGCAGCGCTGAAGCACAACCTCACGCCGGTCATCTGCGTCGGCGAAACTGCTGAAGACCTGGAGACCCACGGACCCAGTGCCGTGCCCGTCTCCCAGTTGCGTGCCGCCCTCGATGGCGTCACGAGCGCCGCGGACATCGTTGTGGCGTACGAGCCGGTCTGGGCCATCGGCTCTGGCCAGGCGGCGACCCCCGACCAGGCCGAGCAGGTCGCCGCTCAGTTGCGTGCGGTGCTCGTCGAGGTGCTGGGCGAGGATGTCGCCGCGAAGACGCGCATCCTCTACGGCGGCTCGGTGAAGGCGGCGAACATCGCCGGATTCATGCGTGAGCCGAACGTCGATGGAGCGCTCGTCGGTGGCGCCAGCCTGGACCTCACGGAGTTCGCGAGCATCGTGCGGTACCAAAAGCACGTCGGCAGCTAAGGCTCTTCGCTATACTTGTATTTTCCATCCCGATGACACCCGGCATCGAAACGCGTGCACGAAAGGTTCCTAAGTGCTCATTCTCCAGGTCGTGCTGCAGGTTCTCCTCGGCATCACGAGTCTCCTGCTGACGCTGCTGATCCTTTTGCATAAGGGGCGCGGTGGCGGTCTTTCCGACATGTTCGGCGGTGGTGTCACGTCCAATCTGGGTGCATCCGGGGTCGCGGAACGCAACCTGAACAGGATCACCGTGATTCTGGGCATCGTCTGGTTCGTCTGTGTCGTCGTACTCGGGCTGATCACCAAGTTCGGTTCGTAGGAGGAATCGTGGCATCTGGAGGAAGCGCCATTCGTGGCTCGCGCGTCGGCGCCGGGCCCATGGGGGAGCAGGACCGAGGCTTTCACGCCGATCGCATTGCGGTGTCGTACTGGGATGCTCTCGGCAACGAGACGGTGCGCTATTTCGCCGCGAATCTTCCCGATGAGGAGATTCCCGAGTTGATCGACTCGCCGTCGTCGGGCCTCCCCGCCGGCCGTGACAAGGAGAATCCTCCGTCGGTCGCCAAGCTCGAGCCGTACAAGACCCACCTGGCCTACGTGAAAGAGCGTCGCACGGAAGACGAAGCGACGCAGCTCCTCGAGGATGCCCTCAACCAGCTGCGTGCACGCCGCGGCAAGCTGACCCCCACGAACTGATCCTGGTGGTCGAGTAGCGAGGCACGAGCGTATCGAGACTCGCGCCGGGCTTCAGTAGCTCGGGGCGATGAGATTCTCGGGAACCTCCGCCGCGGCATCCTGGTCGACGAAGAAGACCGTGCGTTTGCGACCCTTGGCTCCCGCCACCGGCACCTCGGTGTAGGCGGCACCGGCAAGAGCCAGCCCGAGCGCCGAGGCCTTGTCCGCGCCAGCCAGCACGAGCCAGATGCGCTCGGAGGAGTTGATCACCGGTCGGGTCAGGCTCAATCGTTCCGGCGGCGGCTTGGGGGAGTCCCGTACTACGACGACCGCGGCCGATGTCTCCCGAATGCCAGAACGGTCGGGAAACAGCGATGCGATGTGACCATCGGGGCCGACACCGAGAAAGGTGATGTCGAAGCGCGGTTGTGCGGCTCCGTCAGCGGCGTACTCGGCCAACTTGTCCGCATAGGCGATGGCAGCATCATCCAGGCTCAGATCGCCGTCAGAGGCCGCAAAAGGGTGGATATTGTCTGCGGGCACGGTGATGTGGTCGAGCAGCGCCTGGCGCGCCTGGAGTTCGTTGCGCTCGGCATCTGCCGCCGGCACCCAGCGTTCGTCGCCCCACCAGAAGTGCACCCGCGCCCAGTCGACGCTGTCGCGGGCTGGGGAGGCGTTGATGGCGGCGAGCACGGCGACACCCATGGTGCCGCCGGTGAGCACGATGTGCGCGCTCTGCACCGCGTCATGGTCGTCGAGAATGTCGACCGTCTTGGTCAGAAAACGTGCGGCGACGGATCCGGCAAGCGCCTGTTTGTCCGGGTGGACCAGCACCCGCCGTTCATTCGTCATACGGTGTGGCCCGCTCCCTGTTCGTCGTCCTCGAGCTGATCGAGCCCCGAGGTGATGACCTCACCGTAGAGCACGTCAGGGTCCAGCCTACGCAACTCCTCGGCGAGGCAGTCGCGCAGGTTGCGTCGCGGGAGGGACAGGTCGTGAGTCGGCTGATTCGGCTGCACCAGGGTGGCGACGTTCGGAATCTCACGCTCCAGCTCGATCACACCGGACTCGCGACTCAGACGCACGCCGTGAATACCGGTTGAACCCGTCGAGCGGGTGAGGTCGTGCTGCACGGGCACCTTCAGCTGCAGTCGCAGCCAGGCCGCCAGAAGCACCGTGGAGGGTGAGTCAGCCGCACCGGCAACCTCGACGGCGGTGATCGGCTCGAACGGCGGCTGGTCGAGCACCGCCGCGAGCTGGGCACGCCAGAGCGTCAGCCGCGTCCAGGCGAAGTCGGTGTCGCCCGGAGCGTACGTCGCGGCGAGGTGGCGCAGCGCCTCATGCGGATCGGACTGCGTCGAGGCATCCGTGATGCGGCGGGTGGCGATGCGACCGAGCGGAGACTTCGACGCCACCTCGGGCGCCGTTCCCGGCCACCAGGCCACAACGGGGGCATCCGGCAACAAGAGTCCGGTGACCAGTCCCTCCTCATCGCTGGCGGTGTCGCCGTAGGCGCGCAGCACTATCACGTCACTGGCGCCGGCGTCTCCGCCGACGCGGATCTGCGCGTCGAGGCGACCCTCAACACCCGTGGGTGTGGCATCCTGCGCGGCCGTCGAGATCACTATGACGCGCATCGGATGCTCGCGCGAGGCGTCATTGGCGGCCTCGATGGCCTCCTCTTCCTGCCCCAACGTCGTGGCTATCACGAGCGTCAGCACCCGACCGAGCGCCACAGCGCCGCCGTCTTCGCGAATGCGCACCAGCGCCTTGGAGATCTTGCTGGTGGTGGTATCGGGCAAATCGACGATCATGGACGTCTCCAGGTTCGGCCGTCACGGGCAAGTAGGTCATCGGCGGATGTCGGGCCCCAGGTTCCCGGCCGGTACTGTTCCGGCTGGCCCTGGCTCGCCCAGAATTCCTCGATCGGGTCGAGGATCTTCCACGAGAGCTCAACCTCCTCGTGGCGGGGGAACAACGGCGGATCGCCGAGCAGGACGTCGAGAATCAGGCGCTCATAGGCCTCGGGGCTCGCCTCGGTGAAGGCATGCCCGTAGCCGAAGTCCATGCTCACGTCACGCACCTGCATCGCGGCGCCGGGCACCTTCGAACCGAAGCGGATGGTGACCCCCTCGTCAGGCTGAACCCGAATGACGAGGGCGTTCTGCCCGAGTGCGGAGGTCTGGCTCTCGGCGAAGAGTTGCTGCGGTGCACGCTTGAACACCACGGCGATCTCCGTGACCCGACGCCCGAGCCGCTTGCCGGCGCGCAGATAAAACGGCACGCCCGCCCAGCGACGCGTGCCGATCTCCAGCTTGAGAGCGGCGAAGGTCTCGGTCGCGGACTCGGGGTTCATGCCGTCTTCGTCAAGGAAGCCGACGACCTTCTCGCCACCCTGCCAGCCACCGGAATACTGACCGCGCGCGGTGGCCGTCGAGAGGTCCTTGGGCAGGCGAACGGCGCGCAGCACCTTCTCCTTCTCCATGCGCAGATCGGCGGCATCGAAGGAGACCGGCTCCTCCATGGCGGTCAGCGCGAGCAGCTGCAGCAGGTGGTTCTGGATTACGTCGCGTGCAGCGCCGATGCCGTCGTAGTAGCCGGCTCGACCACCAACGCCGATGTCCTCGGCCATGGTGATCTGCACGTGGTCCACGTAATTCGCGTTCCAGATCGGCTCGTACAGCTCGTTGGCGAAGCGCAGCGCCAGAATGTTCTGCACCGTCTCCTTGCCGAGGTAGTGGTCGATGCGGAACACCGAATCCGGCGGAAAGACCGACTCGACAACGGAGTTGAGTTCGCGTGCGGTCTTCAGGTCGCTGCCGAACGGCTTCTCGATGACGACGCGGCGCCAGTGACCCTCCTGCTGCTCCGCGAGGCCCGAACGACGCAGCTGCTCGGTGACCTGCGGAAACGCCTTCGGCGGGATGGAGAGATAGAACGCATGGTTTCCCATGGTTCCGCGCTCCCGGTCCAGCGTCTCGATCGTCTCCTTGAGCCGCTCGAACGAGGCATCGTCGTCGAACTCGCCGGGCACGAAACGGATGCCCTGGGCCAACTGCTGCCAGACCTCGTCCTGGAACGGGGTTCTGGCGTACTCCTTGACGGCGTCGTAGACGACCTTTTCGAAGTCCTGATCCTCCCAGTCTCGCCTGGCGAAGCCGACGAGCGCGAAGCCGGGAGGCAACAGCCCCCGGTTCGCCAGGTCGTAGACCGCTGGCATCAACTTCTTGCGTGACAGGTCACCCGTCACCCCGAAGATGATGAGGGCGCTCGGCCCCGCGATGCGGTTCAGGCGATGATCGGATGGCAACCGAAGAGGGTTGAACTCTTCGGAGATTTCCACCGGGGACATGCAGCTCCTTGTTGGCCAGTTGACGGATGCTTGTTGATGGATGCTAGTTGACGGCGTCGAAGAGAGGCACGAGGTTGGCCTCCGCATCCGTCAGGTTGAGCGTGAGAACAGGGCGGCCGTGGTCGGCGAGCACTCCAGCGTCACCGGCGGCCTGGGCCTGGATGAGCTGACCGAAGGTGAACGGACGATCCGGGATCTCGAGATCCTGCGAAGCGTTCTCGGTGATCTGCAGGAACACGCCGACGGGAGTGCCGCCCTTGTGGAACTGACCGGTCGAGTGCAGGAATCGCGGACCCCAACCGAAGGTGACGGGCCGCTTCGCCTTGGCGGCAACTAGATCGCGAATGTTCGCCAGCTGGGGGAGCGCCACGCGGTCGACATATGCCTGGATCGACACGTAACCATTCTCGGGCAGTTGCGCGAGAAGCGCGTCGATGGCTCCCTCGAGGCTTGTCGTGCCGGCGAGCAGGCTCGCGTCGCCACGCACCTCGACGCCGTCGGCGACGAAGGCGGGCGTGGTCGGCTCCGGACGGTTGTCGAGCAGCCCGCGCGCGGCGACCTTGGCCGACTCCACATCGGGCTGATCGAACGGGTCGATGCCCAGCAGGCGTCCCGCAACGGCCGTCGCATATTCCCAGACCAGCATCTGCGCGCCGAGGCTGCCCGAGATGAGAATCTCGCCATGGTGGCGGTCGGCGGGGAACAGGTGGTGGGCATCCGCGTTCTCGACCAGACGCACGATCTGCAGGTCGGCAAGGTTCTCGCCCAGCTCCGGTGCCAGCTTGTCGAGCACGACGGGGAGGATGCCCGTGCCCTGCTTTCCGGTGGATTCCGCAATCAGCTGCTCGGCCCAGTCGGCGAAGCCCTGAATGTGGGTTCCGTCGGCGACGATGCCGAGCTTGTCCCTACGCGGAACCGTTGCGGCGATCGCTGCTCCCAGAATGAGACCCGGGTTGCTGTCGCTGTCGACGGCCAGCTCGAGGGAGACGCCCTCTGCTTCGTTGAGCAGTCCGTCGATGTCGACGCCGGCCAGCCCTGAGGGAACCAGGCCAAAGGCGGTGAGAGCCGAGTAGCGGCCTCCGACGTTCGGGTCAGCATTGAAGACCGCGTAGCCGTCGGCACGGGCGGATGCGTCCAGCGGTGAACCGGGGTCGGTCACCACGATGATGCGCTCGCGCGGGTCGATACCCGCGTCGCGGAAGGCCTTCTCGTATGTGCGCTTCTGGCTATCGGTCTCCAGCGTGGAACCCGACTTGCTGGAGATCACAATCGCGCTCGTGGCGAGCCGGTCGTTCAGCGCGGCGAGCACCTGCCCGGGCGCCGTCGAATCCAGAATCGTGAGCTCGACACCGGCCGTGCGGGTGATCACCTCGGGAGCGAGCGAGGAACCGCCCATGCCGCCCAGCAGGATGTGGTCGACCCCGGCGGCACGCAGCGTGTCACGCAGCGCCGTGATCTCCGCGACGAGCGGGCGGGAGACGGTGACCACCTCGGTCCAGCCGAGGCGTACGGCCGCCTCCTTCTCGGCATCCGGTCCCCACAGCGCAGGATCCTGCCCCGTGATACCGGATGCCACCAGGTCGGCAACCAGCGTGGGAACGGTGGTCTTCACCGCGTCTTCGGCCGCACCGGAGACGTGCACGCGCACGCTCATTTTGCGGCCTCAAGAGCGGTCTTGACGCTCTCGAGCAACTCGCTCCAGGAGACGATGAACTTGTCGACGCCCTCCTTCTCGAGCTGCGCGGTGACCTCGTCGTAGGAGATGCCCTGCGCCGCAACGGCGTCGAGAACCTCGTTGGCGGCGGCATACGAGCCGGTCACGGAGTCGGCCGGGATCTCACCGTGGTCGAACGTGGCCTCGAGCGTCTTCTCCGGCATGGTGTTGACGACCTCGGGGGCGACGAGCTGTGTGACGTACAGCGTGTCGGGCAGGCTCGGGTCCTTGACACCGGTGGATGCCCACAGCGGGCGCTGCTTGTTGGCGCCAGCCTCGAGCAATACCGTCGCACGCTCGCTGGCGAACGCCTGCTCGTAGACCTGGTACGCCAGCTGCGCGTTGGCTACACCGGCCTTGCTCTTGAGCGCGAGCGCGGCATCCGTGCCGAGGGCCGTGAGCCGCTTGTCGATCTCGGTGTCGACCCGTGAGACGAAGAACGAGGCGACCGAGTGGATGGTCGAGAGGTCGATGCCGGCGGCCTTCGCCTGCTCCAGGCCGGTGAGGTAGGCGTTGATGACCTCGCGGTGCCTCGTGAGGCTGAAGATGAGCGTGACGTTCACGCTGATGCCGACCGCCGTGGCTGCCGTGATGGCCTCAAGACCCTCAACCGTCGCCGGAATCTTGATCATGGCGTTCTGCTTGTCGACCTTGGCCCAGAGGCGCTTGGCCTCAGCGGCCGTGCCTGCCGCGTCGTGTGCCAGGCCGGGCTCGACCTCGATCGACACGCGGCCGTCGAAGCCGTTCGACGCGTCGTACGCGGGGCGGAAGGTGTCCGCCGCGTTGGCGACGTCCGTCGTCGTGATCTCGAAGACCGCCTCGTCAAGGCTCGCACCGGCTGCCGCCAGCTCACGAACCTGGGCGTCGTACGCCTCACCCTTGGAGAGCGCGTTGGCGAAGATCGTCGGATTCGTCGTCACGCCGACGACGTTGCGGTCGTCGATCAGCTTCTGTAGCCCGCCGGATGCGATGCGCTCACGCGAGAGGTCGTCGAGCCAGATGCTGACGCCTGCGGCAGAGAGCTGGGCGGTCGGAGTGGATTCAGTCATGTTCTTTTCTTCTTTCGTCAAATCAATCAAACGCGTGATGTCGATCGAACCCGCCTAGAGCGCGGCGATCGATTCCCTGGCGGCCGAGACGACGGCATCCGTCGTCAGGCCGAACTCACGGTAGAGCGTCTCGTA
Source organism: Leifsonia sp. Root112D2 (assembly GCF_001424905.1). Lineage (NCBI taxonomy): Bacteria > Bacillati > Actinomycetota > Actinomycetes > Micrococcales > Microbacteriaceae > Leifsonia > Leifsonia sp. Root112D2. Next base: position 2,842,847 of record NZ_LMCU01000001.1, read on the forward strand.
ATCCGCGGATGCGCCGAAGTGCTCGATCGACACGCTGCGACCTGCGTCACCGACATAGGCGCGCCAGGTGAGGGCGATTCCGGCCTCAACGGAGACCCGCGCCTTCACCGCCGCCGGCAGCACCGACTCGCGATACGCGGCATCCTGCTCCTCAAACCATTCCAGGCTCGGGGCGGAGACGACCCGCGCGTTGACGCCGTCTGCCTTCAGCGCCTCGCGCGCCTCGACGGCGAACTGCACCTCGGAACCGGTGGCGATCAAGATCACGTCCGGCGTGCCGCCGGGCGCCTCGGCGAGCACATACGCTCCCTTGGCAACGTTCGACGCCGCGGCGAAAGTGTCACCGGATGCCGCCCCGTCACCGCGCTCGAACACGGGCAGGTTCTGCCGACTCAGCGCGATTCCCGCCGGGCCCTGGCGGCGCTCGAGGATGGTCTTCCAGGCGTACGCCGTCTCGTTGGCGTCGGCGGGGCGAACCACGTCGAGTCCCGGGATGGCGCGCAGCGAGGCGAGCTGCTCGATCGGCTGGTGCGTCGGGCCGTCTGCGCCGAGCGCCACCGAGTCGTGCGTCCACACGAAGATCGACGGCGCCTTCATGAGCGCCGCGAGACGCACGGCCGGGCGCATGTAGTCGCTGAAGATCAGGAACGTTCCGCCGAACGGGCGCGTGTTGCCGTGCAGCACGATGCCGTTGAGAATCGCGGCCATCGCGTGCTCGCGAATGCCGAAGTGCAGCACGCGACCGTACTTGTTGCCCGTCCACTCGTGCGTGGAGTGTTCGCTCGGTACGAAGGAGGCGGCCGATTCGATGGTCGTGTTGTTCGACTCGGCGAGGTCGGCCGAACCGCCCCACAGCTCGGGAATGACGCCGGCGATGGCGTTGATGACCTTACCGCTCGCCGCGCGGGTGGAGACATCCTTGCCGGGCGCAAAGACCGGCAGCGCCTCCTCGACACCCTCGGGCAACTCGCCCTTGAGCACGCGGTCGAGCAGCGTCTTGCGCTCGGGGTTTGCCGTTGCCCACGCCTCGAACCGCTCGTTCCATTCGGCATGCGCTGCCTGGCCGCGCTCGACGGCCTTGCGCGTGTGCGCCAGCACCTCGGGGGCGACGTCGAAATTCTTCTCGGGGTCGAAGCCGAGCACCTCCTTGACGGCGGCCAGTTCCTCGGCGCCGAGCGCGGATCCGTGGATCTTGCCCGTGTTCTGCTTCTTCGGGCTGGGCCAGCCGATGATCGTCTTGAGAATGATGAGGGAGGGCTTGTCCGTGACGCCCTGGGCTGCCTCGATGGCGTCGTTCAGCGCCTGCACGTCTTCGACGTACTGGCCCGTCTTCTTCCAGTCGACCACCTGCACGTGCCAGTGGTACGCCTCGTAGCGCGCCTTGACATCTTCGGTGAAGGCGATGTTGGTGTCGTCCTCGATGGAGATCTGGTTGCTGTCGTAGATCGCGATCAGGTTGCCGAGCTGCTGGTGGCCGGCGAGCGAGGACGCCTCGCTCGTGATGCCCTCCTGCATGTCGCCGTCGCCGGCGATCACGTAGACGAAGTGGTCGAACACGCTCGTGCCGGCGTCGGCGTCCGGGTCGAACAGGCCGCGCTCGAAGCGCGAGGCGTATGCGAAGCCGACGGAGGAGGAGATGCCCTGGCCCAGTGGGCCGGTCGTGATCTCCACGCCGTCGGTGTGGCCGTATTCGGGGTGGCCCGGAGTCTTCGAACCCCAGGTGCGCAGTGCCTTGAGATCATCGAGCTCGAGGCCGTATCCGCCGAGATAGAACTGCGTGTACTGCGTGAGCGAGCTGTGCCCGGCCGACAGGATGAAGCGGTCGCGGCCGATCCAGGTCGAATCAGACGGGTCGCGTCGCATGACCTTCTGGAACAGCAGGTACGCGGCAGGTGCGAGGCTCATGGCGGTGCCCGGATGCCCGTTGCCCACCTTCTCGACGGCGTCGGCCGCCAGGATTCGTGCCGTGTCTACTGCCTTATTGTCAATGGAGTCCCACTGCAAAGCTGCCACTGGATACTGACCCTTCTGAAAATGTCGAGACGGGCCGTCTTCAACCCGCTCCTTATAGAGGTAGCGCGCGCCGTGAACATCATCGGCACCGTGCACATTCGGCGAGCATCCAGAAGTGGATGCGACACCCAAACGAGCCTCGGCTGGCGAGCACCTCTCAGCATAGTCAACAGTGGGCTCAACCGCGTTGTTCCCCGCACCGAGGCGCCGCCGACTTTCGTTGCAGCACGATGACCTAAGATTGGGCTGGGATTCAAGCGTTAGAGGAGCAATGGACGTCGCCGTAGAGAGCAGGACCACACCGCTGGTCCCTCGATTTTCCCGCAAAGTCAAGGCCTATGTCTCCCTGACCAAGCCGCGCGTCGTGGAACTCCTGCTCGTCGTCACCGTTCCGACGATGATCCTCGCGCAAGGCGGCATCCCGAACCTGTGGCTCGTGCTGGCCACCGTGGTCGGCGGTTTCATGAGCGCCGGCAGCGCCGGGGCGTTCAACTGCTACATCGACCGCGACATCGACCGCGTCATGAAACGCACCAAGGGTCGACCGCTGGTGACGGGGGAGTTGAGCGACCGGGAGGCGCTTGTCTTCTCCTACGCGCTCGGCGTCGCATCGATTCTGGTGCTCGGATTCTTCGCCAACTGGTTCGCCGCGGCGCTGTCCTTCCTCGCCATCCTGCTCTATGTGGTTTTCTACACGATCATCCTCAAGCGCCGCACCTCGCAGAACATCATCTGGGGCGGTATCGCCGGCTGCATGCCCGTGCTCATCGGCTGGGCCGCCGTCACGAACTCGCTCGACTGGGCCCCCTTCATCCTGTTCGGCGTCATCTTCCTCTGGACCCCGCCGCACTACTGGCCCCTGTCGATGAAGTACCGCGAGGACTACAAGCAGGCCGGTGTTCCCATGCTCGCTGTGGTGCGCGGCCGCGCCGTCGTGGGCCTGCAGGTCATCCTGTACGCCTGGGCCACCGTCGCCTGCTCGCTGCTGCTGATTCCCGTCGGCCACATGGGCCTCGCATACACGGCCATAGCTCTTGGCAGCGGCGGCTGGTTCATCTACGAGACGCACCGCCTCTACAACTTGGCCATCCGGCATGAACAGGTCTCCCCGATGCGGGTCTTCCACGGCTCCATCACCTATCTCACCCTGCTGTTCCTCGCGGTGGCGATAGATCCACTGCTGCCGTTCTAGCCGTGTGAACCGAACGACCGTCACCAACGATGCCTCCCGTTCTTCTCACAGCCCGGCTCGTGCTGGATGCGCCGAATGACGGCGATACACAGGCGGTGTTCGAGTTGTGCCAGGATCCCGAGATTCAACATTGGGTACCCATCGCCTCACCGTTCCGTCTCTCCGACGCTGAATTCTTCATCACGAGCTACGTGAGGCACGGCGAGCTCAGCAACAGCTACACCACGTGGGCTTTGCGCGAGGGCGCGGGGGAGCCGCTGGAAGGAACCATCGAACTGCGGCGCGACATGGCGCCGGCATCGGCGTCGATAGGATGCTGGATCGGCGCCCCGTATCGTCGCCGCGGTCTCATGAAGGAGGCCTTGAGCGCAGTGACCGAGCATGCCTTCGCCACAGACGGCCTAGGCCTCAAACGACTGCGCTGGCAGGGACTCGCCGGAAACGCCGGCAGTGCGGCGCTGGCTGGCGCGCTGGGCTTCACCCTCGATGCGGATGCCGGCACGAGCTTCGATTTTCGCGGAGAGCAGCGCGCCGCCTGGACGGCCACCCTGCGGGCCTGAGAGTGTCTCGGGCGAAGTTACCATGGAGTGTGCCCACGCCATTCTCCTTTCTCGCGGAACGCTACAGCCTGAGTAACCGCGCGCTGCGGTGGTCAACGACCGCGGCCCTGGTCGTCAGCATTCTCATCGTGCTCGGCGGCGGCGTCGTGCGCGTCACCGGCTCGGGGCTCGGCTGCCCCACCTGGCCGGTCTGTGAGACCGGTTCTCTCACACCAACACCGGCGCTCGGCATCCACGCGGTCATCGAGTTCAGCAACCGCATGCTCACCGTCGTGCTGTGCGTCGCGGTTGGCTGGGCCATCGTCGCCGCCCGGCTGCAGCGCCCCCGCAATCGCATGATGACCCGACTGGCGTGGTCACAGTTCTGGCTCGTCGTGGCCAACGCCCTCATCGGCGGGGTCACCGTGCTCACCGCCCTCAATCCCTACATCGTCGCGTTCCACTTCGTCGCCGCGATAGCCCTGCTCACGACCTCCGCCCTGACCTGGCATCGCGCCCACCTGGGCCAGCACGCCGAGATCACCGTTCCCCGAGGCGCCCGCACGCTCAGCTACACGCTGCTGGTCGTGACCTTCGTTCTCATCGTCGTCGGCACCCTGGTCTCCGGTTCCGGTCCGCACTCCGGCGACTCGGCCGATGTGCCGCGGATGGCATTCAACTGGGTCGACATCACCGTGCTGCACGGTGTTCTCGGCACTGCGACGCTCGTGATAGCCGTGGCCCTGCTGCTCGTGTTGCGCCGCGTCGCTGGCGCCGCAATAGCCAGGCGTCGCACCGTGGCGTTCGTCGTCATAGTGATGCTGCAGGCGGTTGTCGGACTGGTGCAGTCACTCACCGCTCTGCCCGAAGCCCTCGTCGCGGTGCACCTGCTGGGCGCGGCGCTCGTCTGGGTGGGAGTGCTGCGGGTGCTGCTCGACGTGAACCCGGGTCTGTTCCCCACCGTTTCGGTCGACGCACCGGCGACACGCGAACCCGTCGTCGCATAGAACCCGACCCCGTAGCCGCATCCTGCTGACAATCTCGTGCGACTTCCTCCCACCATCGCGAAGGCACCCTGTAGAATGGTGATGTTCGAGATACGCGCTTCGGTGCGCGTGCCGCTATGTCAGTTCGTCGTCATGCGGCCGGGGCAGCGTCGCCCACGTTTTTGGGCATCTATTAGGTACGCATACCAGCCACTCGCATCATTCGTGGGCTGCCGCCTCGCCGCCCGGTGAGTGCGATGGACCGCGAGCCGGATGATAACCGGTTGCCGTGGCAGGAAACGAGGTAGATATGTCAGACATCCTGATCGACCGTCCCGAACTCGAGAGCCTGGGGCAATACGAGTTCGGCTGGGCGGACTCCGACGCAGCTGGAGCATCCGCGCGTCGCGGAATCTCGCCGGAGGTGGTTGAAGACATCTCGCGGCTGAAGAACGAGCCGGAGTGGATGAAGGCACGCAGGCTCAAGGCGCTGCAGATCTTCGAGCGCAAGCCGATGCCCGCCTGGGGCGCCGACCTCTCTGAGATCGATTTCGACAACATCAAGTACTTCGTGCGGTCCACGGAGAAGCAGGCCCAGACCTGGGAAGACCTGCCCGAAGACATCAAGAACACCTACGAGAAGTTGGGCATCCCCGAGGCCGAGCGCTCGCGCCTGGTGGCCGGCGTGACCGCCCAGTACGAATCCGAGGTCGTCTACCACCAGATTCGCGAAGACCTGGAGGCCCAGGGCGTCATCTTCACCGACACCGACACGGCCCTGCGCGAGCACCCCGAGTTCTTCGAGGAGTACTTCGGCACCATCATTCCGGCCGGCGACAACAAGTTCGCCGCGCTGAACACTGCTGCCTGGTCGGGCGGATCGTTCGTCTACGTGCCGCCCGGCGTGCACGTGGAGATTCCGCTGCAGGCCTACTTCCGCATCAACACCGAGAACATGGGCCAGTTCGAGCGCACGCTGATCATCGCCGACGAAGGCAGCTACGTGCACTACATCGAGGGTTGCACCGCCCCGATCTACACCTCGGACTCCCTGCACTCCGCCGTCGTCGAGATCGTCGTGAAGAAGAACGCCCGGGTGCGCTACACGACGATTCAGAACTGGTCGAACAACGTCTACAACCTGGTCACCAAGCGGGCCATGGCCCACGAGGGCGCGACCATGGAATGGGTCGACGGCAACATCGGCTCCAAGGTCACCATGAAGTACCCGTCGATCTACCTGGTGGGCGAGCACGCCAAGGGCGAGACGCTCTCGGTGGCCTTCGCCGGCCCCGGCCAGCATCAGGATGCCGGCGCCAAGATGATCCACATGGCTCCGTACACGCAGTCCTCGATCGTCTCCAAGTCGATTGCCCGCGGCGGCGGCCGTTCCGGCTACCGCGGCGAGGTGCGGGTGGATGCCACGGCGCACCACTCGGCGAACACCGTGCGCTGTGATGCGCTGCTGGTCGACACGATCTCGCGCTCAGACACCTACCCGTCCATCGACATCCGCGTCGACGACGTGCAGCTCGGTCACGAGGCCACGGTCTCCCGCGTCAGCGAAGAGCAGCTGTTCTACCTCATGAGCCGCGGCATGCCCGAAGACGAGGCCATGGCCATGATTGTGCGTGGTTTCATCGAGCCGATCGCTCGCGAACTGCCCATGGAATACGCACTCGAACTCAACAAGCTCATCGAAATGGGCATGGAAGGATCCGTCGGTTAAATGTCATCCGCAGCCACTGAGACTGTAAAAACTGCGACTGTGACGACGGATTCCACGGCGCAGCACGGACTGAAGAAGCACAGCGACGGCGGATGGGGACTCGTTCCCGTTCAGACCCGTTCCGAGCGATTCCGCTCGCGCGACGTCGCCGACTTCCCCGCCGTCACCGGTCGTGAGGCCGTCTGGAAGCTCACGCCTGTCGCCCGCATCGCCGAACTGCTCTCCGGTGATCTCGACGGATCCCCGTATCCGATCGAGGCACCGGCCGTCGACGGCATATCGCTGTCGTGGGTCGATCGCGACGATTCCCGCGTCGGCAGCGCGGGGGAGCCAGAGGAGCGCGCATCCGCCAACGCCTTCAGTGCCTTCGAGAAGGCACTTCTCGTCTCCGTCACCGGCGAGTCGAGCAGTGAATTCACCGTGACCCGCTCGGCGCTCGGATCCGGCGCACGCGGCGCACACACGATCATCGAGGCCGCCCCGTTCAGCCGAGGCACCGTCGTGATCCGCAACCTGGGCGAGGCACACCTCACCGAGAACGTCGAGATCATCGTCGGCGACTCCGCCGAATTGACGGTCGTCTCGGTGCAGGAGTGGAACGACGCCGCGCTGCACGTCGCCAGCCACTTCGCCACGGTGGGCCGTGACGCCAAACTCAAACACGTTGTCGTCTCCCTCGGCGGCGGCGTGGTGCGCATCAACCCGTCCACGCACCTGGTCGGCTCGGGCAGCGACACGGAGATGTATGGCGTCTACTTCGCGGACGCCGGCCAGCACCTCGAGCAGCAGGTCTACGTCTTCCACGACGCACCGCACAGCCGCAGCAGGGTCTCATACAAGGGCGCGCTGCAGGGCGAGGGCGCGCGCACCGTGTGGATCGGTGACGTGCTCATCGGACGCAATGCGCCGGGCACCGACAGCTACGAACAGAACCGCAACCTCGTGCTCACCGACGGCACCCGTGCCGACTCCGTTCCGAACCTCGAGATCGAGACCGGCGACATCCTCGGTGCGGGTCACGCCAGCGCGACGGGTCGTTTCGACGACGAGCAGTTGTTCTACCTGCAGTCGCGCGGCATCGCCGAAGACGAGGCCCGCCGCCTGGTCGTGCGCGGATTCCTCTCGGAGATCGTGCAGAAGATCGGCGCACCGGCTCTCCAGGAGCATCTGCAGGCCGCCATCGAAGCCGAGCTCACCGTCGGTGCGCCCACGGGAGCACAGTCATCGGGAGCACTGGCATGAGCACGGGAACCCGCATCTGTGCCGTTGACGAACTCGTCACCGACCAGGCCGTGCGCGTGCTCATCGATGAGGTTCCCATCGCCCTGGTGAAGGACTCGGCCGGCGAGGTGCACGCGATAGGCGACACCTGCACCCACGGCGATATCTCACTCTCAGAGGGCTTCGTCGAGGGGGAGACGCTCGAATGCTGGGCACACGGCTCCAAGTTCTCCCTCGTCACGGGCCAGGCCCTCAATCTGCCCGCCTTCGAACCCGTGCCGGTATACCCGGTCGAGGTGGTCGACGGCGACGTTTACATCGACTCGACAACAACGAAAGAATTCTGACATGTCTGTACTTGAAATTCGCGACCTGCACGTCACCGTCCAGGTGGAAGACGGCACCAAAGAGATCCTGCGGGGTGTCGACCTGACGATCCGCGAGGGCGAGATCCACGCCATCATGGGCCCGAACGGCTCGGGCAAGTCCACTCTCGCGTACACCATCGCCGGGCACCCGAAGTACACCGTGACGGGCGGCACCATCACCCTCGACGGCGAAGACGTTCTGACGATGACGGTGGATGCCCGCGCCCGCGCCGGCCTGTTCCTCGCCATGCAGTACCCGGTGGAGATTCCCGGTGTCACGAACACCAACTTCCTGCGCACCGCCAAGACGGCCATCGATGGCGAGGCTCCGGCCATCCGCGGCTGGATCAAGGACATCCGCGAGACCATGGGCAAGCTGCGTATGGACAAGTCCTTCGCCGAGCGCAATGTGAACGAGGGCTTCTCGGGCGGCGAGAAGAAGCGTAACGAGATTCTGCAGCTCGAGCTGCTCAAGCCCAAGTTCGCGGTGCTCGACGAGACCGACTCCGGCCTCGACGTCGACGCGCTCAAGGTCGTCTCAGAGGGTGTGAACCGCGCCCACGAAGCCACCGGGCTCGGCATCATGCTGATCACCCACTACACCCGCATTCTGCGTTACATCACGCCGGACTTCGTGCACGTCTTCGTCGCGGGTCGCGTGGCAGAAGAGGGCGGCCCGGAGCTTGCCGAGCGGCTGGAAGAAGAGGGCTACGATCGCTTTCTCACCGACACGGTCGTAGGCTAAAGCCATGGTTTCCACGCTCGCACCCGCGCGCTTCGACGAAATCGAAGAGGCGCTGAAAGACGTCATGGACCCCGAGCTCGGGGTCAACATCGTTGATCTCGGCCTGATCTACGATCTCGGCTGGGACGACGAGAACGATGCCCTCGTCATCTCGATGACGCTCACCTCGGCCGGCTGCCCGCTGACCGACGTGATCGAGGAGCAGACTGCGCAGGCGCTGGATAGTGTCGTCGACGCCTTCCGCATCAACTGGGTGTGGATGCCGCCGTGGGGTCCCGACAAGATCACCGATGACGGCCGCGAGATGATGCGCGCCATCGGCTTCGCCATCTGAAGACCGGCCTTCCCAGCACAACACAGGGGCGCATCGCCTAGGATGGAAAGGTTGCGCGTCGGCTCGTCTCCTTCAGACGGAGATGACGGCGCACGAAACCCTCCTTCCCCTTCATGATTGGAATAGTGCTGTGCTCTCGGTGCAAGGTCTCTCGATCCGCATCGGTGCGCGCACCCTCATGGAGGACGTCAGTTTTCGTGTCGCTGCCGGCGACAAGATCGGTCTTGTCGGTCGCAACGGCGCTGGCAAGACCACGCTGACCAAGGTGCTGGCAGGGGAGACCCTGCCGACAGAGGGCACCGTCTCCCGCGACGGCGAGATCGGCTACCTGCCGCAGGACCCGCGCTCGGGCAACCCTGAAGACCTGGCACGCACCCGCATCCTGGATGCTCGCGGTCTGGGCTCGACGGTGCTCGGCATGCAAGAGGCGACCCTCGCGATGGCCAGCGACGACGCATCCGTCAGCGCCGCCGCCATGAAGCAGTACGGCGCGCTCGAGGAGCGCTTCCAGATGCTCGGTGGCTATGCCGCCGAGGCGGAGGCGGCATCCATCGCCAGCAACCTCAATCTTCCCGACCGCATTCTCGACCAGCAGCTCAAGACGCTCTCGGGCGGCCAGCGTCGGCGCATCGAGCTCGCACGCATCCTGTTCTCGGATGCCCGCACCATGATTCTCGATGAGCCCACCAACCACCTCGACGCGGACTCCGTGGTGTGGCTGCGCGAGTTTCTCAAAGGGTATTCGGGCGGCTTCATCGTGATCACCCACGATGTGGAACTGGTCGGCGAGACGGTTAACCGGGTCTTTTACCTCGACGCGAACCGCCAGGTGATAGACACGTACAACATGGGCTGGAAGCACTACCAGCGCCAGCGTGCCGCCGACGAGGAGCGCCGCAAGAAGGAGCGCACGAACGTCGAGAAGAAGGCATCCGTTCTGCAGTTGCAGGCGGCGAAGTTCGGTGCAAAGGCGAGCAAGGCCGCGGCGGCCCATCAGATGGTCGCGCGTGCCGAGAAGATGCTCTCCGGCCTCGAAGAGGTGCGCGCCGTCGATCGCGTGGCCAAGCTGCGTTTCCCGACCCCGGCCCCGTGCGGGCGTACGCCATTGACCGCGAGCGACCTGAGCAAAAGCTACGGCTCACTGGAGATCTTCGCCGCCGTCGACCTGGCCATCGACCGTGGTTCCAAGGTCGTGGTGCTGGGCCTCAACGGTGCAGGAAAGACCACTCTGCTGCGCATGCTGGCGGGCGTCGATACGCCGGACACCGGCGTTGTCGAGGCCGGTCACGGACTGCGCATCGGCTACTACGCCCAGGAGCACGAGACGCTCGACGTGAAGCGCTCGGTGCTGCAGAACATGGTGTCGTCGTCACCGAACATCACCGAGACCGAGGCGCGGAGAGTGCTCGGCTCGTTCCTGTTCACCGGCGACGACGCGCACAAGCCTGCTGGCGTGCTTTCGGGCGGCGAGAAGACCCGCCTCGCGCTGGCCATGATTGTGGTCTCCGGCGCCAACGTGCTGCTGCTCGACGAGCCCACGAACAACCTCGACCCCGCCAGCCGCGACGAGATCCTCGACGCCCTGGCTCACTACGAAGGCTCCGTCGTGCTCGTGAGCCACGACGAGGGTGCCGTCGAGGCGCTCAACCCCGAACGCGTGCTGATTCTGCCTGACGGCGTCGAAGACCACTGGAACAAGGACTACCTGGACCTGATAGCGCTGGCCTGACCTCGCTTGCCTCAATGCTGCGGCGGCCTGACGTCAGCGGCGTGAACCGCTTTCGAGCAGTTCGTCCTCGATATCGGCGTCCGTGGGTGCCTTGCGGGACGCCCGCCGCTGGCGCGCTGCCTCCTTGGCCTGCATATCGGGCTCATCCTGGTACCGGTTGCGGTATTCGGTGCGAATCGCGTAACCCAGACCGAAGAATCCAATGAGCGCGAAGATGATCCATTGGATCATGTACGACCAGTGCAGCCCCTCGTCCTGCATCGGCGGCGTCGTCACTATCGCGGTAAGACCGCCGGCACCGGCGGGCGTCTGCGATTCGAGGATGCCGTACGCGCCCGTATAGACCGGCCCACCGATACGCCTCTGCACATCGCCCAACTCAATGGTCGCCACCTGGTTACCGCTCGCCGAGCGCCCCGGCAGCCGGGGTTCGGAAGCCTTCAGCCGCGCGGTCACGCTCACGATTCCACTCGGCGCGGGCGGCACGCGATCGGGCGCGTCCTGCTTCGACCCGGTGGGAACCCAGCCGCGATCGATGATGAAGAAAGAGCCGTCGGAGAGCTTGAGCGGCGTCAGCACCTCGAAGCCGGGGCCGGCATCCGTCGGCCGGTTGCGCACGAGAAGCTCATCGGCGCTCTGGTACGTGCCGGTGGCGGTGACTCGCTTCCACTTCTGCGACGGAGCGTAGGCGGTGAGGCTGTCGAGAGCGTTCGTGAGGGCCACGGCGGGGGCGTTGAAGTTCGCATCGAGCAGCGCATTGGCCGCGGCCGCCTCCTTGCTGCGAGCGAGTTGCCAATTGGACAGGAAACCGCAGGCGATGGCGAAGATGATGGCAAAGGCCAGGTAGCCGAGCCAACGACGAGAGAAGGCGAAGCGCCAGCGGTTCATGCCTGGCTCTCCGCTGTGTTTGTCGCCCCTGTGTTTATCGCCGCTGTGTTTGTCTCCGCTGTGTTTGTCGCCGGCAGGTGAATCTCTGCGACGCGCACCGGAAAGTCGCGAGCGGCGAGAAATTCGCGCAGGTAGTCCACGTGCTCGTCGCAGGCGAGCCAGACCTTCACCCGGTCGGCCGTGTGGATCTTCGGGTTACGCCACTCGACGCGCCAGAGTGCAGGCTCTCCGCATGCGGCCCGTGAGCACGTGAATCGCTCGGGCTCGATGCCGAATACGCTCACGAATGCGCCCTGTCGTGCGTCGCCGACGGTGGTGAGACGATGCTCACGTTGCCGGGGCGCTCAACGCTGTTGCCACCGGGATTGATCGCGGCATTGGCAATGACTACGGCGAAGTAGGGCAGGAAAATCGCCCCGACGGCCGGAATCACCAGCCACCAGCCGTGTACGAACAGCAGGGCGATGATGCACAGCACACGAATGCCCATCGCCACCAGGTACTTGACCATGCGGTGGTGTCTCTCGACGTCTGGCGAGAGGGGGAGTGTGGTGATCGACTGCTGCTTCATATCCGTTACCGGTACCGCGGATCGGACCCGATCCGTCTGAGACAAGCCTACGTCTGATTGACCCCCGTAAACTGAGCTGCCGTTAAACTGAACAGTATGACGACACCACGCACCGTGCTCATTACCGGAGGCAATCGGGGGATCGGCTTCGCCATCGCCGAGGAGTTCGTGGCCCAAGGCCACCGGGTCGCGGTGACCGCGCGCTCGGGCGAGGGGCCCGAGGGCAGCCTGACCGTGCGAGCGGATGTCACGGATTCCGCCGCCGTCGACGCCGCATTCTCCGAGGTGGAGAGCACGCTCGGCCCCGTCGAGGTTCTGATCGCGAATGCCGGCATCACCAGGGACACCCTGTTGATGCGCATGAGCGACGATGACTTCGACAGCGTCATCGACACCAATCTCGGTGGAGCCTTCCGCGTGGTCAAGCGCGCTTCCAAGGGCATGCTCAAGGCCCGCTTCGGTCGTATCGTGCTGATCTCGAGCGTCGTCGGACTCTACGGATCGGCCGGCCAGGTGAATTATGCGGCGTCCAAGAGCGGCCTCGTGGGCATCGCGCGTTCGATCACCCGCGAACTGGGTGCGCGCGGCATCACCGCGAACGTGGTGGCGCCCGGCTTCATTGAGACCGACATGACGGCCGAACTACCCGAGGCCACCCAGTCCGAATACAAGAAGAGCATTCCGGCGGGCCGCTTCGCCACACCGGGCGAGGTCGCGCGCGTGGTGACCTGGATCGCCGGGGACGATGCCGGCTACATCTCCGGAGCCGTGATCCCGGTCGACGGCGGCCTCGGTATGGGCCACTAGCGACTGAGATGGGCTCGTTCAGCCACGCAGGCCGAGCAGCGGCAGCACCTGGCTGAGGTCCTGCCGATCCATCACCACGTCGGCGTGCGCACGCACGCGCGGCTTCGCGTTGAAGGCGACCGAGAGAGCAGCCGCATCCATCATCAGCAGGTCGTTGGCACCGTCGCCGACGGCCACCGTGCGCTCAATCGGGATGCCGGCATCCGCGGCCCATTCCTCAAGCGCCCGCGCCTTGGCCGCGGCATCCACTATCTCGCCGGTGAGTGCGCCCGTAAGAATGCCCTCGCGTGTCTCGAGGCGATTGGCGCGCCAATAGTCGAGGCCGAGTGTTTCGGCCAGCGGGTCGAGAATCTCATGGAACCCGCCGGAGACCACTCCTATGGCGCCACCGGCCGCGCGCACTCCCGCCACGAGCTCGGTCACGCCGTCTGTCACCCGGATGCGCATCCCCACCGCCTCGAAACACGCCACCGGAAGTCCCGCCAGGGTTGCGACCCGCTGCCGCAGGCTGTGCTCGAAGTCGAGTTCCCCCCGCATGGCGCGCTCGGTGATGTCGGCGACCGTGTTCAGCGAGCCGGCTTCCTCGGCCAGCAACTCGATCACCTCGTTGTGGATGAGTGTCGAATCGGCGTCAAGCACAACGAGAAATCGAGCGGACTGGTTCATGGAACGACGTGAACTCCCTTGCCGACAACGGTGATGCCGGATTCGGTGATGGTGAAGCCTCTGGCGAGGTCGCGGGCGGGGTCGACACCGATTTTGGCTCCTGCCTCCACCACGACGTCCTTGTCCAGAATAGCCCGGCCCACATAGGCGTTCGGCTCGATGACGGCACGATCGAACACGACTGAATCGACCAGATGCGAACCCGACTCGATCTTCGCCCAGGGCCCGAGCACACTGCGTTCCAGGTGTGCACCGGAGATGACCGAGCCGAGCGAGACGATCGAATCGATGGTGCTGCCGAGATCCCCTCGGCCATCCCGAACGATCTTGGCCGGCGGGGAGTTCAGCTGTTGGCTGAAGATCGGCCATTCGCGGTTGTAGAGGTTGAAGATCGGCAGTGCCGAGATCAGATCCTGGTGCGCCTCGAAGAACGAGTCGATGGTTCCCACATCCCGCCAGTAGTAGCGGTCGCGGTCGGTCGAACCCGGCACGTCATTGTTCTTGAAGTCGTAGACTCCCGCCTCGCCCCGGGCCACGAAGTCCGGAATGATGTCGCCGCCCATGTCATGGCTCGAATCGGGCTTGTCGCCGTCGCGGATGACGGCGTCGATGAGCGCCTGCGCGTCGAAGACGTAGTTGCCCATCGAGGCGAGCACCTCGTGCGGAGCATCCGCCAGCCCGACGGGATTCTGGGGCTTCTCGAGGAATGCACCGATACGGTTCGGGTCGTTGGCGTCGAGCTCGATCACACCGAACTGGTCGGCGAGGGAAATCGGCTGGCGAATGGCGGCCACCGTTGCCGCTGCACCGGAGGCGATGTGGGACTCGATCATCTGGGCGAAATCCATGCGGTACACGTGATCGGCGCCGACCACGACAACGATGTCGGGCTTCTCGTCACGCAGCAGGTTGAGGCTCTGCAATATCGCATCCGCCGAACCGCTGAACCAGCGTTTGCCGAGTCTCTGCTGGGCGGGCACCGACGCCACATACGAATCGAGCAGACCGGAGAGACGCCACGTCTGCGAGACGTGCCTGTCGAGGCTGTGCGATTTGTACTGCGTGAGCACAACAATCTGCCGCAGTTGCGAGTTGATCAGGTTGGAGAGAGCGAAATCAATGAGGCGATACTGCCCCCCGAACGGCACGGCCGGCTTCGCTCGGTCGCCCGTCAACGGCATCAAACGCTTTCCCTCGCCACCTGCAAGGACGATCCCGAAGATCTTTGTCGATACCATGCCTCCACAGTAGAGCGAACGTGAAGGCTGTACTAGCGTTCACGTCATGCGAGTCGATCTCTTCTCCCGTGAATATCCGCCGGAGGTCTACGGCGGTGCCGGGGTACATGTTGCCGAATTGGTGCGCGCGCTGCGCCGTGATCTCGAGGTACGCGTGCGGTGCTTCGGCTCCGAGCGCCAGGAGAGCGATACCTGGGCATATGGTGTTCCGGCGGAACTGACGAAGGCGAACGGCGCAATCGCCACGCTCGGCGTAGATCTCTCCATGGCCCAGGACGCTGCAGGCACCGATCTGGTGCATTCGCACACGTGGTACGCCAACGGTGCCGGTCATCTCGCCAAGCTGCTGCACGGCGTGCCTCACGTGGTCACGGCGCACAGCCTCGAGCCGTTGCGCCCCTGGAAGGCCGAGCAGCTCGGCGGCGGCTACCGCGTCTCCAGCTGGATCGAGCGCACGGCGTTCGAGGCAGCGGATGCCGTGATCGCCGTCAGTGACGGCATGCGTCGCGACATCCTGCGCAGCTATCCCGAGTTGGATGCCTCGCGCGTACATGTCGTCTACAACGGCATCGACCTTACGAGGTGGACCCGCTCGGAGGACAGGGATCTCGCGCGGTCGCTCGGCGTCGATCCCGACCGCCCTGCCGTCGTCTTCGTCGGCCGCATCACCCGGCAGAAGGGGCTGCCGTACCTGCTGCGGGCCGCCAAACTCCTGCCTCCCGACACGCAACTCGTACTCTGCGCCGGCGCGCCCGACACGCAGGAGATCATGGACGAGGTCACCGGCCTCGTGCGCGAACTGCAGGGTGAGCGCGAGGGTGTCGTGTGGCTGGACCGCCTGCTCTCGCAGGGGGAGCTGACGGCCGTACTGAGCGCATCCACGGTCTTCGTGTGTCCCTCGGTCTACGAGCCGCTGGGCATCGTGAATCTCGAGGCCATGGCCTGCGGACTTCCGGTCGTCGGCACCGCGACGGGCGGCATTCCCGAGGTGGTCGACGACGGCGTCACCGGGCGCCTCGTTCCGATTGAGCAGAGCGATGACGGCACCGGAACCCCGCTCGATGCCGAGCGCTTCGTCACCGATCTTGCTGCCACGCTCACCGAGGTGCTCTCAGACCCCGACAAGGCCAGAATCATGGGCGCTGCGGGGCACCGGCGCGCCGAGAGCGAGTTCAGCTGGGAGAAGATCGCCGCCGAGACACGGTCGATCTATCGGTCAGTAGTGGGCTGACTCGCCCGGGTAGGCTTAGTGTTATGTCCAGCGTTCTCAAGCTCAGTGGTGTGTCGGTCGTTCGCAGTGGGAACACTATTCTCGATTCCGTCGATTGGAGCGTCGACTCCGAACAACGCTGGGTGATCCTCGGGCCGAACGGCGCCGGAAAGACCACGCTTCTGCAGATCGCCTCGGCGAGCATGCACCCCACAAAGGGCTCCGCCGAGATTCTGGATGTTCCGCTCGGCTCCGGCGACGTGTTCGAGCTGCGTCCGCGCATCGGCTACGCCTCGAGCGCGCTCTCCAGGAAGGTGCCGCGCACTGAGACGGTGCTCGACGTCGTGCTCACCGCCGCGTACGCCGTGACCGGCCGCTGGAATGAAGAGTACGAGGAGATCGACACCCGACGGGCCCGCCGTGTTCTTGCCGAGTGGAAGCTCGAACACCTCGCCGACAGGCACTTCGGAACGCTCAGCGACGGGGAGCAGAAACGGGTGCTCATCGCCCGCTCGGTCATGACAGACCCGGAGGTACTGCTGCTCGACGAGCCCGCCGCGAGCCTCGACCTCGGTGGCCGCGAGGAGTTGCTGCAGCTGCTCGGCGGCTACGCCAGCGACCCGAGGTCGCCGGCCATCGTGATGGTGACCCACCACGTGGAGGAAATCCCCCGCGGCTTCACCCACGTGCTGCTGCTCGGCGACGGTGGGGTAGTGGCATCCGGTTCGCTTGAGGAAGCGCTCACGGCCGAACGGCTCAGCGAAACCTTCGGCATCGACATCGACCTCACCGAGAACGACGGCCGGTACACGGCACGCGCGCGGCAGTAGCCTCACCTTCTGCTAAACTCGATAGCTGGCCTTCGTGCCACATCGCCTTCTCGCTCGGCTGCGCATCGATTGTGCAGCACACAGCGAAGAATGAACACACACGACGCAACAAGGAAGTCCTGATGAAGTCTGACATTCACCCCGTATACGCTCCGGTGGTTTTCCGCGACCTGGCCTCGGGCGCGACGTTCCTCACCCGTTCCACGGTGTCGAGCGACAAGACCATCGAGTGGGAAGACGGCACCACCTACCCCGTCATCGACGTGGAGATCTCTTCCGCCTCGCACCCGTTCTACACGGGCAAGCAGCGCATCATGGACTCGGCCGGTCGCGTCGAGAAGTTCAACCAGCGCTTCAAGGGCTTCGGCAAGTAGCAGCTCGCATCCACGAAGGGCGACCGACTTATGTCGGTCGCCCTTCGTGTATGTTTCGGAGTCGTCAGCGCACCGGCCACGCTCCCGATGTCGTGAAGTCCGGGTCTTTCATGCGGCGCATGTACGACTGGAAGTCGGCGGCCTGTTCGCTGCACCAGCCCACCTGGAGTGCGTGCAGCTCACCCGCCTCGATGTCGAGCACGGCCGGGTATGCACGCGCGAGAGCCTGCGCGACGCGACCGGCCGCGATGGCATCCGCCCCCGCATCGTGCGCCCCGGTGAGGCTGACGCCGTAGAACTCGCTCGTGACCTCGAGGGTGCGCTTACCCTTGCGGTACTTGTCGACGGCCTTGTCGATGACGAGCGGGTCGACGACCGGGGACGGGTCGATGAGCGGCGCGATGCCGTGCCGCTGGGCCTCCCGGTTCAGCAGGGTGAGGTCATACGCTGCGTTGTATGCCACGACCGGAATGTCGCGCTCGAGCAGCGTACGAATGGCGGCGACGATCTCCGCCACGCCCTCGGCGGCAGTGCGGCCCTCGGAGCGCGCCCGCTGCGTCGTGATGCCGTGCACGGCGGTGGCCTGCGCCGGAATCTCCACGCCGGGATCGAGCAGCCAGTCGAGACGCGAGAGCACGGCGCCGTCTGCGCCTATCACGCCGACGTGGGCGGAGACGATGCGCGCGCTCTCCACGTCGATTCCCGTCGTCTCGAGATCGAAAACACCGAGTTCATCCTGCCAATTGCTCATGCGGCAAGCCTAGGGGGAGCCGCCGACAGCGCGTGCGATGACGCGCCTCCTCACGCTGCAGGCCTCAGGAACTGGGGGAGATGTGCAGCCAATAGAAGCTCTGCGTGCCGAGCGTCAGCGTGAACCGCCCATCGTCGGCGATAGACGGGAACTGGCCACCGCCGAACAGGTCGAAGAGACTCGAGCCGGCGAATTCGGGGGCGTCGAAGGTGACCGAGATGGGGTTGTGCGCGAAGCTGAACACGCACAGCACATGCTCGGGCTGATCCCCGAACTGGCTGCCGCTGCCCTCATAGGAGCGCACGAACGCCAGCACGGACTCATGATCACTTGAGAGCACCTGGATCGAGCCGAGTCCGAAGACCGGGTGAGCCTTGCGCACGTAGATCACATTGCGAATCCAGTGCAGCAGCGAGCGCGACTGCGCCAGTTGCGACTCCACATTCACCTGGTTGAAGTGATAGACCAGCGACTGCACGACGGGCAGGTAGAGCTTGCCGGGATCGGCACTGGAGAATCCTGCGTTGCGGTCCGGTGTCCACTGCATAGGCGTGCGCGACGAGTCACGATCGGGCAGCCAGATGTTGTCACCCATGCCTATCTCGTCACCGTAGTACAGGAACGGGCTGCCCGGCAGCGAGAAGAGCAGCGCGTGGGCGAGCTCCATCTCGGCGCGGGAGTTGTCGAGCAGGGGGGCGAGACGGCGCCGGATTCCGATGTTGGCACGCATCCGCGGGTCGTAGGCGTACCAGCCGTACATGGCCTGTCGGTATTCCTCGCTGACCATCTCGAGGGTCAGTTCATCGTGGTTGCGCAAAAACACGCCCCAGCCGGCGCCGTGCGGAATGTCCGTGGTCTCGGAGAGCACCCGCACGAGTTCGCCGGCCTGCTGCGAGCGCAGCGAATAGAAAATGCGGGGCATCACGGGAAAGTCGAATGCCATGTGGCACTCGGGCTCTTCCTCGCTGCCGAAGAATGCCGCGACCTCACGCGGCCACTGGTTGGCCTCGGCGATCATCACCCGGCCGGGGTAGTCCTTGTCGACCATGGCGCGCAGAGTCTTGATGAATTCGTGCGTGGGGGGCTCACCCTCGCCGTTGCCCTCGTCGGACTCGTACAGGTACGGAATCGCATCCAGTCGAAAGCCGTCTACGCCCATGTCGAGCCAGAACCGCACGATCTCGAACACCGCCTCGTGCACGGCGGGGTTCTCAAAGTTCAGATCGGGCTGGTGCGAGAAGAAGCGGTGAAAGAAGAACTGCCGGCGTTCCGAATCGAAGGCCCAGTTCGAGTCCTCCGTGTCGGTGAAGATGATGCGGATGTCGGGCCACTTCTCATCCGTGTCGCTCCACACATAGAAATCACCGTATGGACCATCCGGATCCTGACGGGACTGCTGAAACCACTCGTGCTGGTCACTGGTGTGGTTGAGCGGAAGATCGATGATCACGCGCATGTTGCGCTCGTGCGCCTTCGTGACCAGGTCTTTGAATTCGTCGATGGTGCCGAATTCGGGCAGGATCGCGCGGTAGTCGGCAACGTCATAGCCACCGTCGCGCAACGGCGAGGTGAAGAACGGGGGTAGCCAGAGCGCGTCGATGCCGAGCCACTGCAGATAGTCGAGCTTGGAGACCAGGCCCTGCAGATCGCCGGAACCGTCGCCGTTCGAGTCGACGAACGAGCGCACCATCACCTCGTAGAAGACGGCGCGCCTGTACCAATGCGGATCGAGGGTGAGCCCGGGCAGCTGGATGGGTGCGGTGAAACTCACAAATCTCCTCCCGGCCCGCGGGCCGTCGAACTTGGCTGGCCGTCACGGACATGGTTGCAGTGCTTCAAGTCTAGGCGGCACGCGCGGAATGCCTAGACTTGAGCCGATGATCGTTTCCTCGCCGTACGCCGCCGCACTCGACCGCATTCCGGTGCGGGAGTTCAGCCACGACATCCTGGGCTCTCAGACGCACTACTGGCAGTACGGCGATGCGTCCGCTGCCACGACCATCGTCATGGTGCACGGCTTTCGCGGCGACCACCACGGGCTCGAGCCGGTCGTCGCGGCTCTCGGCGACGCCCCAGGCACCCCTCGGTTGCGGATGATCTCTCCCGATCTTCCCGGGTTCGGCGCGTCCGAGCCGCTGGTCGGCATTCGTCACGATATCGAGGGCTACGGGCGCTGGCTGCGCGCATTCGTGGCGAGGCTCGAGATAGGCGGCAGGCTCGTCATCCTCGGGCATTCCTTCGGCTCGATAGTGGTCTCTGCCGCACTGGCGGAGCAGAGCATTGCGGCCGACGATACGGCGCTGCGGCCCGAGCGCGTTGTGCTGGTGAACCCGATAGCGGCGCCGGCGCTGCAGGGGCCGCGCGGCATCCTCACCCGCCTTGCCGTGTTCTACTACTGGCTCGGTGCACGGCTGCCCGAACGCCTCGGCTTCGCCGTGCTGCGCAACAAACTCGTGGTGCGCATCATGAGCGTGGCGATGGCCAAGACGCGCGACAAGGCGCTTCGCCGGTGGATTCACAACCAGCACGACCGCTACTTCAGTGCGTTCTCGGATCGTGACGTGGTGCTCGAGGCGTTTCAGGCATCCGTCAGCAACGATGTGAGCGAGTTCGCGGCGCGCATCGGGCAGAAGACCCTGCTCATTGCCGCCGAGAAAGACGACATCACGCCGGTGGCCGCACAGGAGAAGCTGCTGACGCTGTTCCCGGATGCGACGCTGCACGTGATTGCCGCCGTCGGCCATCTGATCCACTACGAGGTTCCTGCCGAGGCTGCCAGGCTCATCGCCGCGTTCCTCGCGGAGGGGGAACCTGCGTGAGAATCGTCTTCGACGCCCGCTACACCCGCATCGGCAGGCACGACGGCATCAGCCGGTACACGGCCGGGCTGCTCACGGAGCTCGGCAGGCTGCATCCGGTCACCATGCTCGTCAGCGATCATCGGCAGTTGGAGATGCTGCCGGATCTGCCCTGGCAACTCGTCTCGTCGCCCACCAGCGCCCGGGAGCCGCTCGTGGCGCACCAGGTGAACAAGCTACGCCCCGACGTCGTCTTCACTCCCATGCAGACCATGGGATCGTGGGGCCGCAACTATCGGCTCGTGCTCACGGTGCACGACCTCATCTACTACCGCAATCGCACGCCACCGCGTGATCTGCCTGCCCCGATCCGACTGCTCTGGCGCCTTTACCACCTCTCCTGGTGGCCGCAACGCATGCTGCTCAACCGGGCGGATGCCGTCGTGACGGTGTCGCAGACCACCCGCGATCTCATCGCGCGGCACAAGCTCACCCGCCGGCCGGTGCACGTGGTCACCAACGCGGCCGATGCCGTCGCCGCGATTCCGGCGGATGCAGAGCCACGCACGGAGCCGGCCCGCCGCAGCCTGGTCTACATGGGCTCGTTCATGCCGTACAAGAACGTGGACACGCTCGTGAGGGCGGCGGCGCTGCTGCCCGGCTATGAACTGCACCTCATGAGCAGGGCCGGCGAGAAGGAGCAGGCGCGGCTGCAGTCACTGGCTCCGGATGCCCGCCTCGTCTTTCACGAGGGAGCCAGCGACGAGGAGTACGCGCAGACGCTGCGCGAGGCGACCGCGCTGGTCACGCTCTCGCACGACGAGGGCTTCGGCATCCCACTCGTGGAGTCGATGAGTCTCGGTACCCCTGTGATCGTCAGCGACATTCCCATCTTCCGCGAGATCGGGGGAGAGGCGGCACTGTACGTCAGGACCGACGACGCCGAAGCGCTGGCCGCCGCCGTCACGTCCCTCGAAGAACCCGGTGCATGGGCCGCGCGCTCGACCGCCTCGGTGCGCGAGGCGGCGCGCTTCACCTGGGAGGCATCCGCGCGGCATCTGCTCACGGTGCTCACGGCGACAGCCGCCCGCACGAAGCGCCGCCTGCGCTGAGTGGAGCCGGCGCTGAGTGGTGCCGGCGCTACTGCACCGCCGAGGTGAGCAGGTCGCGATCGTCGGGGGACTGGTTGAAGCGGTCGAGCTGAAGGCGCCCGTCGCGGTAGACGAACTCGTGCACGGAGCCGTTCGCTATCAACTGGCCCGGCCCGGGCAGGGCGTGATCGGTGACGTGGCGCACGAGCGAGCTGATCACGCCGCCGTGGCTGACGACGATGAGTGAGCGACCGGGGTTCGCCTGGGCCAGCCGCTCCAGCGCGGGCAGTGCCCGGCTCACGACCTCGGCCCGCGATTCCTGCCCCGGAATCTCGACGCCCTCGGGAAAGCGGGAGAGGATCTCCTCGCTCGTCAGTCCTTCCGCCTCGCCATACGCGCGCTCGGTGACCCCTGCAATCGGCCCGGGTTCGCCCAGTCCTGTCGCCGCCGCTATCACGCGCGCGGTCTCCATGGCCCGGCCGAGCGGACTCGCGTATGCGGCATCCCAGGCTCGCCCGGCAAGCAACGCGCCCGTCGCACGGGCCTGCTCGCGACCCGTGTCGTTCAGCGGAATGTCACTGGACCCCTGAATGCGCTTCTGCAGGTTCCAGTCGGTCTGTCCGTGGCGTACGAGGGCGAGCCTGGTCACACGCGTCCTTCCGTCTGGACGCACACGCACCTTATGCGCGGAGTCGCGCGGCGAGCGCACGAAGCGTCGGGGATGTTCCGGCATCCAGCTTAACCGTCGCCCGCGCATCCGCCCGCGTCGCGCCCCTGTTCACGATGACGATCGGCAGCTTGCGGCGCCGGGCCTGCTCCACCAGCCGGATGCCCGAGTTGACCACGAGCGACGATCCGGCGATGAGCATGGCGTCGGATGCGCGCACCAGCGCCGTCGCCTCCCGAAACTTCTGCTGGGGAATGAACTCGCCGAAGAAGACCACATCCGGCTTCAGCCGTCCGCCGCACACCGTGCACACGGGCAGCACGAAACGCGAGGCGTCCTCGATCTCGGCGTCGCCGTCGGGGGCGATGGTGACGGCATCCGGTCGCTGCAGCCACGGGTTCGCGCCCTCGATGGTCACAGAAATGTCTTCGCGGGCGTAGACCTGCCCACAGTCGAGGCATTGCACGCGATCCATGGAACCGTGCAGGTCGACGATGCGCCCCGAGCCGGCACGGGAGTGCAGACCGTCGACATTCTGGGTGGCGATACCCGTGACGAAGCCCTCCCGCTCGAGCTCGGCGAGTACGAGGTGACCGGCGTTGGGTTCCGCGGCACGAAAACGCCGCCAGCCGAGGTGGCTGCCGGCCCAGTACCGCTTCTGAAACTCGACATCGCCCAGAAACTGCTGAATGGTCATGGGCGTGCGCTTCGGCGCGCCCTCGCCGCGGTAGTCCGGAATGCCCGAGTCGGTGCTGACTCCGGCGCCGGTGAGCACGACAACCCGACGGGCGCGCAGGGCGTCGGCCGCGGCGTCGAGCTCACGCTCGAGCGCGGCCGTGGCCACATCAATCTCTGGCGCAACCGGTGCCATCTGCCCGCCTTCTCGCGAATCGTGCGTCGAGGCGCGCGCTGCGCCGTCGTTCCTTGAGTGTAAACACCGCAGTTTTCCGAATTGTTTCCGATTACTGGCAATGTTGAGCCGTGCAGATCATCAGAATCACCTCGCTCGATGACGACACCGTTGCTGACGGCTCCGGCACCGGTCGCGGCATCGCCGATTACTCCCGGCTGACGGATGTCGCGCTGCGCCGTGTCACCGAGCCGGCTGGCGGGCTCTACATCGCGGAATCCACCAAGGTGATCTCGCGCGCCCTGGCCGCGGGTCACCGGCCACGCTCGGTGCTGCTGCAGGAGCAGTGGCTCGGCGATGTGGAACGGATGCTCGCCGGGGTGCCGGATACCGCACAGTTGCCGGTCTATGTCGGCGATGCCGCGCTGCTCGAACAGCTCACCGGCTACAACCTGCACCGCGGCGCACTCGCCGCCATGCATCGCCCGGCGCTGCCGACCGTACCCGAGTTACTGACCGGCGCCCGTCGCGTGGTGGTGCTGGAGGACATCGTGGATCACACCAATGTGGGAGCCATCTTCCGCGCCGTCGCCGGGCTCGGTGCGGATGCCGTGCTCGTGAGCCCGCGCTGTGCCGATCCGCTCTATCGCCGCAGCGTTCGAGTGAGCATGGGCACGGTGCTGCAGGTGCCATGGACCCGCTTGCCCGAATGGTCTGAGGCGAAGCCCATGCTCGCCGAGGCCGGCTTTCATATCGCGGCCCTGGCGCTGGCAGACGATGCCGTCGATCTCGACGCCTTCGCGGCCCATGCGCCCGAACGTCTGGCCATTGCGTTCGGTGCCGAGGGCGACGGCCTCAGCCGGCACGCCCTGGCCGCCGCAGACACGATCGTGAGAATTCCCATGCTGCACGGCGTCGATTCGCTCAACGTAGCCTCGGCGAGCGCGGTGGCACTCTGGGCGCTCCGGGCGCGCTGACGGCAGGCCGGGGGTGCTCAGCGTTCGCACTGATCCGGCCACCTAGGATGGCGAGGTGCAGGATCTCACCCGGGCGATGAGGCGTCGTCGTCTCTATCGCCGCCGCCGCATCGTGGTCTTCTCGGGCCTCGCGATCTTCCTGCTTCTGGCCGCATACGTGCTGGGCACGCAGGTGGCGTCGGCACCGACATCCACGCTCTCGCTCGTCAAACAGACGACGCTCACCCAGCCCGCCGCGCAACTGGCCTGGCCGGCGCAGGGCTCCGCCGCCGTCAGCGCCGTGGGCTATCGGGGCACACTCGCCGTCAACGGCAGCAATGCCAGCGTTCCCATCGCCAGCATCACCAAGACCATCACCGCGCTCGTGGTGCTCGACGCCAAACCCCTGAAGACCGCGAAGGATGCCGGACCGAAGATCACCTTCACCGATGCCGACGTGAAGATCTTCGACGAGGTGGTGGCGATGGGCGGATCCTGGGCCACCGTGAAGGCGGGCAGCACCATGACGGAGCGGCAGGCGCTGGAGGCGATGCTGTTGCCCTCGGCCAACAACTACGCCATCTCCCTGGCCATCTGGGCGTACGGATCGGTCGACAAATACGTCTCCGCCGCGAATGTGTGGCTCGCCTCGCACAAGCTCACGAGCACCCATGTGGCGGATGCGAGCGGCTACAGCGAGAAGAGCGTCAGCAACCCCACGGACCTGGTGGAGATAGCCAAGCTGGTGATGGCGAACCCTGCGCTGCCCTCCATCGTGGCGACGAAGAAGGCGACCCTGCCCGGTGCGGGCGACGAGACGAACAGGAACTCCCTGCTCGGCACCCTCGGCGTGGACGGCATCAAGACCGGCAACACGAGCTTTGCCGGTTACTGCCTCATGTTCTCCTCGACGCTCACGCTCTCCACCCACACGGTGCACATCGTCGGCGTGGTGATAGGGCAGCGCTCGGGCAGCGATCTCTTTGCGGCATCGAAGGCGCTCGTGAAGAGCATCCGCGCAGGATTCCACGAGGTGCAGCTCACCCGGGCGGGGCAGACATTCGGCAGCTACACGACCCGCTGGGGCACGAAAGTGCCGCTCGTGGCCAGAAAGAACACGTCCATGCTGGTGTGGTCGAACACGCCGGTCGGGGTGAAGCTCAGCGCGCAGCCCGTGCGGGCGGCAGGTGCCGGCGACGCGGTCGGTGCGGCCGTCTTCTCCATGGGCTCGACGACGGTGAAACAGCCGCTGACGCTCCAGCACGATCTCGCCGGTCCCGATATGTGGTGGCGGCTGACGCATCCGAGCGAGCTGGGTTAGTCGGACTGGGTTAGTCAGCCTGAGTTAGTCGGCCTGAGTTAGTCGGCCTGAGTTAGTCGGCCTGGGGTTCTTCCGCGCTCATCACGCGGTACGGCCCTGCCTCGGGCCGCTTCGCGCTCACGTGATCGCCGGATGACT
Organism: Leifsonia sp. Root112D2; assembly: GCF_001424905.1. NCBI lineage: Bacteria > Bacillati > Actinomycetota > Actinomycetes > Micrococcales > Microbacteriaceae > Leifsonia > Leifsonia sp. Root112D2. The sequence continues at coordinate 2,868,859 of NZ_LMCU01000001.1, forward strand.
GATGCCGAACCCGGCGCAGAACCCACGGCACCAGGTATTCCCTGGCCCACGAGATGTCGTTGACACGCGCCTGTCGCCAGTTCGTCACCGGCAACGGCTCGGGCACGAGCGGTTGCAGGTCGTTCTCGACGTTGAGCGCGTCGAGCACCATGCGCGCCACCGTGTGATGGCCGAGCGAGTTCATGTGCAGCCGATCGGGGGCGAACATGCGCATGTCCTGCACCTCGGTGAGCGCCCACTGGTCGGCCACGATGCAGTCGTAGCGCTTGGCGATGCGGCGCAGGTTCTCGTTGTAGATCGCCACCTTGCCCCGAATGCCGCGGAACACGGGGGAGAAGCCCACGTCGACACCCGTGAAGATCACTATCGTTGCACCCTCGACGCTGAGCCGGGCGATGGCGGTGTCGAAAAGTGCGGCTATCGCATCCGGATCGGTGCCGGGGCGGATCACGTCGTTGCCGCCGGCCGAAAGAGTGATGAGGTCGGGGTGCAGCGCGAGGGCAGGCTCGATCTGGTCGTCCACGATCTGCCTGATGAGTTTGCCGCGCACGGCGAGGTTCGCGTACGCGAAATCGTCCGTCTGCTCGGCCAGCACCTCGGCCACCCGATCGGCCCAGCCGCGGTTGCCGCCCGGGCTGCGTGGCTCCGGGTCGCCGATTCCCTCCGTGAACGAGTCGCCGAGCGCAACGTAACGAGTCCAGGGATGCTGCATGACCATTGCTCCATTCTGCCCCGTACGGGCCTGCGTGGGCACCGGCGGCACATCCACCGCACCGGCGGCACCCGAGGGTCGGCGGGTGCCGGTACATTGGATGCACGTGGATACCTCGCCTTCGACCAGTCAGCCCGAGCGGCTCGGCGCACCGGTCGGTACCTTCGCGGCGGAGCATCTTTCCCCGGCCTTCCCGGCCCGGGCACCGTGGGGAACGGCCAGCAAACTGCGGGCGTGGCAGGCCGAGGCGCTCGACGCGTACTTCGTGCACCAGCCCCGCGACTTTCTCGCCGCCGCCACGCCGGGCGCGGGAAAGACCACATTCGCGCTGAGGCTCGCGACAGAACTGCTGGCCCGCCGGGTGGTCGAACGCGTCACCGTCGTGGCGCCCACCGAGCACCTCAAACGGCAGTGGGCGGATGCGGCGGAGCGCGTCGGCATCCACATCGACCCCGGCTTCAAGAACAGCGATCAGCGCTACGGCCGGCACTATCGCGGTATCGCGGTCACCTACGCACAGGTCGCCACCCGGGCGAGCCTGCACAAGGAGATCACCGAGTCGTATCGCACCCTCGTCATTCTCGATGAGGTGCACCACGGTGGCGACGCGCTGAGCTGGGGCGACGGCATCCGCGAGGCGTTCGAGGGCGCCACGCGACGGCTGTCGCTGACGGGAACGCCGTTCCGTTCCGACACCTCGCCGATTCCGTTCGTGAGCTACCTGCCCGACAAGGAGGGCATCCGCACCTCGCTCACCGACTACAACTACGGATACGGGCGCGCGCTCGAAGACGGCGTCGTGCGCCCGGTGATGTTCATGGTCTACGCCGGCCATATGCGCTGGCGCACGAGCGCGGGCGACGAGATGGAGGCCCGGCTCGGCGAGGGCAACACCAAAGACATCACCGCCCAGGCGTGGCGCACGGCGCTGGACCCGAAGGGCGAATGGATTCCGGCGGTGCTGCAGGCCGCCAATCGGCGCCTCAGCGAGGTGCGGCAGTCAATTCCGGATGCCGGCGGCCTGATCATCGCAACCGACCGTTACGCTGCCCGCGCCTATGCCGCCATTCTGACGCAGCTCACGGGGGAGCGGGTCACCGTGGTGCTCTCCGACGAGAAGGAGGCGAGCGATCGCATCGAGGCCTTCTCGACCGACGGCTCGCGTTGGATGGTGGCGGTGCGCATGGTGTCCGAGGGTGTGGACGTGCCGCGGCTGGCTGTCGGTGTCTATGCCACGAGCGCCTCTACGCCACTGTTTTTTGCGCAGGCCATCGGTCGTTTCGTGCGCGCACGGCGCCGCGGCGAGACGGCATCCATCTTTCTGCCGAACGTGCCTGCACTGATGGCGCTGGCCAACCAGATGGAACTCGAGCGTGACCACGCGCTCGATCGTGTGCGGCACGACGAAGAGGGGCTGTACAACCCCGAAGACGCCATGATGGCCGAGGCGAACCGTGACGAGAAGGCGTCGGAGCGGCTGCAGTCGGAGTTCGCCTTCGAGGCGCTCGGTTCGCAGGCCACTTTTGATCGCGTGGTCTTCGACGGCACCGAATTCGGCGGATACGCGGAACCCGGCAGCGACGAGGAACTCGACTTCATCGGCATTCCGGGCCTGCTCGAGCCGGACCAGGTGCACGAGCTGCTCAAGCAGCGGCACGCCAGGCAGGCTCGCAGAACCGCATCACGACCCAGGGGGAGCGCGACGGATGGCGGCGCCGGCGACACGGCAGCGCATCCGCCCGCACCGCTGTATCGCACGCTCAAGGAGCAGCGCAGCCTGCTCAACGCCCTCGTGGGCCTCTACGCGAAGAACACGAGCGAGCCGCACGGGCTGATCCACGCGGAGCTCCGTCGCGTCTGCGGCGGTCCTGCCGTGCCCCAGGCCAGCGTGACGCAGCTTCAGTCGCGCATCGATACGCTGCGCAAGCGCCTCGGCCAGTAGCGCACTGCGCCAGGGTGCAGCACGGTGCACCCTGCCAATGTGCGCCGTGCGGCCTCACATGCTTCACTTGTGCAATGGCAACCGCAGACGACGCTCTACAACCGGGCGCACATCCGGATGAGCCCCACCGGGAGGGGCTGGCGCAGCGCCTCAACTGGCTGCGCGCCGGCGTGCTCGGGGCCAACGATGGCATCGTCTCCGTTGCCGCGATAGTCGTGGGTGTCGCCGCGGCGACCCCAGAGTTGCCGCCCATTCTCACCGCCGGTGTCGCGGGGCTTGTCGGCGGCGCCGTCTCCATGGCTCTGGGCGAGTACGTCTCAGTGAGCAGCCAGCGCGACAGTGAACATGCGCTCATCGCCAAGGAGCGCCGCGAGCTGGCCGAGATGCCCGACGAGGAGCTGGAGGAGCTCGCCGGGCTCTACGAGGCGAAGGGCCTTTCGCCCGAAACCGCACGGCAAGTCGCCGTCGAACTGACGGCACACGATGCCCTCGGCGCGCACCTCTCGGCCGAGCTCAACATCGACCAGCACGACGTCGTGAGTCCGTGGCATGCGGCACTGGCCTCTGCCCTCGCATTCGTGCTCGGCGCCATTCTGCCGATGCTCGCGATTCTGTTGCCTCCGGCAGGCTGGCGTTTACCCACCACCTTTGTGGCCGTGCTTATCGCCTTGGCCATCACCGGCACCATCGCCGCCCGCATCGGCGGCAGTTCGCGACTGCGGGCGACAGTGCGCGTCGTTGTGGGCGGAGCGCTCGCCCTGGCCGCGACATTCGGCATCGGCGCACTCCTGGGCGCAACCGGCGTCGTCTGAGCGCTGGGGCGTCTGGGCGCTGAGCGGCCTGAGCGCTGAGGATAGCCGCCGCGCGAATCAAGCCGCGCTGCGCCGATCGGGTCTACTCGCCGTGGCAGCACGGTGCGGTGCGGCAATTCGCCACGTTGCGGATCTGTCCAGCCAGGGCGGAGCCTTGATCTCGGGCCTGCCGCGAATCATGCGAATCTGCCAGCCGCTGCAGTCGATCTCGTGATGATGGAACCAGCAGAGCAGCACACCATTCTCAACATCGGTCGCACCACCAGCATGCCAGGCAACCACGTGATGAACTTCCGCCCATTGCACGGGTGCGGTGCACCCGGGAATCACGCAGCCTCCGTCGCGAGCGGCGATGGCGCGGCGTTGCGCGCCGCTGAAGAAGCGTTCCTTGCGGCCCAGGTGGAGCACCTCGCCGTTTTCACCGAACACCACCTTGCGGTAGCCGCCGGCGCAGATCAGCTGTCGCACCGTGCGCATTGAGACCGGGGCGTCGACACCGTCAACCCACCCCACGCCCACCCCATCGGCCAGATCGCGCGCGTTCACGTGCACCATGACTGTCGGGGCCGCCCCGCCCATCGTCGGCGTCTGCGGATGCCGCACCGCCCAGCCGAAGACGCCGCGAAGAATGTCCGCGCGCTTCTCATCGGCGCCGCGCGTGTCGGCATCCGAGGACCGCGGCCCCGCAGCGGCCTCGGTGAGGTCGACGGAACCACCGCTTCCGTCATCTGCGTGAGAGCGCGTTTCCTGCTCGCCGGGAAAGGACGGCACCGAGCGGGCAGACAGATACGTGTCGAAGATGCCGTTCATGATGCCTCGCAACTCCGGCGTCACGCCTCCACGCAGCGGATAGACACCGTCTTTCAGGCGGCCGAATCCGAAGGTGCTGCGCGGGTGCATGACGATGCTCTCGGGCGCTGCGCCGTCCGGGTCGATGCGCGCCTGCCACAGTTGCGCCTGTGTGCGTACAAGGTCTGCCGCGAACCGGATGCCCGCCCCGGGCAGCTCGGCCGCCTCGTCGATCACCGTGCCGGTCGCCGCGACAACGAGCGCGCGTTCGGCCGCCGTAAACCCGTCGGGATCACAGCGATGCCGGATGGGTACCAGGCCTGCGACGATGTTCTCCGCAGAGTCCATTCCGAGGTCACCCTGAAGAAAACTCTCGGCATCGAGAGGCAACGGAAGCGGTGCGGCACCGAGCAGGTCGCTGCCCTGAATGAGCACGGTACCAAGACGGATGCGTCGAGCTGCTTCCCTGACCGAAATTGCGGTGACGCGGGTAATGACGTCGGAGGCCGTTCGGCATCCGAATTTCACACACAGCGCCTCGCGGCCCAGTCCCGGTCGAGAGCGGTCGGTGACATTCGCGGCCAGACGGACACGCGAGGCATCGACCAGACGCCCGACCTCTTCGGCCGCCCCGAGTAGTTCTACAGACTGCTCATCGCTGAGGTCGTCGAGGTTAACGTCGCCGAACACACTCGCAAGCAGGCCCAACAGCGTGTCGAGCGCCGGGGGATACGTGAGCGTGTGCATGCCTCAATTCTCCCAACATTCGAATCTATATTCGACTGTTTGGGAAAATCTGTGGATAGGTCGCCAGCATCCCGACCTGTGCAGGAGAAGATGACGCCGCGCATCGGCTTCGCAAACGGTTCGACAGCCCGCTGTGTCACAAACCCTTAAACGCACGCAGGCCCCGTCGAAATCGACGGGGCCTGCCTGGTAATGAACGCTTAGAGCGCGCGGATGTTCTCCGCCTGCGGGCCCTTCGGGCCCTGCGTCACCTCGAACTCAACCTTCTGGTTCTCGTCGAGGGACTTGTAGCCGCTGCTCGCGATCGCCGAGTAGTGGGCGAAAACGTCCGCGCTACCGTCGTCGGGGGCGATGAAGCCGAAGCCCTTTTCCGCGTTGAACCATTTGACTGTACCTGTTGCCATGTGCAAACTCCTCCAGGAGCGTATTAGTGACCCCGAATGCCGAGGCCTCGGCCGTGGTGTTGTTAGCCCGCTCCTGAAAGGATCGCCACACCCCGATATTTTCGAGACGCAACCGTTCCATACGTGCGAAACACAACGACTTCCCAGCAAGCCTAGCCAATATCGACGAATTCGCCACCATCTCGGCCCAAGATTGTCATCCAGCCGTTACAAAGTCGATGAGCTGCTCAACCCGGCCGAGCAGTTCGGGCTCCAGATCCGCATAGGAACGCACGGTGCCCAGAATGCGTTTCCAGGCCCGTGCAATGTCGGCCTGGTCGGCGTGCGGCCAGCCGAGTGCCTCGCAGATTCCGTGCTTCCACTCGATGCTACGGGGCACGGTCGGCCACTGGCTCAGTCCCAGGCGCGACGGCTTGACCGACTGCCAGACATCGACATACGGATGCCCCACTATCAGCACGCTGCCCCGATACGGTCCGCGCAGCGCCTGCTCGGCGATGCGGCTCTCCTTCGATCCCGCCACGAGATGGTCGACGAGAACCCCCACGCGACGCCCGGGACCGGGAGAGAAGTCGGCGAGCGCGGCATCCAGGTGATCGACACCCTCGAGATATTCGACAACGACGCCCTCGATACGCAGGTCATCGCCCCAGACCCGCTCCACCAGTTCGGCATCGTGCCGGCCCTCCACGAAGATGCGAGAAGCGCGGGCGACGCGCGCCCGCGCATCCGCCACCGCGAACGAACCTGACGCGGTGCGTGCCGTGCCGGTCGGCTTCGTGCGCCCTGGCGCCACGAGCACAACGGCTTCGCCGTCGATGAGAAAGCCACCGCCGAGCGGGAACACGCGCGTCTTGCCGTGCCGATCCTCGAGCTCAACCGTTTGGTTCTCGACGCGCACGACGGCGCCGCAGTATCCGGATGCCGCCTCCTCCACCACCAAATCGCGCACCGCCTCGTGCGTGGGCACCTCGCGCTTGCCGGCCGCGCGCCAGTCGCCGGCGAGCACGTCAGGTCCATAGTTGTCGAAGGTCACCCTGTCGACGCTAATCGACCACCCGTCACTTGGGGCCTTCGGCACGCTGGGCCCGCGCGCCCCGCTTCGGCGTATCCTGCGGGTGCACGCCCCGGCTGCACAATCGAGAGCGCACCAACGAAAGGATGAGCAGATGTTGCTGAGCGGAAAGACCATGATCGTCACGGGTGGGAACAGCGGCATCGGCGAGGCCGTCGTGCTTGCCGCCGCAGCGGAAGGGGCGAATGTCGTCATCGACTACGTCGCAAACCCCGACGAGACAGACACGATCATCTCCCGGGTCGAGGCCGCGGGTGGGCACGCGGTGGGGATCAAGGCCGATGTGAGCAAGACCGATGACCTGCGAGCCATGATCGACACCGCCGTGCAGAACTTCGGGCAGCTCGACGTCATCGTCAACAATGCCGGCATCGAGACCCGCACCTCGATTCTCGAGACGACGGAAGACGATTACGACCGCGTGCTCGATGTCAACCTGAAGAGCGCGTTCTTCGGCACGCAGCTGGCCGCACAACGGTTCATCGAACAGGGCACGGGCGGGCTCGTCATCAATATCTCCTCCGTGCACGAAGACTGGCCCATGCCCGGCAATGTGGCGTACTGCGTCTCGAAGGGCGGCACCCGCATGCTCACGCGTACGGCCGGCGTCGAGCTTGGCCCGCATGGCGTACGCGTCGTCAACGTCGCCCCAGGCGCCGTGGCGACGCCCATCAACACGGAGACCCTCAACGACCCGGAGAAGCTGAAGGAACTCAACGATTCGATTCCGCTCGGCCGCGTGGCGGAGGCGTCGGAGATCGCCGACGTCGTCGTGTTCCTGGCCTCGGGCAAAGCCGGCTACATGACCGCGACGACGGTTGTCGTCGACGGGGGAATCATGCAGGGCAGCGTCGGCCTCTAGCCGAACCCGTCGCGCTGATGCGGCCCCATAAATTCGCCCGGCGCACCGACCCGAGTCGGCGTACGATGGCCCTGAGGGAGCGGGAGCCTCGGTCTGAAGCACGGGAGCGTTGGGTTTTTCAGGAGAACGCACCGATATGCGCATCCGGACGTCCGCTCGGTGAGGGCGGGGCGATAACCGGCCGCCTCGCCCTCGACCGCGCGACGCACGGCCGTCTTCAGCCGTGTCCTGCGACGCGGAGCTCGCGCCGTCCCGGTGCAGCGTTACTCAGTGCAGCGACACTCAGTCGAGTTCGCGCCCGCGTAACCGTTCGATGTCGCGCCGTTCGCGCTTGGTCGGCCTGCCCGCACCACGATCGCGCCGCGGCGCCAGAGCCATCTCCTCGCGCGGTGGGGGAGGAGGCGTCTTGTCTATGAGGCATTCCGCAGCGACGGATGCCCCCACCCGCTTGACCACGACACGCGACACCTCGACGATGCGCTCCATGCCGGCAATCCGAACGCGCACCTCGTCGCCGATGCGCACGGGCTGGGCCGCCTTCACCCGCTCGCCGTTGACGCGCACATGCCCGCCTCGGCAGGCCGCGGTGGCAGCCGAGCGCGTCTTGAAGAGCCGCACCGCCCAGCTCCAGCTGTCGACGCGCGCCGTCGCCGTCGCATCCGTGGTCATTCATCGACTCTAAAGGTTGAGGGGGAGAATACGGATGAGAGAGACCTGGAGGGCGTCATGGAAGCTATAGAAGAGTTTGATCTGGTCGTCGTGGGCGGAGGCAAGGGCGGCAAGTCCCTGGCCATGGATCGGGCGAAGGCCGGAGCGCGCGTGGCCATGGTGGAGCGCGGCATGATTGGCGGCAGTTGCATCAATGTCGCGTGCATTCCGACAAAGACGCTCGTGACGAGTGCGCGGGCGGTAGGCACCATTGCGCGAGCAGCCAAGCTCGGCATCCGCGTCGACGGCTCTCATGTCGATCTCGATCTGCTGCGCGCTCATAAAGAGGGCGTGGTCGGCGACATGGTCAAAATGAACTACGACCTCTTCATCGCCAGCGGCATGGACTTCATTCTGGGATCCGCCCGCTTCACGGCGCCACGCACGATCGAGGTCACAACGGATGCCGGGCGCACCCGGCTGCTGCGCGGCACCGAGGTGGTCATCAACACGGGCACCCGGCCGATCGTGCCGGCCATCGAGGGAATCGACACGGTGGGCGTGATGACGAGCGAGGATGTCTTGCGCCTGGAGAGCATCCCGGGGCGTGTCGCCGTCATAGGCGGGGGATACATCGGCGCGGAGCTCGCCCAGATGCTGCACCGTTTCGGCAGCGAGCTGACCATGTTGGTGCGTGGCGAACGGCTCCTGGCCCGCGAGGAGCCGGAGATCTCGCAGGCCCTGGCCGAGGTGTTCACCGCCGAGGGCATCGACGTGCGCTTCGGCGCAGAAGCCACCCAGGTCGCCCGCCAAGACGACGGCGCCATCGAGATCACGCTGGGTGACACCTCTCGACTCACCGTCGATGCGCTCGTGGTCGCCACCGGGCGCGAGCCTGTGACAGAAGGGCTGCACCTGCACGAGGCCGGGGTCGAGACCAATGCCGCCGGCTTCGTCATTGTCGACGAAAAACTGGCCACGACGGCGGCGCACACCTGGGCTGCGGGCGACGTGGCGGGGCATCCGCAGTTCACTCACGTCTCCTTCGACGACTTTCGCATTCTCAAAGCCAACATCACCGGCGGCGACCGCAGCACCAGCGGCCGCCTGATCCCGTCCGTGGTCTTCGTCGAACCCGAGATCGCCACGATCGGGCTCACCGAGGCGGATGCGCGCGCCGCCGGCATCGACGTCGTTGTCGCCGCCCAGCCGGTGATCGCCGTGCCGCGCTCACGCACACTGCGCCAGACGAAGGGGCTCTGGAAGATCGTGATAGATCGCGCGAGCGACCGCATCGTGGGTGCGTCGCTCATGGGAGCGGAGTCGGGCGAGGTGCTCGCCGTGATCCAGGTGGCAATGCTCGCCGGCGCACCGTTCACGCTGCTGCGCGACGCGATACTCGCGCATCCGACCATGGCCGAGGGCCTCAACACTGCCTTCGCGGGCGTGACGGCCTCCTCCGCCCCGTGACCCGGACGCGAGGCCGCCGCTAGAGTCCTTCGGCCACGGCGGCCGCCGCCCGGAGCCAGGCTCGTCGAGTGGGGGCAGCGAGGTCGTCATAGCGCAGCTTTCCGCCGTGCATGCTGCGGTCAAACGGTACGGAAACCGCAACGCGGGCCAGCGCTCCAAAACCGTCGGCAACGCCTCGTGCCGCCGACAGGCTGCTCGACTTCTCCGACTGGGAGACGATCACCACCGCGCCGGCCGCGAGCTTCGCCGAGTGCTCGTCCCGCTGGGCCAGCGCCTCCAGCAGGAGCGCCCCGGCCTCCGCGTGCTCGCCCAACGCGGTCGTGGCGATGACGAGCTGGTCGGTGTGGTCGATCATCCGCAGCCAGCGCTCGGCCGATTCGTCATTACCGCTGTCGATGAATACCAGGCGAAAGTACTTGCTGACGACGGCATGCAGGCGATCGAAGTCCTCCGTCGTGATGCGTTGTTCGGTGGCGAGCATCGTGGGGTTGGAACGCAGCACGTCGTATTTGTCGCCGGTCTGATGGTGCACGAACTGGGAAAGATCCGCGACCCGTGCTCCCGGCGACAGCAGCGCTTCGGCACCCGGAAGCAACGACTGCACGGTCGCCGTGTGCGGTCCCTGCTCGGTGCGCCAGCCGAGGGTGCCCCGGGTCTCGTTGTTGTCCCAGGCGAGCACGCCTGACCCACCGTTGCGGGCGAACACCGCGGAAAGCATGGCCGTTGTCGGTGTCTTGTTGGCGCCGCCCTTACCGTTGACCACGGCAATCGTGCGTGGGCCCGGCCAATGCTGGCTGACCGCATGGATGTCGGCCCGCTCCGCCGATTCGCTGGCCGATGGGGGAATTCGGATTCCCGTCCTGGAGATCAGCCCACGCCATCCCGTGCTCGCTGGTTTCGGGCGTGTCTCCTCGTTGAGAAAAGACGCTCGGGCGTTCCTTCGCGTCGGCAGTTCGTCCGTGCCAGCAGGCACGGCATCTGTGGCCGGGGCCGCTGTCGCAGGATCGGATACTGCCGGATCGGATGCCGCAGTATCGGACGCCGCAGTATCGGATGCCGGTGCATTCGCGAGATCGTCAAGGCCGAGCTCGTTCAGGCCGAGCGGAGCACTGCCTGCAGCCGAGGGACTGGCAGCCGCCGAATGCGGCTGGAGGTCGAGTGGCAGTTCGATTCGCGTCGTGGAAGTGGAGAGGAGATCGGCAAAGGGAACCGGGTCGGGCTGGGCCGGAGCCTGGGGCTGCGTCTCCGATTCCAGCAATGCCACACCAGCCGGCTCCGAAACGGATTTGAGGAGCGGCTCACCGCCGGACTCGACATTGCCGCCCGGATGCACGACCAGCGGCCAGCTGCCCTGATCGTCATCCGTGGTCAATCGCACGGGGCGGCCCGCCGCGTCGGCCATGGCCGTCACGCGGCTCAGGATTTCTTCGCTCACCTGGGCGCTGTCATCGGCACGGATCGTGTCGGTCTCGCCGTTCACCGTCAGTTCACCCGTTCCGTCCGATCGAATCACGGCTGTGACCAGCGGAATGATGGGAAGGTCTTGCGTCATCTGGTGCCTCATTTCTACCCTTCTTGGAGGGTACCTGCCGCGCCTCCACGGCGCCCGGGTGACGTCGGCGACGGTACCGTTAGCGGCAGGTGCGCTTGATCGCTTAAGGTAGGTTCGCCTTACCAAGATCAACAGAAAGCCGCCGACCGCGAATGAACGCAGTGCAGATAGCCGTGCTCGGCGTGATCGCCGGAATCACCATCTTTCTGGGATTACCGATCGGTCGTCTTAAAAGGCCCTCGTTCACACTGCGTTCGATCCTCAACGCAATCACGGTCGGTGTTCTGATATTTCTTCTGTGGGATGTTCTCACCCACGCGGTCGAACCCGTCGAGGCAGCATTGACCGCCGCCGCGCTCGACCGCACCCGGTCCTGGTGGCCCTTCATTGGGCTGCTCACGGTGTTCTTCGTCGCTGTCGCGATCGGACTGGTCGGTCTGGTGTTCTATGACCGGTGGCTTGCCCACTCGATCGCTGCGCGGGGGATCTCACCACGCGAGAGCCGTCGGGAGGGCGTTCTGCGCCTGGGGAGGCCGACGAGCAGGCTGGCGTTCCTGATCGCCGTGGGCATCGGCCTGCACAACTTCTCTGAGGGCCTGGCCATAGGGCAGTCAGCGGCGGCGGGACAGATCAGCCTTGCCCTCGTTCTCGTGATCGGATTCGGTTTGCACAATGCCACAGAGGGCTTTGGCATCACCGCGCCTCTCGCGGGCGACGGCGAGCGCCCCAGCTGGGCTCAGCTCGCCATTCTGGGCATCATCGGCGGCGGACCCACCCTCATCGGCACCCTGCTCGGAACGATATTCGTCAACGAGGTCGTCTCGATCCTGTTCCTCGCCCTCGCCGCCGGATCGATACTGTATGTGGTCGTACAGCTTCTGGGCGTTGCCATCAAATTCGCGCGCCCCTTCTCGCTCTACGGAGGCCTGCTCATCGGGCTCTTCGCTGGCTTCGCCACCGACTTCATCGTGACCGCCGCCGGAGTGTAACTCGCGGATGGGCCGGTCGTGCAGGCAGGGCCTATCGTTGAGGCGAGATGGTTACCAGACGAGAAGCCGCGCTGCGGCTGGACATTCCGCTTGAGATGGCGACGCGCCACGACCTCCCGTCCCGCATGAGCGAGGCCGAGTTTGCTCGAATCGAGAGCAATCCGCCCGGATGGCTCCTGCAGTCCCGCGCGAACCGTACGGGCAAGAAGCCCGTGTGGGTGCAGCTCACGTGCGATGTCTGCGGCTTCACCGAGGCCGCGCGCCCGAAGAAATGGTGGCCGGCCTTCAGCTATCTCAGCTGCGACCATCACGGCTACGACGAACTCCCGGATCCGGCGCCGGGCTTGAGCCGCCGCGAGGTCGACGGCATCGGCAGCCGTTTCGTCGGCATCGTCGATGAAACGCACTGACCGCACTGGCGGCGCCGTCCATTCATCTGCCGAGACCTTGGCGGTAGTGGGGTCATGCTGCGACGCCCCGGCACGCACTGGCAGGCGGCGGTGCGCGGTGGTAGCTTGCCCAACATGGCTGTTGCAGCGTTCCCCAGTGTCGTACTCGACTGCCCCGACGCGAGCGCCCTCGCCACCTTCTACAGTGCAGTGCTCGGGTGGACGGTCTCCGTCAACGAGGGCTGGGCGGACATCCGGCCAGACGACGGAAACAACTGCATCTCGTTCCAACAGGTCGAGAATTACCGCGCACCCGAGTGGCCCGGGCAGAGTCTGCCGCAGCAGATGCACCTGGACCTTATGGTGCGCGATCTCGACGCGGCCGAGGCTGCGGTGCTGGAGTTGGGGGCGAGAAAATCCGAGGTACAGCCCGGCACGACATTCCGGGTGTTTCTCGACCCGGCAGGTCATCCGTTCTGCCTTTGCGCCGAGTGACCTGCGGCGGCTCCGTCGGCCACCACCGTTAGGCTGTGCCAATGGCGGATGCGAAGACGATCCTGAAACAGTACCTGCAGCGCGAGCGTGACGCGCTGCTGTGGAAGCTCGACGGACTGGGCGAGCGTGACGCTCGGTGGCCGATGACAGCCACAGGCACCAACATACTCGGGGTGATCAAGCACGTCGCGAGCGTGGAGGCGGGCTATTTCGGTGAGGTGTTCGGCCGGCCGTTCGCCGAGCCGCTGCCCTGGCTCGACGACGAGGCGGAAGATAACGCGGACATGTGGGCGACGACCGAGCAGAACATCGCCTGGGTGAGCGACTTCTATCGCCGGGTCTGGCTGCATTCCGACGCCACCATCGATGCCCTCGACCTCGAGGCTGCCGGCGTCGTTGCCTGGTGGCCGACCGAACGACGTGAGGTCACCCTGCAGCAGATTCTGGTGCACATGATCGACGAGACCGCCCGCCATGCCGGGCATGTGGACATTCTGCGGGAGCTGATCGACGGCCGCGTCGGAAAGCGCGCCGACGACGGCAATCTGCCCGGCGGCGATGCGAGCTGGTGGGCGAACTACGTCGAGCGACTGGAGCAGACGGCGACAGCATCCGAAGAGCAGCGCGTGGTCAGTGCCACCCGCACGATCGACGCGCCGATCGACGTGATCTTCGAGCTCATCGCCGACCCCTCGCAACAGCCGCGCTGGGACGGCAATGACAACCTGGCGCGGGCGGATGCGGGCCAGCGCGTGCAGCAGGTCGGCAACGTTTTCAGCATGGTGCTCACCGGTGACCGCGGCGCCGTGCGCGAGAATCACGTCGTCGAGTTCGAGGAGGGGCGACGGATCGCGTGGATGCCTGCCGAGCCCGGCGGCCAGCCCATCGGCCACCTGTGGCGGTGGGAGCTGCGAGCCGAGGGCGATACTCGCACGGTGGTGACGCACAGCTACGACTGGACGAAACTTGATGATCAGAAGCGTTTCGTTCGGGCACGCGCGACGACCGCAGAACGGCTGATGGCCTCGATCGACCGTCTCGCCACCGTGGCGAGCGGCGGGTCTGCGTAAGAGTCGGCAAGGGTCTCGTACTGGTCGTGGCGGGCGTGGTCGCTATGCACGCTTATGGCGTGCGCGAGCTGCGTCGGTTGCGCAGCAGGCTTATCGCGATCGGCAGCACCGAAACCACCACGATCGCCACCGCGATGAGATCGACGTTGTTCGCGACGAACGGGATCTTGCCGAGCCACATCCCGGCGAACGTGCACACGAGCACCCAGCTCACTCCTCCGACAACGTTCCACAGGACGAAGCGACGATATGGCAGGTGCGACATGCCGACGACCGCAGGCACGAAGGTGCGCACGATGGGCACGAAACGGGCCAACACCAGCGCCTTGGAACCGTACTTCGTGAAAAAGTCGTCGGACCGTTCGAGGTAGCGCGTTTTGAATACGCGAGCATCCGGCTTGAAGATGCGTCGACCGTATCGGTGCCCGAGCAGATAGCCCACCTGATCCCCGGCAACCGCGGCCACGGCCGCGACGAGCACCAGCAAAGGAATCGGCAATGCCAGAGGAACGCTGAGCAGGGCAGCAGTGAACAACAGACTGTCGCCGGGAAGGAACGGGAAGAGCAGACCGGACTCGATGAAAACGAATGCCGCAATGACCACAAGCACGTATGGCCCTGCACCGTTGAGTAGTGCCGAAGGATCCAGCAGGCCTCCACTGAGATGCAGCAGGGAATGCAGGATCATGCGGCGGCGTCCTTTGCGTGGGAGGAAGGGAATGCCCGAAGCATTGCACGGGCTGTCATCACCAATGTCTAATTCACAGGGCTGGGAGCCGGCATAGTCCGAGCGCGCAGGCGAACACACTCGTGAGCTCTCGACCCGTCAGCCGCGCCGTCACGCGTCGGCATCCTGCGACGTTCACCGTGCCTTCTCGAACTCACAGATTGCACCGTTGACGCGACTCCGCGCCAACGGCACCATCGGGCGCCCACGCACAGCACTGGGCCAACTGAAAGGAACACCATGACCAAGCGACCTCTCAAGGTAGCTGCCGTTATCGCTGCATCGCTGATAGCTCTCTCGGGCTGTTCTGCCACGGCGTCATCCGGCTCTGACGGCCCCGCCAATGGCGACAAGAAAGACCTCAACATGGTCGTCATCCAGGGGTGGGCCGAGAATGTGGCCGCGGCCAACGTGTGGAAGATCGTGCTCGAGAAGAAGGGCTACGACGTCACGTTCAAGACCGCAGCCGTCGGCCCCACCTACGCGGGCATGGCCGATGGCGATCTGGATCTGAACTTCGACGCATGGCTGCCGTATGGGCAGAAGGAGTTTTGGGACAAGTACGGCAAAGATCTCATCAACCTCGGCCCCTGGTATAAGGACGCCCCGCTGACGATTGCCGTCAACAAGGATGCCCCCATCGATTCCCTCGAGGAACTCGCGGCGAACGCCGATCTGTTCGATAACAAGATCATCGGCATCGAGGCGGGCACAGGGGAGATGGGACGCGTGGAAAATCACGTCGTGCCCGACTATGGGCTGAAGAACATGGAGATTGTCACATCCTCTTCTCCCGCGATGCTTGCCCAGCTCAAGAAGGCGATGAAGGAGCACAAGAACATCGCGGTGACACTGTGGCGACCGCACTGGGCGTACTCCGCGTACCCGATCAAGGACCTCAAGGATCCGCACGGGAGCATGGGCAAGGCGAACGAGATCGACACCGTCGTGCGCAAGGGATTCGACACGGATTACCCAACGCTGACGAAATGGCTGAAGAAATTCTCATTCAATCCTGAGCTGCTCGCCGACCTCGAGAACGAGCTGTTCAATGTGGGCGGCGGGGCCGACGAGAAGGACTACCCGGCCATCACCGCGAAATGGCTGGCGAAGCACAAAGACTTCGAGAAGTCCCTCACCGCAGCCAGCTAAGTCGCTCAGCCGTTCGGCAACGCCCGCCCCAGCACGGCGAGTCCGAACGTCAGCACCACCATCACGCCGCCGACAACAGCGACCCCAAGCACCGTTCCCCCGGATGATCCGGCGGCCAGCGCCGTGAACACCGACCCCAGCGCTGCTACGCCGAGCGCCAGGGCGGTCTGTTGCACCGTGACGAGAACTCCTCCTCCAACGCCGGCTGACGACGCCGGCACCTGCGACAGCACCAGCCGAAAGAGCGATCCGACGCCGAGCGCCTGGCCGACCCCGATGACGACCAGCGCGAGCATCACGAGCACGACAGGTCCCCACGCGATGGATGGGGCGGGCCCGCCCAGCGCACCCCACCAGGCGACGACGACAGCCACGGCACCGGCCAGGCCAGCTCCCTCGAGCACCAGTCCCGTGATGAGTACACGCTTGCCGAACCGCTCCACAAGCCGTGGTACCTGAAACGAGGTGATGAAGTATGCCACGCACACGGGCGTGATCGCGAGCCCGGCCGCAAGAGAAGACAGCCCGAGCCCGTTCTGTGCAACCAGGGCGAAGACGAACATGAATGCACCGAACACGCCGAAGAACACCGCGAGCACCGGCAGACCTCGACGCATCGATGGTGCCCCAAGCACGAGTGAAAGCGGCAGCAGGGGAGTGACGCCGCGGCCGGCGGCGGCCCGCGACCAGACAGCGAACAGCACAGCGGAGCACCCGAACAGGACGAGCGACGCGAACGTCCACCACGGCCATCCAAGCGCCGGCCCCTGCGTGAGCGGCACGAGCAGCAGCGCAAGCGCCAGCCCGAGCAATACAGTGCCACGCACATCCACGCCGACCCGCTTCGACGATCGCGAGGCAGGCACGCTGAATCGCACCAGCACGAGTGCAAGCAGCCCAACGGGCACGTTCACCAGAAAGATCGACCGCCACCCGAGCCCCGACACGAGCACCCCACCAAGCAACTGTCCGAAGGCCGACGCAAGCCCTCCCGCCGCAGCGTAGCTCGCGATGGCACGGCCGCGCGCCGCACCGGTCAGCGTGCTCTGGAATGTCGCGAGTGTCTGCGGGGTCATCAGCGCCGCAGCCGTGCCCTGCAGCACCCGCGCGGCGATCAGCACAGGCAGTGTGGGAGCGAGTCCGGCCAGTAGCGATGCCGCGATGAACGAGGCGAGTCCGATCACGAACAGTCGCCGTCGCCCGTACTCGTCGCCGAGCCGACCCCCGAGCACCAGGAACACCGCATACGCGATGCCGTACCCGGCGACGATGAGTTCGAGTGAGCCTCCGGATGCCCCGAGCGAGCGTTGGATCGTCGGCAGGGCGACGTTCGTGATGAAGAAGTCCAACCCGGCCAGGAACGGCCCGGCAAGCATCACGAGCACGCCGAGCCGTGAAAGGGGCTGGACGCGCATTGGGCTGTCCGTAACTGTGGTCATGGAGCTATAGTCGAACACATGGCAACCGGGTACCAAGAGCGTGTTTATGCTAGTACTGATGCCACCTCTCAGGCGCTGAACGGGCAGGAACCGAGCGGACAGTCATCGGCATCCGCGAGCCCCGCAGCCAGGCAGCGCCGCTCCGAACTCGCCGAGTTCCTGCGCACCAGGCGCGCGCGGATCACGCCAGACGACGTCGGCCTGCCGTCCGGCGGGCGGCGGCGAACACCGGGGCTGCGCCGCGAGGAGGTCGCTGGTCTCGCGGGCGTTGGCGTCACCTGGTACACGTGGCTCGAGCAGGGCCGCCACATCCGCGCGTCTGAGCAGGTTCTGGAGGCGGTGGCCCGCACGCTGCGCCTCGACCGCCACGAACGCGCGTACCTCTTTACGCTCGCCGGGTCTGCCCCGCCGACCGCCGTGCAGGAGCATGCGGTTAGCGCCGCGACGCTGCGCGTGCTCGACGCGGTCGACCCGTGGCCGGCATCCGTGCAAAATGCGAAATTCGATGTTCTCGCCTACAACCGCGGCTACGCAAGGCTCATCGGCGACCTCGATGCACTGCCGCCGATGGAGCGCAACAGTCTGTGGCTCACCTTCACCGATCCTGATTGGCGCCGCGCCATCGTGGAGTGGGAATCCCTCGCCCGCCGCTCGGTAAGCCGCCTCCGCGCGCAGTGGCCGTCGCACGCCAGCGACCCCTCGTGGCAGTCGCTCGTGAACAGGCTCGTGGCGGCCTCGCCGGACTTTGCCCGCATGTGGCAGTCCCACGACGTTTCAGAGGCGGTACCGGAGTTCAAACAGATCCTCAACCCCGAGGTCGGCCTGATGCGGTTCGACATCTCGACGACCTGGCTCGCCCCGCGTATCGGAGCGCGGCTCGTGGTGCTGACGCCCTCCGACGAGCGGACCCGTGAACGATTCGCCTTACTCGTGCGCGACTGAAACGGTTTCTGCCGGCCGATCGCATGCCTCGACGCAGGCCAGCCGGCGCATCCGTGAAATGCAACAGGCCGGATCTTTCGATCCGGCCTGTTCACTGTCTCAACCAGTGTGAGTGGTTCGGGAAATCCACTTTGGCCCGGAAACACTTGGGTTTTTTCCAAGGCTCCACGTGCCGTTCCAGGCAGGAACCCCCCAGATTCCACCCTGCCCCTTGCCGCCCAATGATTTCGCTGGATTCTCGACGCCCGGCTCGCTACTCGTCGGCAAGGCTCAGTGAGGCAACGAGGGAGCCGGAGCGCGCGTATTCGTCGGCGCACGCAACGATAGAGTCGGCAAATGGCTGAGAATCCGTGGTATCAGACGCTCCGATCCAAGTGGAAGCCCGCGAAGGTCCGGCTCCTGCTTATCGGCGAGTCAGCACCGGCCGATCACGGCGATCCGGCGAACCGACGATTCTTCTACTCAGAACCTCTTTCGCATGCCGATAACCTCTTCAGATCCGTCGTCGCCGCGCTCTACGACAGCGGAAAGCTGACCAAGGGCGATTCAAAACAACCATGGCTCGACCGGCTGCGAACCGACGGCGTTTATCTCATCGATTTAGCGCCAGAGCCCGTGAACGCACTCTCCGGCGCGGCCAGACGCTCGGTACTGAGAGCCAGCGTTGACGACTGCGTCAAGCGTGCTACCGAACTGCAGCCTGAAGGCATCATCATCTGCCATGGACCAAGCTTCGCGCTTCTCGAAAGCCCCTTGAGAACCGCACGCCTTCCGCTTCTCCACGACGCCCCTATTCCGTTCCCGCTCGGCAATACGCGGGCCCAGTTCATCGAGGATGTTCGTTCGGCCATCGCAAAGACAAGGCTGAAAGGACTGCCTCCGGTATTTTCCAAAAGCCGTAGCGATGGCTTCGATACTGTTGCCCAGTGACGATAAGGAAAGATCTCGACGAGCGGTTGGCCGAGCAAATCGACTGGATCTACGCATCGGCTGAGCGTTTCGACGCAGGAATCACATCCGAGGCAAAACGGATCGCCACCGTAATCAGAACACTCGTCCACAACACCGGCGCCTCTATTTCACTCCTGCACCAACTCGGCATACAGGAGTCGATGACCTGGTATTCCATGATCGAGCCTGTCCCCGCCGAGTCCCGACCTGGAAGACCTCGTCCTCCAGACAGTCAATTTCGATGGAGGCGCGCACATCGACCCGAGACTGCCGGATGCATACAAAAGTCTCAGCCGCGACGGCGGTCTGCACCCGCTGAGGATCAACAGCGCCGGGAGCACCTACCCAGATTCCTCCAGCCCCGTGCCCGCCGCAATCAGGACCATCGCTCTCGAACTCGTGCAATCCATCAGAGCCGTGGGATCGTGACTCGGGCACTGCAGTCTGTTAGCTAGTTGTTGAACAGCTCCCGAAACCGGGCATTAACCGCAACAACTTGCGGCTCGGTGAGCAGCCAGCGAGTCCGGTGAGGCCCGAGCTTGCCATATTCCGCCCGAAGAAAATCACGGATTCGCTTCTGTGAGACGCCCAGTTCTCGAGACAAATCTGCAGGCGTCACCGGATCATTCATGCGATCAGCGTATGGGATCGCGGGCGGTCCTGAGCAGATGTCGGCTCGAACTGCGAAGGTGCCTATGCCTCCTACCGTGCAAATTGTTTTGCGTTGGATCGCTATCCTTACCGAGAAGCCTCTGGGCATTCAGCCTTGGATGCCCAAGGGGCTGCGAGAAATGGAGTTTTCACTTGTCGAATGAACCGATCTTGCTGTTCTTGCATGGTGTTGGAGACGGCGACCAGGATGACAACTGGAAGATACATTTCGCAGAGGCCCTGACACGGCTGGGATACCCCGATCTGGACACAGTGCGAGTCATAGCGCCCAAGTACGCACACGCGCTGAAGGGCTGGGATGACAAAGAGCTGCTGCCGAGCGTGACGATCAAGCAGCTTGGCCGGGAGGCGGCCAAGAAGAATCGCCGAGACTTCGAACGGCGTATGGCGGCCATCGAGTTCAGACTCGGACGTCATGATCCCGGCAATGGCCAGCCGGGTGGTGACGCGCTCATCGGCGCGGCCGTCGGGCTTCCGTTCTTCAAGCAAGCGCACAACTACCTCAGGAATCCTCAGATTCGCGCGCAAGTTCTGAACCGTATCCTCGCGAAGCTGCCCGAGTCAGGGAGGCTCGTGATCGTCGGCCATAGCCTAGGCTCTGTGATCGCCGCTGACCTTGTGCGTCGCCTGCCGGTTGGCCTCGAGGTTGCCGGCCTGGTGACCATTGGGAGCCCCTTGGCGAACGGAAGCTTCGACGTCGACAAACTACGGGAGACGTTGAAAGAACCGCCAACGAACCTGGCATGGTGGGTGAACTTCTGGAATGCCTCCGATCCCGTGGCCGCCCACCGGGGGTTGTCCTCTGTCTTCCCTTGGATGATCGATTTTCGGATTGACACGAAGACGGTGGTGCTCAAGGCTCACGCTGCGGTGGAATACCTCAACGATGAGGCCGTTGCCGCGGCCATCGGCTTCGCGCTGTTCGGGTCCAGATCGAAGGAGCTTGCGCGTATCGACAACGGTGTCGACATCTCGTTGGATACCGCGGAACGTCTCACCCTTCTGGCATTGCGGTACGCATACCTGATCAAGTTGAAGCTGGAGGGCGACCAACAGGATCGTTTCGCGGGCGCGCTTCGACAGGTGCAAGCGACTGCCGTTGACGACATCAGGAGACGGAATGCCAGCGATCACAGAGGGATGCCGTCGGCGGTTGCGCGCCTCGCGTTCGACCTCTCCGATCCGCAAGCTACTGTGCCCGAGCCGCTCCCGAGCAGCTATTTCGCGAAGGACGAGGCCGTAGTCCCGTTGACGATCCTCGCGGTAGAGAACCTCATTCGACCATTCGAAATCTTGATCCCGAAGAACAAGCGGCAGGATGCCATGGAGGATCTCACCGCTGAGATGGGATTGGGAAGCCAGTACGGTGCCGATGTGTTTGCCGCCGCCAAAGATGCGCAGGAGGCGCTGAGCGGCGGCCGCGGAGTGAACTGGGTTAAGTGGGTCGCACTTGGTGCCGGTGCGGCCGCGATTGTCGTGGCGACCGGCGGCCTGGCCCTCGCGGCTGCTCCCGGTCTCGTCGGAGCCGCAGTGATCACCAGCGCGCTGGCGAGCTTTGGGCCTGGCGGAATGATCGGCGGCCTGCTGATGGCGGGAACCCTCGTCACCGCGGGCGGCGGCGGCATCGCGCTCGGCCTTGCCGGTCCCGGAACCACCGCTGAAACGCTCGAAGCTGTTGTCGTCCGCCAGTTGGCTGCCGAAATTCTACGGGAACGTCAACACCTTGAGCCCGACCCGGCCGTATGGCGAAACTTGGTTGAGACCGAGATCGAGGTCCGACGTGAACATGAGCGGCTCGACGAGTTCTCGGACGAATCGGCAGGGTCGCTTAAGGAATTGAAGCGGAAGATCGATGCCATCGAGCGCGCGCTGAAGTATCTGAGAGACAACGGCCTCGAGCCAGGCGTCCCGCCCAGTACTTTCGACGAGACGGATTGAAGCACGGTCGCGCGGTGGCGCAATCATCAAACTATCGATAGTTCATAAGGAATGAACGGGGCTGCTGTCAACTTTGTTGAAGTCGCGCTGCCTCAAGAATTCTGTAGTAAATTACAGCTATCGCGCGAGTAGCTGTAGAATACTACGCATAGGAGGTGGTAGTTGTGGTGCGGAAAGCGCAGTCTCTCTCGCCGTGGACGATAGATGCTCTGCGTGTTCTTGGGCGTCAGATTTCATCGGAGCGTCGCCTGCGTCAGTGGACCCAAGAAAGTCTCGCAGAGCGCGCCGGCATCAGCTCTAAGACACTCATCGGAATCGAAAAAGGCGCACCTGGCGCTGCGATCGGCACCGTGTTCGAACTCGCGTCGCTGCTTGGCATCCCCTTGGTCGGTGCCGCCGAACCGACGGCACGCCAAGTAGTCGACACTCGCTTTGCGCTGCTCCCGACCCGTGTCCACGCTCGCGAGAGGGAAGACGACGATGACTTCTGACACTGCATACGTCTGGGTGTGGCTTCCGGAGGAGAGCGAACCGGTGGTCGCCGGACGCCTGCGCGAAGAAGGCACGACACACGCATTCACCTACGGTGCCTCCTATCTGCGCCGAGACAACGCGGTTGCGCTCTACCTGCCCGAACTGCCGCTGCAACGTGGAGTCCAACGGCCGGACCCGAGCTGGGAGGCGCATGGCTGCATCCTCGATGCCGGGCCCGACTATTGGGGCCGCCGCGTCATCCTCGCCAAGCACTTCGGGCGGCTCACCGCGCAAAGCGACACCGATGACCTGACACTGCTCACGTACCTGCTCGAGTCCGGTTCCGACCGGATCGGGGCACTCGACTTCCAAGAATCCGCCACCGAATACCTGCCACGAACTTTCGAGCACCAGGCGTCCCTTGCGGAGCTTTTGACGGCCGCGGACCGGATCCAGTCCGGGGAAGCACTCTCACCCGTCCTGACCGAGGCGATGCTGCGCGGAACCTCCATCGGTGGCGCACGCCCGAAAGCACTGATCGAGGACGGCGAGCGCAAACTGATCGCGAAGTTCTCGAGCACAACCGACAATTACCCGGTCGTGCAGGCTGAGGCCATTGCGATGGACCTCGCCGCGAGCGCAGGTCTGAACGTCGCGCCTACCCAGATGGTCCGGGTAGGCGACCGAGATGTCCTGCTCGTGGAACGGTTCGATAGGCCGCCGGGTGGAACCCGACGGATGATGGTCTCCGCTCTGACAATGCTGCACATGACCCCGATGAACGGTCGATACGCTACCTACCCGGACCTGGCCGACATCATCAGAGCCCGTTTCGAGGAGCCGGATAAGACCTTGCACGAACTGTTCAGCAGGATCGTGTTCAACGTCATCGCGGGCAACACCGACGACCACGCGCGAAACCATGCCGCGTTCTGGGATGGGCGCTCACTGGCCCTGACACCGGCGTACGACGTGTGCCCGCAACCGCGCTCGTTTGGTGAAGCCAACCAGGCGATGGCCATCGACCGTGACGGCGATCGTCGCTCTCGCCTCCAGGTGTGCGAGAACGCTGCCGAGATCTACCACCTGACACGGGGGCGGGCGCGTGAAACTATCGACCGGCTGGTGGCTGTCGTGGAAAGCGGATGGGATGCCGCCGCGGACCGCGTCGGCATGGACGGCCGAGACCGTGAACGCTTACGCGGTGGGGCAGTGCTGAACCCGTCAATCTTCTACACGGATTGAGTGAGCGATGGGACTGCTATCGGTTTGATTGCCTAGGTAAGCGGGACTGCTATTAGTTTGGTTGACTCCGATGCTGTGAGGATTTCGGCTTTTACGCGAGCTAGTGGTCGTTTTGGTAGACCTGCGGTATCCGACGATGTGTTCCAACAATTCCCAAGTGCGTGAAGGCTAACTGAATGAAGCGGCGATGCGGTGGTTCCGCGCCACGACGAAACTCGTGACCTCTTTCCTATAGCTTTGGTATTCCTCCACCGTGGCCGGAAGCGTCGGAGTGGAAAAGTCCTCGAAAGGCAAAAAGAAATTCACGACGCCGTCGCTGCGGATAAGGTCCTCCAGCAAGAAGAAATTCACGTAGCCTTCGAAATCGCCGAAGAGTGAAAAGAACCCCTGGTACAGCGCCAGAGTGGCAGCGAGAGGACTGCTCTCACCGACGTAGTGGCGTCGGATGCATTCGAGAGTTAAGTCAATTCGATCGTCGATTTTGCGACTTCGCCCGCGCGCCATGTTGATAGTTTGGCCACCATCCACCGGGTTGCTCGGGAAGACGAGATATCCGCCAATGGTGCTGCCGATGTCGTTGAAGTCGTCCAAGTCAGCCTGAGGGATCTGTTTGATGAGTTCTTCGGTCCGGAACCAGTAGTCGAAGGGGTGCACGATCGAGTCGCTCGACAGCTCGAACTCGCCCAGCGCCGACTCGTGGTGAAGATAGACCCCGGGTGTGGTCGTATCCAAGGTGAATTCGGCGCCGTTCGGGAGTGGCTTACTCCAGAGCAACTGGTGGTAGCGCCTCAGCGTCGCGCTGTGCCTATCCGGATCCTTGCCACCGGAGTCTGACCTCACATCAAGGCTGATATCGATTCGTTTAGTCATAATCGTCAATCTACAGACGAGGGCCGACATAAGTGCTGTTATCAGCGCCCTTCGAGGAAGCCCGCAAATCAGGAGCCAACCAAACCGACAGCTGAATCGGCCTGACTTTCGTTCCGTTCTTCTAGTAAGGATGGAACACGATGAACAGAAGATATTCCCCGGAGATGCGTGAGCGGGCGCTCAGGATGCTCGCGGAGTCCCGGCCCGACCACCCGACGACGATGAGCGCGATCCGTCACGTTGCCGGGATGCTGGGAATGAGTCCGGAGACGCTGCGGCTATGGCAGCGGCGTTATGAAGTCGACGCTGGTGTGAAACCTGGGGTCACGACTGAGGCGGCTGCGGAGATCAAGCGGCTGCAGAAAGAGGTCTCGGAGTTGCGGAAGGCGAACGAGATACTCAGGGCTGCGAGCATCTTTTTCGCGAAGGAGCTCGACCGCCCCTCGACGAGATGATCCGGTTCATCACTGAGCACCGGGATCGTTTCGGGGTCGAGCTCATCTGCCAGGTCTTGCGACCGGCAGTGAGAGGATTCCTGACCTCGCGCGGCTATCGCTCCGCGGTGGGCAGGGCGCCGTCCGCGCGGCAGCTGCGCGATGAACTGCTCGTGCCAGAGGTCGCGCGCCTGCATGCGGACAACTACGGCGTCTATGGGCGCCGGAAGATGCACGCGCTGATGCTGCGGCAAGGCTGGGCGATCGGCCGCGATCAGACCGAGCGCCTCATGCGGGAGGCCGGTGTTCGCGGGGTGCGCAAGTCGAAGCGGGTCTTCACGACGAAGTCCGATCCGACGCTGCAACGACCGACGGATCTCGTCAAGCGTCGATTCACCGCCGATGGCCCCCGCCGGCTCTGGGTCTGCGATGTGACCTATGTCGCGACATGGTCCGGGTTCGCTTACGTCGCGTTCGTCACCGATGTCTACTCGCGTCGCATTGTCGGCTGGAACGTCGCCGCGACACTGCGGGCCGAGATCCTACCCATGCAGGCTCTCGATATGGCCGCGTGGGACGCGGGCGGAGACCTCACAGGGGTGACGCATCACTCCGACCATGGCTCGAACTATATGGCGATGGTCTACACCGACCGGATCGTCGAACTCGGCGCGGTCCCCTCCACCGGAACTGTCGGCGACAGCTATGACAATGCGATGGCAGAGGCCGTCAACAATCTCTACAAGACGGAGCTGATCCGCCAGCGCGGCCCCTGGCGGACGGTCGAGCAAGTCGAACTCGCCACCCTCGAATACGTGTGGTGGTGGAACAACCAGCGACTCCACGGAGAGCTCGACATGCGAACCCCGATCGAGGTCGAGAATGCATACTACGCTGACAAAGAATCCGCCCAACCGGCACCCGCTGGACAAGGCTCCCGATAGGAACGAAAGTCAGGCCGATTCAACCCACTATTTGGAGTTCACGGGAGTGTGCCGGAACTGTTGCGTCTTGGGTTGATTGACCCTCATCTCGCTTTCATGCGCGAACCTGCGGGCACAGCAGAAGGACCGGACCCTCTGGTGAGCGCCATTGACTCTTGGATAGGTGCAACGAAACCAGTGTCAGTCCTGGACTTCAATGGAGTTCCCGACGTCGCCGCAGAGTTGGCCATAGGCGTGATCCTCAAGCTCCTTTTTGATGTGGCAATACGCACCCCAAGCGGAGTCGACGGCATCGGCCGACCAAGCCCTGTTCTAATCGTCCTTGAAGAGGCTCATCGGTACCTCGGCGATCAGGCCGCTCCAATTGCGCGAGATGCGGCCAACCGGATCGCTCGAGAAGGACGCAAGTACGGCATGGGTCTCATGCTGGTCACTCAGCGCCCCTCAGATCTACCCGACACAGCACTGGCGCAATGCGGAACAATCATTGCGCTGCGCCTCAGCAACAGTTCGGACCAGAGCAAGATCCGGACCGCTCTTCCCGACAGCGTCGCGGGCCTCGCAGAAACGCTTCCTTCGCTAAGGACGGGCGAGGCGATCATCAGCGGAGAGGCTCTTGTCCTTCCAACCCGGGCCCTTCTAACCCGTCCAGAACCGCTTCCGCTGGCCGAAGATCCTTCTCTCGACTCCTGGCGATCAGGAACGGGATCGAGAGATGTACGGCCGGCACTTGCCAAATGGCGCGGTATCTACGAATAGGAGACAGAATGAATTTGGAATGGCGCCCCGTTGAATCGAGCCGGATCGCGGCCGAGGCGTACGACGCAGCAGCCGAGACCATCTACGTCGAGTTCCCAAAGAATTCGGTCCAGTGGTGGTACGCAGCCTGCCCGCCGGATGTGTGGGAGCAGTTCACGTCTCCTGGCCAATCGAGGGGCCAGTTCATCCATCAGGTTTTAGATGCAAAGCCGAACGGTCGCTTTGCTTGAAATCAAAGTCGCGCCCTCCCTCCTTCTTCAACCAGCAGGGGCGTTCAACCTGAAAATTTGTACCCGATTGATCATTTCGCTCGACCGACCATCAAGCCCGACTCTCCGTCAATGAGTCCCCCCTGTCCCTCGCTATAAGAGTGTCTCGAAATCCATGGGTTGCGAGACTTCGAAAGTCAGTTCAGCAATACTTCGCAAGGGCACCCAAGCGCGAATTCTTTGCGGCGGGACAAACGCGACTTCCGGTTCGCTGAACGCCACGAGTAGCCACGACCGCGGGGAAGCACCCGCAGGAGCTCCGGCGAACGCAATTAGTGCTACGTCAACACGATGGCGCGAGAGAATTGACGCATGAGCGATCTCTGCATCCACGGGATGTTGTCTGGAAGCTGTTCCGAGTGCACCCCACGCATGTAACCAGCAGTCCTTGACACGCCTGTCTTGGTCTCTCCACAGCACATGGGGCACCTCGAGGGGTGCGAGCACAAGGGCGACGACCCGGACTACGCCCAATGGGGAACCTGTACCACCCCAGGTGCGTGGCGGAAGCTGGTCAATGGGAGACCCATCACTGCCAACGGCGGCCATATCCTCGGTCTGGTCGCCAACTCGGCGTGTCGCTCCTGCATTGAACGAGCTCTGACGTAACGGCCACGTATGCCTCGACACCGTCTGGATAACGGCTGTTGGTCCATCAAAGCAACGCGATATCGGATACCTACACACGCGCAGGTGACTCCCTAAGCGGCTCTAACGGCACGCCAATATTCATTGGTGTCCCCGTGGGGCGCGCTAGCCGCCGGGGCTCCGCAGGTCGTCGATCGGAGAGGCCCTGTGACGTCTACTGGCTTCCATGATTCTGAGGAAGAGGTGCCGGCCCTCTCGTGTTCGCAGGATTACCGGTGGAGCGCCGGTTGCACGTTTGGCGGGTGCCCACACGACATAGCAGTGAGTGCGAAGCCAAGGGATGAAAGGCCTCTGCCAGTTGACGTCCATGACGAAGCCTCGGTCTGAGCGAACTCCCAACCGCACCTCATTTTCCCTTGGCTCGTCCACGACCTCCACTTGGTCCATGTCATCGATGTGGAGCAAGAATTGTGCGTCGGGATACAGTGCGCTGGTGAGTCCGATCCCTTCGTGCTCGTCTCCGTCTCCGGACCAAGCGACTTCGGCTTCGTCAATGGATGCCCAACTCATACGCAACGATCGGATGGGGGTCATTCCCTTGCGTAGTCGAATCTTTACCATCGCGTCGTTTATGGAGACGGACGGGGTGATCTCGATTCGCGGTCTCGTCATGAACGCCGAGAACAGTCCGAATGCAGTCACGATTGCTGCGATGAGCGTCACGACATCCGCGGCATGACCGATTGCATCCAAGATCACGAATATTCCCTCCCGCGGCCGGACCGATCAGCCACCCAATCGTAGCGGCACCGTTCCGATGTCCAGCTGGCCGTTGCCGCTATGGTCGGCCGGTGCGGACTCGTCGCCGCAGACGGATCGGCTTACGAACGGTCAACATCCCGTTGCGACGTAATGCTCGCAAACTCTTGGCCTCGGCCCATTCTCGACTCGCCCGGAGAACGGCCTTAGTCTTTGCCGGATTACGAGGCGCAGGTCACAAATGGCGAGACACCTGCTTCGCGCAGTTACGGCATCCACTCGATCAGTGGCGCATCGGCAGGCACGTAAAGCGGATGCCGGGGGTGCCCATCCTTTGTGACGCCGAACGCGTGAAGTCGCGGGAGCAACGCCAGCGCCCGGGCCACGCGAGCCGCGTCGGCGTTCGTGCCCCACCCCGCGACGACGGTGCCGGTAACGTCGGCGAGCACGCGATCGTTATCCGGCCCCACCGGGTCGGTCGCGGCCATCATCACTTTCGGATCCTTGGTGCGGAACGCGTACAGGTTGAGAATCACCATGCCGCCGTACCCTTCGCGCTTCGCGAAACCGACGCACCGCCGCAGTGTCGGATCGAGTTGCGCTGCGTCGGCGGTGCTCGGGTTGAGCAGCACGAACGTGATCATCGGCAGCGCCGGATCCCATACGCGGGTCAGCGTGTAACGGTACTCACCACGAATATCTGCGGTGGCAGAAATGAACTCCGACATCAGGCCTCCTCCGACCAGATCATATTGTCATATGGCGACATCGGGTCAGGTGCTGAGCCGACACTGCTCGAAGCCCAGGGCAACCGCGGCGACGCTGGTCGGCCCCACCTTGGGCATCGGCCCCACCTGCCTCGCCGAAGCTCTTGGCCGCCACAAAGTCGTCTCGCGCGATCCCGAGTCACCGATCAAGTACGTGATGGTGCTCGATTCTGCTGGCAGCGGCGTGAGCCGCCCCGTGAGAGTGGCGGCATTGGGAGTTTGAGTATCGAACTACGGTGTTGAAGTCATGCCGCCGGCGGGCTAATTCCCCGGCATCGTCGGGCCGGAGCTCGCGGCGGCCCGGCTCGCGACAGACGCTCGAAATGAGCGGAGTCGGAACTCTGTGGGGGACAACGCCACTTCCTGCCCGCCCAAGGATCGAGATGCGGTCACCGTTCGGGTGATCGTCCGACTATCGATTACCAGCTCCCGCCCGACCGACTCCTGCACGACGATTCAAAAAGCCATGCACTCCGGAAACCGGGACCAGCCTCAGACCGCCGTACGAGCTGCTGTGGTTCGGTGGGTGGTGAGCTTCGTGTGCGCCTTGCTCCGCGAGTCCGCCGCATCGGCGTAGGGGCCTCTGCCATTCTGCTGAGAGGAAGCAGAAGGGGATGCCCATGATCCATGCGGCGCTGGCAGTGATCGCGGTCGTTCAAGCTCGCAACGAAAGCTCCGGTTCAGGTAGTCCCGGCGGCTCAGTAGGTGACTTCGATCCCACCGCATGGATAGCGCTCATTCTCTCGATCGTTGGCATCCTGGTCACGGTCGTTCTCCGGTACCTCGACGGGCCTCGCGTGCGGGTTCGCGTCCGACCGGTCCTGTTCAACGTAGGGCTCGTCGGCCACACGGTCACCTATCACGGTGGACAGTGGCCGATTCCCGCCATGAGCGAGGCAGGGGCGTTGAAGAAGCCCGATCCGGGCGAGGTGATCGAGCTCGCGGAAATCGTCATCGAGAACACCGGTCGGAACCCGATGACCGTATACGAGATTGGGTTCCGGTGGTTCGGCAAGAAGAAGAGAGACCAGTGGTGGCAGCGGCGAGTTCGCCATTCGAGTGTCCCGACCCCAATCCGTCCACCGAATCAAGAGGGACCGTTCTACGCCGATGGTGACCAGTTTCGGCTGGAGCCCAACGATGTTGTATCTGTCCTGGTGAACTACTGGGACCTCGTTCGCTCGCACCGGCCGAGCCCAATGGGGGTCATCGAACTCCGAGCAGCCGTGCGGGTAGCTGGGCGGCGTCGAGTCAAGCTGTCCACACGGAAGACGCGGTGGCGCATCACTGACGATGCCGTCACATCAGTCGGCACGAGCAAGACGCTGCCCTTGCGCTCCGTCATAACGAAGTCCGTCGGGCTATCGCTGCTGTACTCCAAGAGTAAAACGCTGGGGGACGTCTACTTCCTCTCGCGGTCGCTCGAGGCGGCGCTTGAGGGCACATGGTCTGACGATTGGAAGACGAACCACGAACGCCTTCGCCACTTCCAGAAGGACTCCAACGTACACTTCATGGTCTACGAGCAGGATCAGATGACCGCATCGATGCTCATGTTCGCGCTCCACGGCGCTATCGACGACTACAAGGACGTCATCGACTGGGCCGACATCGCCCAGCCAGGCGTGCACAAGATGTTCTTCGCGGAGGCGCGAGCGGAGGAAATGACGAAGGCTATCGCGGTCGAAGCACGGGACCTCAAGGCGACCTCAGAGGGGTCGGCTGAGCCCGTTGACGAGGGCTGAGATCCCGCGGTTCTTCCCCATCCAGAAATTCCCCGGTGGAAAGAGGCACAACTGCAGGTTGCGCGAACGCAACCCAGCTCTCATCCGAAGCAAGGCCGACGGAAAGTTTGCTCGTCGAGCACGCGTGGACATCCTCTACTAGCCGCACCGCGACGGGACACGGTCACGTTGACTAGGGATTCCACTAGATCCTGATTCGGTCGTCCTGCACCTCCGAGAGGAGCAAACTGTGGTCGGCGATATGGTGACACGTACAGTTCACAAAGGAGACCCATTTGACAACCCGCGAGGAAATAGACGCGTTCAAACAGCATCGCCTATGGGCTCTGACTGCGCAAACTATCCGTGGCTTAGGCGACGCGAAGGGTCGATCGAGCACGGACCGCGAAACGATCGCTCGAACGCTCGCGATTACTAAATACGTCAATGGCTGCCGCTCGATCGAGGCATATCTGTTCCCAGCCGACCGCGAAGCCCAGGCCAACAACATCGCGGGGCAAGTTGACGTCATCGCGAGCCAGCTTGCGGGCTGGGATCAAGACGCTGCGATGCTTCCACCCACGGTGGCCAGTCTCGATAGCGCGAGCGATCAAATCCTCGCATACATCACCCAATACACTTGGCCAACTGTGCTCGGGCGTAGCGCTAACGTCCGGGTGCTCGCTGAGATCGCAGAAAGTTACCGGGAAGCGGCCGAACAGTCATTGCAGGCGGTCGAGGACGGCGCCGCGACAGTTCAAGGGCGATTTACAGAAATTGAGGCCGAGGCCTCAGCGCTTATTGCTGAGGCGGAAACTCGCGGGAAGGAAGCAGCAGCGTCGTTGGCCTCGATCGCAGAGACCCAAGCAGCTCAAGCAGAGAACGCTCAGGGGCAACTCCAGCAGGTTTTGAAGAAGGTGCAAGGTGCAGCGGAGGGCGCTCAGACCGATATCAGAGCCGTCGCTGAGAACGACCGTGAACACATGAAAGCCGAAGCAGAAAATCTTCTTGCCGGTCTTCGCGAGAACCATGAAACGGGCAATGAACTGGTGAGGAAAGTCGCAGACCAATCCGTTGGTGGCGGGTATCTGGAATTCGCGAAATCCGAGAAGATGGCATCGACCCGATGGAATGTCATAGGGATCGTTGCCGTTGTCGCCGCATTCATCTACCTCGCGCTCGTCTTTTGGTCCCAACAAGCAACTACCGTTGAGTCATCAATACTGAAACTCGGTATTTCGTTATCTGTCGTTGGTTTTTCGGCATACGCGTTCCGAGAAGGTGGCAAACGTCAACGCCAATCACTCGAAGCTCGCTACCGAGCCCTTGATGTTCTCGCGATGCCTCCGTTCAGCAAGGACCTTACCGAAGAACAACAACAGCGGCTTCGGTTCATCATGGGGGAGCGGCTATTCGCTTCTTCGGCCGAAAGAGCCTTGTCCGGAAAATCTCATGTTCGGGATACTGCGACTCCGGGAATTGCTGGATTCGATGAGGCGACAATCGCATCGGCAATTGAACTAGTCCGAGCAGCAGCCAAACCGAGCACCTGACGATCAGATCTCAGACGCGTCGCCGATCCCGCACTGTCCGCAGTCGGTTTACGCTGCCTCTGGCATGCCCTCCGGTTTGGTTACCGACCGCGCGACCATGTGCGCTGTCGGTGCCGAACGATAAAGTTTGCTCATGATTTGGTTTGACCAGTTCTGGGCGGCAAACGGCGACACAGTCATCGCCGGGATCCTGATCGCGATCGGCAGTTCCGTCGCAGCATGGTTGCTCGTGCGCGCCTGGCGGGCCGTGGCGACCATTCTGGGCGCGATTTTCCGCCTTCTTTACTGGTTACTTATCGGCTGGTGGATGTCCAAGCTCCGCCGATGGGTGACGGGATCACCGTGGTAGCGAGCCCGAAGGTAAAAGCCGACGACGATGGTTCAGAGGAGTTCCATCGCCTTCGTCGCAGCGTGCTTCTACCCGACACCTCTGCATATCCGCTTGGACGGGCATACATAGCGGACCATTGTGCGAACTGCTTGAACCCGCTGCCCGACGGGAATGAAGGCCTCTACTGCTCAGACTGGTGCAAAGAGACTGCCGGCACAGTCCGCTATCTGCGCGGCGCAAACCGTGACGGCCGTATCGACCAGCCTGACGTCAAAGAGGCCATCGGCATTCGCCTGGCCTTCATCATGGCTGGAAGCTACAGCGCTCTCGGGCGAAACCTGAGTCCAACCACGCGCGCCAAAGTCAAAGATCGAGACGGTGGAATGTGCCAGTCCTGTGGAAAACCGGGGTCCGAGATCGACCATATCTCGGGCAGCTCAGATGAACCGACGAACCTGCAGCTGCTTTGCAACGAATGCCACCGGGCGAAGACGATGAAGAACATGATTCCCGCGCCCGACGAGGAGAAGGCATTGATAGCGGCGCTGTTCATCGAGCGCATCGTCCCTGACGTCCCCGTGCTCCTTGCCGATGACGAGGCGGAGTGGCAACGCGCTTGGAGCGCGCTCAAGAAGGAACGTCGACAGCGTCTTAGGGACGAAATCGAGTCGATGGGGATCAACCTGGCGGGGCTGAAGACTCGGGCAGAGTGGATCGTGAAACGGGACGCCGTCCTAAGCGAGCGTGCCCAAGGTCAGCCAGCACCTTCAGAGAGCCTCAGCGCGTCGGACGGGTTCAACTGGGACATCGGTAAGGACACGTTTCTCGAACACCTGTTAAACAGGTCAACGCGCTAGCAAGATTCTCCGCCGCTCGTTCTGCGAGGGCCAGCAGATCGCAGTAACGCTCGAGAATGCGCTGCGCTCGTTAGGCGGCGATCAAGGCAGCGCTCGCCTCCAATTCGACAGCGCGCTGAAGATGTCTTCATCGCCTCTAAAGCGAACTCACGATTAAACGCAACAGGCCGGATCTTTCGATCCGGCCTGTTCACTGTCTCAACCAGTGTGTCCGAAGGGGGACTTGAACCCCCACGCCCTATACGGGCACTAGCACCTCAAGCTAGCGCGTCTGCCATTTCCGCCATCCGGACAAGGTGCATGGCTGCTGACGAATCAGCCGCCGACGTAAGACCTTAGCACGAAAATCGACCCCACTTTGTGGCCCGCCGCCGCCCGCTTGGACGACCGGCATCGCGCGGGTAGCGTTGAGCGCATGAGCCTCGCATCCGACAGCGCCGAAGAAGAAAAAACCGGCGGGCTCGAGGCGACGGCGGCGATAGCGCGCGACCTGATTCGCTTCGACACGAGCAATTACGGCGAGGGCAAGGCCAACGGCGAGACGGATGCCGCCGAGTACGTCGCGACGCACCTTCAGCGCCTCGGCCTCACCACCCAGCTCTTCGACTCCGATCCCGGCCGCACGAGCGTCGTCACGCGCGTCGAGGGCGCCGACAGCTCCAAGCCCGCGCTCGTCGTGCACGGGCATTTGGACGTAGTACCGGCCGACCCGCGCAACTGGAGCGTCGACCCCTTCGCCGGTGAGATCAAAGACGGCATGCTCTGGGGTCGTGGCGCCGTTGACATGAAGAACATGGACGCCATGATTCTTACCGCGCTTGGCGACATTCTCGGTGCGGGCAAGCAGCCCGCGCGCGACCTTGTCGTCGCCTTCTTCGCCGACGAGGAAGACGGCGGCCGGCGCGGCTCGCACCACCTCGTGAAGAACCACCCCGAGCTGTTCACCGGCGCCACCGAGGCCATCAGCGAGGTGGGCGGCTACTCGATAGATCTCGACGGCAAACGCGCCTACCTCGTGCAGACGGGGGAGAAGGCCCTCGTCTGGATCAAGCTCATCGCCCGCGGCAACGCCGCGCACGGCTCGAGACTCATCCGCGACAACGCGATCACCCGGCTCGCCGAGGCCGTCGCCGCGATCGGCCGCCGCGAGTGGCCCGTGCAGCTCACCGACACCACGACGCAGTTGCTCGCCGAACTCGCACGCCTGCTCGACGTTGACCCGCAGCGCGTGGGGCCAGACGAGCTGGTGCTGAAGACGGGCACGGCATCCGGATTCATTCTGGCTACGCTGCACACCACGACGAACCCCACCATGCTCACGGCCGGGTACAAGCACAACGTGATTCCGGATACCGCCGAGGCTCTCATTGACATTCGCACGCTGCCCGGCGAAGAGGATGCGGTGCTCGCCGAGGTGCGCTCCATCGTGGGCGACGACATCGAAATCGAGATCATGCACCGCGATATCGGCCTCGAATCCGCGTTCTCCGGCCCGCTGATCGAGACGATCATTTCGACGCTCGGCACGCACGACCCCGGCGCGCCCGTGCTTCCGTACCTCATGTCTGGTGGCACCGACAACAAGGCTCTGAGCCTGCTCGACATCACCGGCTACGGATTCGCCCCGCTCAAGCTTGCGCCCGAGCTCGACTTTCCCGGAATGTTCCATGGCGTTGACGAGCGCGTGCCCCTGGAAGCGTTAGTCTTTGGCAGGAAAGTTCTGGGCGATCTGCTTCTGAACTACTGACCGCTGAGCTCCTGAAAATCGGGCGCGCACGGTCCGAGAGGGAACCATGGACTTCGTTAACGCGCTCATCCTCGGCCTCGTGCAGGGGCTCACCGAGTTTCTCCCCGTCTCCTCGAGCGCGCACATCCGCATCGTGGGAGAGCTGCTCGGTCTGGGCGGCGACCCGGGCGCACGCTTCACCGCCATCATCCAGCTCGGCACCGAGGCCGCCGTGGTCGTGTTCTTCTGGCGTGACATCGTGCGCATCGTCAAGGCGTGGTTTCTCGCCCTCTTCGGTCGTATTCCCCGCAACGATCCGGATGCCCGCATGGGCTGGCTGATCATCATCGGCAGCATTCCCATCGTTGTGCTGGGCCTGCTGTTCCAGACCGCCATCGAGACGACCTTCCGCTCGCTGTGGATCATCGCGGCAACGCTCATCATCTTCGGCATCATCCTGGGGCTGGCGGATGCCCTCGGCAGCAGTAAGCGCCAGCTGAAAGACCTCACGTGGGGCCACGGCATCATCTATGGCATCGCACAGGCCTTCGCGCTCATTCCCGGAGTTTCCCGCTCGGGCGGCACCATCACCGCCGGGCGCATCCTGGGCTACGACCGGGCCACCGCCGCGCGATACTCCTTTCTGCTGGCCATTCCTGCGGTGTTCGGCAGTGGACTCTACGAGCTGTACAAGTCGATCAAGTCGCCGGCACCCGAGATCTTCAACCCCATCGAGATTGTCGCGGCAACAATCGTGGCCTTCGTGGTCGGGCTCGTGGTGATAGGCCTGTTCCTGCGGTACATCTCGCACCGCAGCTTCCTGCCGTTCGTGCTGTACCGCATCGCACTCGGCATCGTCATCATCGTGCTGATCCTGACGGGTGTTCTCAACGCCTAAGCTGAAGAGGTGAGAGCGTGGATTCGACCCGAGATACCAGCGTTACCGGGCCACTCGAATCCGCCCCGCATCTTCGACACGGCATCGCAGCAACTCGTCGAGGCAGCGCCCGACGACGTCGCGCGCCTGTACGTGTGTGGAATCACGCCGTATGACGCGACCCACCTCGGCCACGCGAACACGTATCTGACATACGACCTGCTGCAGCGCGTGTGGCTGGATGCCGGCTATCGCGTGCACTACGCGCAGAACATCACCGACATCGACGACCCGCTGCTCGAGCGTGCCATCGCGACGGGCGTTGACTGGCGTGAGCTGGCCGACGAGCAGATCGAGCTGTTCCGCCAGGACATGGCCTGCCTGTCGATTCTGCCTCCCGACGACTACGTCGCCGTCACCGAAATGATCACCGAGATCGCCGAGGCCGTGTGCATTCTGCTCGATCGCGGCATCGCCTATCGGGTGCCCACCCCGGATGCGGCAGGCGACGACATCTACTTCGACAACCGGGCAGCCGAGCGCGCCGCGCCCTGGCGCCTCGGAGAGGAGAGCAATCTCGATTCCGCGACGATGCTGCAGTTCTTCGCCGAGCGCGGGGGAGACCCCGACCGCGAGGGCAAGCGCGACGCGCTCGACCCGCTGCTGTGGCGCGCATCGCGCGACGGCGAGCCGTTCTGGCCATCACGCGTAGGCGAGGGACGGCCGGGCTGGCACATCGAATGCTCGGTCATCGCCCTCAAACACCTGGGACTGGATTTCACGGTGCAGGGGGGCGGCTCCGATCTGGTGTTTCCGCACCATGAACTCAGCGCGGGGCACGCTGCCGCGCTGAGCGGGCATCCGCTGGCACGCGTATACAGCCACGCGGGAATGATCGCCTACCAGGGCGAAAAGATGAGCAAATCGCTCGGCAATCTCGTGAAGGTCTCCGAGCTGCGCGCGGCGGGGGTCGACCCGCGCGTCATCAGACTTGCCCTGCTCGGTCACCACTACCGTTCGGACTGGGAGTGGACGGATGCCGACCTCGCCGCGGCGACCGCGCGCCTCGCCGCCTGGCAGGACCCCGCTGCCCTCACCCCCGCGGATGCCTCACACGCCCTCTCTGCCGCCGGAGTGCTCGCCGAGCTGCGTGACGCCCTGGCCGACGATCTCGATGCCCCGACCGCGCTGGCGGTCGTCGACAATGCTCTCTCACACGGCGTGGATGATCCCGCCCTCGCGGTTGCGGCGGTGGACGCCCTGCTCGGCGTGCGCCTGCGAAACTGACCTCCGTTTGGGTGCGGAAAAAAGCAAGCAGGATCAGAGAAGTACGCTTCTGTGGCTCCGCTTACAGTGGGTGCCATAGAGCACATCGCAAGCCACAGGGAGCAGACCATGAGCACCACGTTCAGCACAGAGGAGAAGGCCGCAATGCGGGCCGCCGCCGCCGAGGCAAAGGCCGCGAAGGCTGGCGCAGACCTGGAGGCGGCCTGCCTCGCCGCAATCGCCGCGATGACCGGCACAGACAAGGAGTTGGCCGAGACCCTGCACCAGCTGGTGGCGAAGCACACGAGTCTGGGGTCGAAGACCTGGTACGGCATGCCGGCCTACACCAACGCCGACGGCAAGGTGGTGGTGTTCTTCCAGAGCGCCGCCAAGTTCAAGGTGCGCTACGCCACCATCGGCTTTCAGCCCGACGCGAAGCTCGACGACGGCAACCTCTGGCCGAATGCCTATGCCGTGACCAAGCTGGGCGCCAACGAGCAGAAGCAGCTGGTGGCGCTGCTGAAGAAGGCGGTCGGCTAGTCCCGGCCGCGCCAGGGCTCGTCGGGGCGGCCGTCCCCACGGCCGTCGTTTCGGCCGTCGCCGCGGCGACGCAGGTAGCGCTCGAATTCCTGGGCGATGGCCTCGCCGCTGGCCTCGGGGGAGTCGACGGTGTCCCTGGCCTGCTCGAGTTGGGCGATGTAGCTCGCCATGTCCTCGTCCTCGGCGGCGAGCGCGTCGATGCCGGCCTCCCAGGCCGCGGCCTCTTCCACGAGCTCTCCGCGAGGAATCGTGACGTCGATCATCTCCTCGAGCTTGTCGATGAGCGCGAGCATCGCCTTCGGTGAGGGGGCATTGTGCACATAGTGCGGCACGGATGCCCAGATCGAGACGGTGGGAATGCCGACGGTTTCGGCGGCATCCGCAACGACACTGAGAATGCCGACGGGGCCCTCATAGCTGCTGCGTTCCAGCATGAGCTCACCGCGCACCTTCGCGTTGTCGCTCGAGGCGAAGACGGAAATCGGTCGGGTATGAGGCACATCGGCGAGCATGGAGCCCAGAAAGACGATGCCCTCCACGTCTGCCGCGAGCGCGACATCCATCAGCTCGGCCGTGAAGTTCTTCCAGCTGCGTGAGGGCTCGGTGCCCAGCAGCAGGTAGATGTTGCCCACGTTGTTCCCGCTCACGCGCAGTTCGGCGTCTGAGGCGAGCTGCGGCGCGGCAACCCCTGGCAGCGTCGGGCCGTAGATGACCGCCGACGGCCAGTCGAGCGTGCGGTGGCCCTCCTCGTCAATGGAGACGGTGGGGCGATTGAACTGGTAGTCGAAATACACCTCGGGGTCGACCTCGGCGATGGGCACAACGTCGAGCACGTCCTTCAGGGTGCGCACCGCCCCGCTGGCAGCCTCACCGGCATCATTCCAGCCCTCGAATGCCACGACCATGAGCTTGCCGGAAAGGAAGCGGCCCTCGTGTGCGCTCGTCTTCTCTGCCACTGTCTGGATACCCCGTTCGTTCGGGCGGCGTTCACCCGCCCATCGCTCCAGAATAGGCCAGCGGATGCCGTGGGCGCTGGGCATACGGCCGTCACGGCTGCGCCCAGAGAGAACGCCTAGACTTGTGCCCCGTGACCACAACGCCTGCCGCCGCCTCCGGCATCCGCCAAGACCAGCTTCCCGCCGCCGTGCTCTTCGACATGGATGGCACCCTCGTCGACACCGAACCGTACTGGATGCAGGCGGAGACCGATCTGGTCGCCGAATTCGGCGGTGTCTGGACCCAGGAAGACTGTCTGAGCGTCGTGGGCGCCGGGCTGTGGACCTCGGCAGAGGCCCTGCGGGCACGCGGCGTCGCGCTGGAGGCGGACGAGATCGTCGACAGACTCACCAATCGCGTGCAGGAGCAGATTGAGACGTTCGGCGCCCCGTGGCGTCCCGGTGCCGTCGAGCTGTTGCGCGAAGTACGTGAACGGGGCATCAAGACCGCCCTGGTGACGATGTCGGTGCGCCGCATGGCCTCCCAGATCGCCGACGCGCTGCCGTTCACGGGCTTCGACCTGCTCGTGACGGGAGACAGCGTCGAGAACCCGAAGCCGCATCCGGAGGCATACCTCACCGCCGCCCGCCTGCTGGGCGTGGAACCGGAGTGCACCGTCGCCATCGAAGACTCCATTCCCGGACTGGCCGCGGCCGTCGCCGCTGGCACCACCGCCATTGCCGTACCGCATATCCTTCAGATTCCTGCCAGTGACGACCATGTGCTCTGGCAGAGCCTCGCAGGGCGCACCGTCGACGACCTGATCGCCGTCTATGCCCAGAGAAACCCGGCCGAGCGCAACCCAGCCGAAAGCACCGCACGATGAGCGATCTGACACGCCCCGTGACGCACCCCGCAATCCCGGCGAACAGCGGGCCGTTCCGCATCGGCGACCGCGTACAGCTCACCGGGCCGAAGGGCAAACTCAACACGATCAC
The DNA here is from genome assembly GCF_001424905.1 of Leifsonia sp. Root112D2. Classification (NCBI taxonomy): domain Bacteria; kingdom Bacillati; phylum Actinomycetota; class Actinomycetes; order Micrococcales; family Microbacteriaceae; genus Leifsonia; species Leifsonia sp. Root112D2. The sequence goes on from NZ_LMCU01000001.1 coordinate 2,908,553, forward strand.
GCTCGAGGCGGGCAAGGTCTTCCACACCCACCGCGGTGTGCTCGAACATGACGCGATCATCGGCCTGCCCGACGGCTCCGTCGTGACCAACAATGTGGGTGTCGAGCACCTGGTGCTGCGCCCGCTGCTGCGCGATTTCGTCATGTCGATGCCGCGCGGTGCCGCCATCGTGTATCCGAAGGATGCCGCGCAGATTCTCGCACTGGCCGACGTCTTTCCCGGGGCGACCGTCGTGGAGGCGGGCGTCGGAAGCGGCGCGCTGTCGCTCTGGCTGCTGCGGGCGATAGGTCCGAGCGGAAGGCTGGCCTCTTTCGAGCGGCGGGACGAGTTCGCCGACGTCGCGCGCGCGAACGTGGTCACATTTCTCGGTCACGAGCCGGAGAACTGGAGCGTCACCGTCGGTGACCTCTCCGAGGCGCTTCCCGAGACGGTCGCCGACGGCACGGTCGACCGCGTCGTGCTCGACATGCTCGCCCCCTGGGAGTGCCTCGACGCCTGCATCGGCGCCCTCAAGGCTGGCGGCGTTCTGCTCTGTTATGTGGCCACCGTCACGCAGCTCTCCCGGGTGGCTGAGGCCATCCGGGGCACCGGGCGCTTCACCGAGCCGGCGTCGAACGAGACGATGGTGCGCGGCTGGCACGTCGAAGGACTCGCCGTGCGGCCCGACCATCGCATGATCGGGCACACCGGCTTTCTCATCACCGCGCGCCTGCTCGCGCCGAACACCGTGCTGCCCGAACTCAAACGTCGGCCCTCCAAGAGCGACTACAGCGACGCGGATGTCGAGGCCTGGACCCCGGGCGCCCTCGGCGAGCGCTCCGCAAGTCCCAAGAGCCTGCGCAAACGCGTGCGTGCTGCCCAGGCCGGCGCCGAGCTCTCCCGCGACGCCGAGCTTGCCCGAAACGGCGATGCGCCTGACATCAACTAACATGGATTGCCGGAAGGCTCACCTGCTTTTTATGCATCACACTTCATCGCTTTCGAAAGAGGACCCGTGCGCAGAACTCCAGCACTGTTCGTCGCAGCCGGACTGCTGCTCGTCACCCTCTCGGCGTGCAGCTCGGCCCCGAGTGCCAACTGCGACGACGCAGCGGCGACGGGCGCGGCATCCGATCTGATCTCGGTCAGCGGCAAGGTGGGCGCCACACCGGATGTCTCGTTCCCGACCCCGTTGAAGACCACGAAGACCGACCGCAGCATCCTCACGAAGGGCACGGGCGATCTGCTGCAGACGGGGCAGGCCGTTCGGGCGGACGTCACCATCTACAACGGAGCGACAGGCGAGCTGATGCCGCGCTCCCAGTACGGTGCGCCGGAGGGGACGCTGCCGATCACCATCGGGCAGACCGTAGCGGGCATCTCGAAGGGGCTCGTGTGCGCCCGGGAGGGCTCGCGCATAGCCGTCGCCGTCTCGCCGAAGGACGGCATCAACGACGGCGCCACCTCACTGGTCATCGTGCTCGATGTGCGCAAGGCCTTCCTGCCTCGCGCCGACGGTGCACCGCAGCCGCACCAGGCCGGCATGCCGCAGGTCGTCTTCGCGCCGAACGGCGCGCCCGGCATCACGGTGCCCAAGACAACACCCCCCACGAAGCTGAAGATCGCCGACCTCAAGAAGGGTGACGGCACCGTCGTCAAACGCGGCGACGCGGTGGTGGTGCAGTACACGGGGGTGCTGTGGAAGAACGGAACCGTATTCGATTCCTCGTGGACGAAGAACGGATCCACCACGATGGTCGCCAATGACGCGTCGTCGGGTGCAAGCTCTGGTGGCGTCATCACGGGCTTCGCGGATGCCCTCATCGGGCAGAAGGTCGGCTCCCAGGTCATCGCGGTCATTCCACCCGACAAGGGCTATGGCAAGGAGGGCTCCGGCGCGATTCCGCCGAACGCCACTCTGGTCTTCGTCGCGGACATCCTGGGCATCCAGTAACCGTTCGCACAGACGGCCCGGCAGCCTAGGATTGTGGTCGTGCCTCCAGTCTCCAAGCCCGCCCGAATTCCGGTCGAAGAGCGCCTGTTCAGCCTCGTGCTTGCGTTGCTCGCCACCGAGAGCGGATTGACGAAGAACGAGGTGCTGTCGACCGTTCAGGGATACCGGCAGCGGTATTCGAGCGCCGGTGACAACGCCAGCCTCGAGCGGCAGTTCGAACGCGACAAAGATGACATCCGTGAGCTCGGCGTGCCTTTGGAGACCGTGGAATCGCCGGGCGATCCCGGCAACAACCAGAACCTGCGGTATCGCATCCCCAAGGGCTCGTATGATCTTCCCTCCGACATCGTGTTCTCGGCCGAGGAGATCACCCTGCTCGGCTTGGCCGCCGCCGTCTGGCGGGAAGGTTCGCTCTCGGGTGAGTCCCGTCGCGCCATCATGAAGCTGCGCTCCCTCGGGGTCGAGTCGAACGAACCGGTTCTCGGCTACGCGCCGCGGCTGCGAGTGCGCGAGAGCGCGTTCGAGCCGCTCAGTCTTGCCCTCGAACGCAAGGCGATAGTGACGTTCTCCTATCTCAAGCCGGGGGAGAGCGCATCACGGCGGCGCACGGTCGCCCCTCTCGCACTCGTGCAGCACCTCGGTCGCTGGCACCTGCAGGGCATCGACCAGGACGCGCAGGGCTCGCGAACATTCCTGCTGTCACGCATCGTCGACACCGTCACGCTCACGAACCGCACATTCGAACCGGATGGCGCGGACTTCGCCGCGCGCGCCCTCGATGAGCTCGAGCGTATCTGGCAGCAGAATGTCGCGGAGATCGAGGTGGTTCCCGGCAGCGACGCCGCGGTGCGCCTGCGCCGCCGGTACACCGGTGAGCCCACGAGCGAGACGGCGATCTCGGCGCACTACACCGACATCAACGTTCTCGCCGACGAGCTGGCCGGCTACGGACCCGAGGTGCTCGTAATCTCACCGGATGCCCTGCGTACGGCCGTGCAAACCCGCCTGGCGGCCACAGAGAAGGCTCACCGTGACTGAACCTCGTACACCGTTGCACGCCCAGGACAAACTGCTGCTGCTGCTCGCATTGGTGCCGTATCTCATGGACCACGATCGGGTCAGCGTCTCCGATGCCGCCGAGCAGTTCGGGGTCACCGAGACGCAGATTCGCGAGGCCGTTCGTCTCATCGCCGTCTCCGGCGTGCCGGGGGAGACCCGGCAGTACCTGCCAGGCGATCTCTTCGACATCGCCTGGGACGACTTCGAGCAGAATGACCAGATAGCCCTGACACACCTGGTCGCCATTGACGATTCGCCGCGGTTCTCGGCACGCGAGGCCGCCGCGCTCATCGCCGGCCTGCAATACCTTTCGGCGCTGCCCGAGAACGCCGACCGTGACGTCATCGGCGTGCTCATGGCCAAGCTGGCGCGCGGAGCCTCGGGCGAGCCGAGCCAGGTGGCCGTCGCGGGCAGCGCATCCGACGAGTCGCTGCGTGTGATTCGCGATGCCGTCGCATCCGGTACGCAGGTGGAGTTCGACTATCTCAACTCCCGCGGCGAGCAGGAGCGCCGCCGCGTTGACCCCCTGCGCATCGAGTCGGACGACCAGGACTGGTATCTGCGCGGCTGGTGCCACCTGCGCGAGGCGGTACGCACCTTTCGCCTGGACCGCATGAGCGAGCTCCGCGCGACTGATGAAACCATCACGTATCACCCCACCGACGTAAGCCTGCCGGAGACGCTCTTCGAAGGCTCAGACGACGACCTCAGTGTCGACGTGGAGATCACCGCATCGGCGCTGCCGCTCGTCGCCGACTACATTCGCGAGGGAACGCCGCGTCTTCAGGAGGACGGATACGTGCGCACGAGCGTGCGCGTCGCCCACTACCACGGGCTCAAGCGCCTCGCCGCACGGCTTTCGGGCGTGCTCACGGTGACGGGGCCCGAGGAGGCCAGGAACGTGGTGGCCGAGTGGGCGGCGGCGGGTGCGGCACGCTATGACGCCGCTGGCAACGAGGAGGCAGACACGCACCCGTCGAACACGCCCGAGTCGGGCGCGTAGGCTGCTCCCATGCCCTGGTGGTCCTGGCTCGTGATCTGGGTAGTGCTCATCGCAGCGCTGCTGGCGCTTCTGGTGTGGCAGGGCATCCGGCTGTTCAGAAAGGCTCTCGGTGTCGTCACCGATCTCGGCGAGCTCGCCGACAAGACCTCGCTGCTCGAACAGCGTGCGGAGCAACTGGCCGAGCGCCGCTTCGAGCCCGCCGTTTTCGCGGATGCCTCCCAGCTCTCCCAGGATCGCCAGCGCAACAAGGCGAGACGGGCAGAAGAACGAGCGATTCATCGCGACGCGCGGGTACAACGAGGTAGACTTCTGACGAAGGCTGACTACAACCAGTTTTCGCCACCCACCAAAAGGACCTGACTTATGTTCGGAAACGCATTCGGCTGGCCACACCTGCTCATCATTCTGGCCATCGTGCTGCTGCTCTTCGGTGCGCCCAAACTTCCCGCGCTCGCGCGAAGCGTGGGTCAGTCGATGCGCATCTTCCGCGGCGAGATGAAGACCATGAAGGGCGACGAGCCGGCCAAGCCGGACGACACGACCACGACGACGCACAACGAAGACGTTGCCGTCACGCACTCCGTGGGCAACGACAAGCCCGAGTCGCAGCAAAAGCTCTAGCACGGTGGCCATCTCCGCCGAGAAACGGGGCCGCACTCGCGAACGGCGGATGACGCTCGGTCAACACCTCGTTGAGCTGCGCAAACGGCTGTTTAAGGCCGCCATTGGCTTCGTGCTGGGCGGCGTGGCCGGGTGGTTTCTGGCCGACTTCGTTCTGGACGCACTGCGGTCGCCCGTGCAGGCAATCGTCGAGAGCCAACATCGCACGGCCGCCCTGAACTTCGCCACCATCACGGGCTCGTTTGACCTGAAGTTGCAGATCGCCATTACCGTGGGCGCGATCATCTCCAGCCCTGTTTGGCTCTACCAGATCTTCGCCTTCCTCGTGCCCGGGCTGACCGGCAAGGAGAAGCGGTATACATTCGGCTTCTTCTTCAGCGCCGTGCCGTTGTTCTTCGCCGGCTGCGCTGCCGGCTGGTTCGTGTTGCCTCACATCGTCGGACTGCTGACCGGCTTTGCGGGCAGGCAGGACAGCGCGTACATCGACGCACAGTCCTACTACGACTTCGTACTCAAGCTCGTCATCGTCGTCGGAGTCGCATTTGTGCTGCCGGTGTTCCTGGTGCTGCTCAACTTCATGGGGGTACTGAGCGCGAAGTCCATCCTGAAGTCGTGGCGCGTCGCGATGCTCGTCATCGTGCTGTTCACCGCTGTCACCACTCCCGCCGCCGATGTCATCTCTATGCTGCTTCTGGCCGTGCCGATGGTCGGCCTGTACTTCGCTGCGGCAGGCGTCGCCTGGCTGCACGACAGGCGCGCGGCGAAGAACGCTCTGCGCATGGAGGCGGATCTCGCGGGCTGAGCCACGCATCCGTCGTTCGGCGCCTAAGCTGAAGACGTGACCGATCAGCTCTCGCCGGCCGAGCGATACTCCGCCTCCCGGTCGCAGAGGGCGCAGCCGCGACTCGACTCCTTTCGACAGGGTCTGCGCTTCGATCTCGATCCGTTTCAGCGCGAAGCGTGCGCCCGCCTCGAAGACGGGCGCAGCGTTCTTGTTGCGGCACCGACGGGTGCCGGCAAGACCATCGTGGCCGAGTTCGCCGTCTATCTGGCCATGCAGCAGTCCCGTGCCAAGGTGTTCTACACCACACCCATGAAGGCGCTCAGCAACCAGAAGTTCCAGGAGCTCGTAAACGAATACGGGCCGGATGCCGTCGGCCTGCTCACCGGGGACACCAACGTCAACGCGCGGGCGCGCATCGTGGTGATGACCACCGAGGTGCTGCGCAACATGCTCTACGCCGACTCCGACCTGCTCACCGACCTGGCCTGGGTGGTCATGGACGAGGTGCACTACCTGGCCGACCGCTTTCGCGGCGCAGTGTGGGAGGAGGTCATCATTCACCTGCCCGACGCGGTGCGTATGGTCTCCCTCAGCGCCACGGTCTCGAACGCGGAGGAATTCGGTGACTGGCTTCAGGCGGTGCGCGGCGACACCGATGTCATCGTCTCAGAGGAACGCCCGGTGCCGCTCGAACAGCACATTCTCATGCGCGGCAAGCTCGTGGATCTCTTCGATTCCTCCGGTCTCGCGGCGACGAACCGGGTGAACCCGGAACTCGTGCAGATGGCCCGCTACGGCGGGCGCACCCTGAGCGCTCGCCAGATGAAGGATGTCGGGCGCTACCACTCGCGAGGAGGCCGACCGCAGGCCGTGCGCGTTGATCGCGCCGACATCGTTGACCTGCTCGAGGATCACCACCTGCTGCCCGCGATCTTCTTCATCTTCAGCAGGGTCGGCTGCGACCAGGCGGTGCGGCAGACGCTGCGCTCGGGCGTGCGGCTCACCGAGGCGCACGAGCGCGACGAGATTCGAGCGATTGTGGAGGAGCGCTGCCGAACCCTGCTCGACGAGGATCTCGCCGTGCTGGGCTACTGGGAGTGGCTTGACGGTCTCGAACGCGGAGTTGCCGCCCACCACGCGGGCATGTTGCCTGCCTTCAAGGAGGTCGTCGAGGAGCTGTTCCGACGCAAACTCGTCAAGGTGGTCTTCGCGACGGAAACGCTCGCGCTGGGCATCAACATGCCGGCTCGAACGGTGGTTCTGGAGAAGCTGGAGAAGTTCAACGGTGAGGCACGCGTGCCCATCACGCCGGGGGAGTACACCCAGCTCACCGGGCGTGCCGGCCGGCGCGGCATCGACGTCGAGGGGCATTCCGTCATCCACTGGCAGGAGGGCCTCGACCCGCAGGCCGTGGCCTCGCTCGCCTCCCGGCGCACGTACCCGCTCAATTCCAGCTTTCGACCGACGTACAACATGGCCGCGAACCTCATCGACCAGTTCGGTCGCGAGCGCACCCGCGAGATTCTCGAATCGTCTTTCGCCCAGTTCCAGGCCGACCGGGCCGTTGTCGATCTGGCGCAAAAGGTGCGCAAACAGGAGGAGTCCCTCGCGGGCTACTCCGAGGCGATGACCTGCCACCTGGGGGACTTCGCCGAGTATGCGGCCCTGCGTCGGCGCCTCAGCGATCTGGAGCGCCAGGGCGCTCACGGGGCGCCACAGAGCCGGGGCGCACGGGAGAAGAGGCAGCACGAGCTCACGGCGCTGCGCAAGCGGATGCGCGCGCATCCGTGCCACGGCTGTTCAGACCGGGAGAAGCACGCGCGCTGGGCCGAACGCTGGTGGCGCCTGAAAAGAGAGACGGATGCCCTCAGCGCGCAGATTCGCTCGCGCACCGGCGCCGTCGCCAAGGTCTTTGACCGTGTCACCGACATCCTGCTCAGTTGCGGCTACCTGCAGACGGATGCCGCGGGCACGGCAACCCTGACCGCCCACGGCCGCACGCTCAAACGTATCTACGGCGAACGCGATCTGCTCATTGCCGAGTGCCTGCGACGCAACGTCTGGACAGGACTCGATGCACCGAGCCTGGCCGCGATGGCCACGTCGCTCGTCTATGAGCCGCGCCGCGAAGAGGGTGAGATCGCCGAGCGCTATCTGCCGAAGGGAGCCTTCCGCCCCGCCCTCCAGAAGACCCAGGAGCTCTGGAGTCGCCTCGACGACCTCGAACGAGAGAATCGGCTGGCCGGCAGCCAGCCCGTCTCGACCGGACTCTGCCTGGCCATGCACGGCTGGGCGCGCGGAGTGGCGCTCGGCACCGTGCTGCAGGAGGCAGACATGGCGGCGGGGGACTTCGTGCGCTGGACCAAGCAGACCATCGATCTGCTGGATCAGCTCTCCGTGGTTGCGGATGGTCCGGTCGGGCGCACCGCGAGGCTGGCGCTGGATGCTATTCGTCGCGGCATCGTCGCCTATTCCTCGGTGGACTGAGCGGTGCACGAAGCACCGACCACGCACCGTGCCTCCGCGCGTCGCACACAGCGTGCACATACGCCCGATCGCCTAAGCTCTGAAATCGTGACAGTGCCCACCCGCGCCCCCTTGCCGCTTTGGCTTGCGCTGGTGCTGGCGGCCGCCGCCGGTCCGGTCTACAGCGCGGCCTTTCCCGGTATCGGCTGGTGGCCTCTGGCTTTCGTCGGCATCGGCATGTATCTCGTCTCGGTAATGGGCAGGCGGGCGGGGAGCGCATTCCTCGTAGGCTTCATCGGCGGACTCTCGTTTTATCTCACCCACGTGGCCTGGACGTCGCTGTACCTCGGTGATCTGCCATGGATCGCACTCTCCACGCTCGAGTCGCTATTCTTCGCGGCCGGCGCGGTGCTCATCTGTCTGGCTTATCGCTGGATTCCTTGCGCCTGGCCCTCCCGACTCGGGCGCCTCGGCATGCTGCCGCTCGTCGTCGCGGGCCTGTGGACCGCGCGCGAGGGTATAGCGAATGTGTGGCCGTACGGCGGATTCGCCTGGGGCCGTGCGGCGCTATCCCAGTCGCAGAGCCCCTTCGCTCCGCTCGTGGCCTGGTTCGGTGTTGCGGGCCTCACCTTCGTCATGGTGCTGGTGACCGCCGTCATCGTCGAGTGCATCAGAACGCCACGTGCACAGGAAATCTCGCGCTTTGCCCGATTCGCCACGGCGCTCGGCTCCGTTGCCTTGGTACTGGCGATTCCCGCGTGGCCGGCCACCACATCCGGAACCGTGACCATCGCCGCCGTGCAGGGCAACGGCAAGGCGGGCTACTTCGACAAACGCAACCCCGGCGACATCCTGAACAGCCAGATCAGTGCCACACTGCCGATCCTCGATCAGCACGTCGACATGGTTGTCTGGCCGGAGGGCGGAACGGACATCGACCCGACCCGCGATGCTGAGGCCGCGGCCGCCCTCGACTACATCAGCGCGCACATGAATGCGCCGCTGGTCACCGGCGCCATCACGCAGGAGGGTGACAAGATATACAACTCTTCGCTGGTCTGGGAGGCCGGCAGGGGAGTGGTGGCCTCGTACGACAAACGACACCCGGTTCCGTTCGGGGAATATATTCCGGATCGGGCATTCTGGCGGCCTTTCGCCCCGAGCCTCATCGACCTCGTGCAGCGCGACTACACGCCGGGCACCAAGCCGAATGTCGTGGATGTCGGCGGTATCCGCGCCGGACTGTCGATCTGCTTCGATATCGTCGACGACCAACTGATCACCGACATGACGAACAACGGTGCACAGGTGATTCTGGCGCAGACCAACAACGCCGACTTCGGTCACACCGATGAGAACGCGCAGCAGTTGGCGATAGCACGGTTGCGCGCCATCGAATCCGGGCGGTCGCTCGTGAACATCTCGACGGTCGGCACCAGTTCGGCGATAGCGCCGGATGGTTCCACGCTCGACACGATCCCGGCGTACCGGCCGGGAGCCATGGTGACTGCCGTTCCCCTGGGTACAGCAACGACCCCCGCCTCACTACTGAGTCGGGGGATCGAATTGCTGGTGTGCGGTCTCGGTCTCGGCGGCCTCATCATCGGTGCGAGCGCAATAGCCGCCCGCCTCCGCGAGGAAAAATCGAGTCGACGCCACCGGAGTCGGAGCTAAGCGCCGATCTTGTGGTTCTCGCCGCGGCGCGAACGCAGATAGCTGAGCCGCTCGGCCAGAAGCTCCTCGAGCTCGTCGCGAGTGCGACGTTCGAGCAACATGTCCCAGTGCGTGCGCGGAATCTTCGCATCCGAGCGGTCAATCACGACGGGCTCATCGCCGACGAGCAGAATCGCCTCGTGGCTGCAGTGCTTGCACTCCCACGTTTCGGGAGCCTCGGCTTCGGCCGAGAACACGGTGTCGGTCTCCTTGCCGCACGCCGGGCACAGGTACGTGTAGTGGGTTCGCGGTGAGTAAACGACGCCTTCTTCGCTCTGTAGGCTTTGGGCGCCAAGTCTCATTCCGCGCAAACTGCGATCTGCCATTTTGTGGTCTCCTTCTCGCGATGCGACCTCTATTTATAGCGGGTCAAGCTGGAGATTGGCTCACCACGGCGCGTCTACCATCAGCAGACTCTCAGGAACGCGAGCGGATCACCTCGACTGCCAGATCACAGCGATCCGTAACGAGCCCGTCGACGCCCCAATCGAGCAGGCGGCCCATGTCCAGGGGATCATTCACCGTCCACACGTGCACCTCGACACCGGCGGCATGCATGGCACGCACGGTGCGGGGGGAGACGATGCGGAACGCACCGCGACGCTCCGGAACCTGCACGGCATCCAACCCGCGAAGGGCGCGTCGCACGAGGGGGGAGAGGCCCATCTTCGCGGCAAGAACGGCCGGCAGAAATCGAACGACGGATGCCGAGGTGGCGACCCCGGTCAGGGCATCCGCGGTGCGCCGGCGTCGAGCCTCCGAGAAGGAGGTGATGAGCACCCGGTCGGTGGCGGCAGCTGCGGCTATCGCGACCGCGGTCGGGCGTTCGGCACGCTCGGTTTTCACATCGATGTTGAACAGGGCGTCCGGAAGGGCTTCCAGCGCCTCCTCGAGCGAACAGAACGGCTGATCGAAACCCAGATCTATCGCGCGTAATTCGGCCATGCTGAGGTCTTCGACGCGCGCATCGTGGCCGACCAGGCGGCTGAGGTCCGGATCGTGGCTGATGACGGCAATGCCATCACGCGAAGCGTGCACATCCGTCTCCAGGTGCGTCGCGCCGGCAGCAATCGCCCGGCGAAAGGCGAGCAGCGTGTTCTCGGGCGCGTCGATCGCCAGACCCCGATGCGCGAAGACACGCGGCCCACCGGGAGCAAAGAACCTCCCGGGGCGTGGGGCAGGGGGAGTGCGGCTAATCCTTCGCCTCCGGGGCGATTCCTCCCGCACGCGGACCGAACGCGGCGCCGAAGCCTTTGAGCGCCTCGGTCAGTTCGCTCGGAATGACCCACAGCTTGTTGGCGCTGCCCTCGGCGATCTTCGGCAGGGTGAGCAGGTACTGGTAGGCCAGCAGCTTCGGGTCGGGGTCGCCCTCGTGAATGGCATTGAAGACCGTGGTGATGGCCTTGGCCTCACCCTCGGCTCGCAGCACGGCAGCCTTCGCATCGCCCTCGGCCTTGAGGATCGCCCCTTGGCGCATGCCCTCGGCGTTGAGAATTTCCGACTGCTTATTACCCTCGGCCGTCAGGATCACGGCCCGGCGGTCACGCTCGGCGCGCATCTGCTTCTCCATGGAATCCTGGATGGAGAGGGGCGGGTCGATGGCTTTGAGCTCGACGCGTCCAACGCGGATGCCCCACTTGCCGGTGGCCTCATCGAGCACGATGCGCAGCTTGCTGTTGATCTCGTCACGACTGGTGAGTGCCTCTTCGAGGTTCAGCCCGCCCACGACGTTACGCAGCGTTGTGGTGGTCAGCTGCTCGACGGCGCCGAGGTAGTTGGCGATCTCGTACGTCGCGGCGCGTGCATCCGTCACCTGAAAATAGACGACGGTGTCGATGGAGACGACCAGGTTGTCCTCGGTGATCACCGGCTGCGGGGGAAACGACACGACCTGTTCACGCAGATCGATGAGCGGGCGCACCCGGTCAATGATGGGCACGAGCACGTTCAGGCCAGGAAGCAGGGTCTTGTGATACTTGCCGAGCCGCTCCACGACGCCGGCGGTCGCCTGCGGAATGATACGAATCGCCCGCGACAGCGTGACAAGAACGAAGATCACGACAATCGCAACAATGACCCACACGACTATCGCCGTGACAAGCGAAGCGGAATCGTTCATGGAAGCTTCCTTTCTGCGGGAACGACCATGGCGGTCGCTCCGTCGATCGAGACGACGAGAATCTCCTCACCGGGAGCAAGATCACGGTGGTCGACGCCCGGCGCGGTGCGCGCCGTCCACGTCTCACCGTTGTCGAGACGGGCCTGGCCGTCGGTCTTCGTGATGGTCTGCACGACGTGACCGCGCGTGCCGAGAAGCGCATCCACATTGCTGCGCGCCGGATCCCCGCCGCGTCGCAACAGTCGCAGAAGCGGCGGACGGATGGTGAACAGCAGCAACACGGCGACGATGGCAGCGATGAGCAGCTGCAGCCACCACGGTGCCCCGAGCAGGCCGGAGAGCAGACCGACAAGACTGCCGACGGCGATCATGAGAAAGGTGAACTCGAGCGTGAGCATCTCGACAATGATGAAGATCAGGATCAACGCAAGCCAGACGATCCACGCAAACGAGGTGATGGTGTCCACCGGTGGGCTCCCTTCGCCTTCTCATGACGCTATCAGTTCGCCGCGTGCCGCGACGGGGGAAGTTGGTAGTCTCGAGACGCCTTTACATTCCGCACAGCCCTGAGGAGCCGAAGACCGTGACCAGCCCACTCACCCCCGGAAGTCTCGACGGAAAGCGCGTACTGGTCACCGGTTCCTCGCGCGGCGTTGGCGCAGACACGATTCGATACTTCGCCGAGGCTGGCGCCCAGGTCGCCATCAACTTTCGCAACAAGGAGGCGCGCGCGCTCAAACTGGCCGACGCGATCCGCGCTGACGGTGGTACGGCGATCACCGTGGGAGCAGATCTGACGGACGGGGCATCCGTCTCACAGCTGTTCCAGGGCGTTCAGGATGCCTTCGGCGGGCTCGACATCCTGGTGCTGAATGCCTCGGGCGGCATGGAAGGCGGCATGGCCGCGGACTACGCGATGCAACTCAACAGGGACGCCCAGGTGATGGCGCTCACCGCAGCGATTCCGTTGATGGGGGAGGGTTCCCGCGTGGTCTTCGTGACGAGCCACCAGGCGCACTTCATTCGCACGGCGCCCACCATGCCCGAATACGAGCCCGTCGCCCTCAGCAAACGAGCCGGCGAGGATGCGTTGCGCGAACTGATTCCCGAACTCGCCTCACATGGCATCGGGTTCGTCGTCGTCTCCGGCGACATGATCGAGGGCACCATCACGGCGACGCTGCTCGAGCGAATGAACCCAGGAGCGATAGGTGCACGCCGCGAGGCCGCCGGCAGGCTGTACAACGTGGCCGAGTTCGCGGCGGAGGTTGCCCTGGCCGCCGTCGAGGCGATTCCCGAGGACCACACGCGCCTCGTCGGCGACACGCACGATTTCGGCGCCTGAACGGCGAATTTATTTCAGTTGGTCGAGTTCTCGGCGGCGCGCCCGAACGTGAAGGCGCGCACGATCTGAACGACGCTCAGAATGACCAGGGCGATTCCGCCGTAGAAGACCATCACGGCGATCGATGCGACGGGAAGAACCAGCAGCACCAGGCCGGCAATCACGCTGAGAATGCCCAGGGTGACCGTCAGAGCCCTGGACTGTGATCGCCCGCCCTCGACGAGCGCGACGATTCCCTCGATGATCCAGCCGATGCCGACCACCGCGGTCAGCAGCACAAGGGTGAGCGCGATGTTCTTCAGTGCGACGACCCCGCCGACGATCAGGAGCAGCCCGAGAATGATGTCCAGCGCACGCAGACCCGCGCTGAGCCCATGGGCGAAGATGCCGACACCTGCACGAATGACGCCGGAGATCACGAAGTAGAGGCCGAAGAGTATGCCGATCCCCACCAGGGTCGAGCCGGGCCAGACCAGAACCATCACTCCGAGAATCAAACCGATGACGCCGGTGATTCCCAGCGCGGAACGAACCGCGTTGACCGCCGACGTCGTGAGGTTTCTCGCATCGAGGGAAAGATCGAAGGCCGAGTGCGGGCCAGACTGCTGTTCGGACATGATGTGAAGCCTTTCTGTCGAGACAATGCTCTTGAGAGGTACTGCAGGCCGGTGAGCCGGCAGGGAACACAACGGATGACGTGAGCGTCAGGTTAGCGCTCCGCGAGGCGGGGGCTCCGAACGACACCCGCCGCGCCGATATTGTCGCCAGCGGCTCAGTGCTTTTCTCGGCGAATGTCGTCTTCAGCTGCGCTGCGGATGCTCGGGAACAGCACGGCCGCCGCCCGGGCATAGCCCAGGGGAGAGGGGTGCACGTGGTCCACGGAGAACATACTGCGATAACGGTGCGAGAACACCGCGCCGAGGGTCGTGCCCAGCGGCACCGGTCGGCCACCGGCTTGCAGCACGACAATGGTCTGAGCCCGCGCGAGCCGCCTGCTTGCGCCGCGAGCCAGCATTCGCAGCGGCTGGAACAGTGCGCGCACGGTCCCGAGATCCGGGCAGGTGGCGACGACCACACGCGCACCCATACGCCGCAGATCGACGACGGCACGGAAGATCTGACGCGCGGAACGATCTACTCGCACCAGGTGCAGTACATCGTTGCTGCCGATCACGATGAGGGCCACCTCGGGGTCAGCATCGATCTGGGAGAGCGCGACGATCTGCGCACGAAGATCGCTGCTCACGGCGCCCACGGCGGCCGTGTTATGCACGGCGACGGGTCGGGCGAGCTCACTGGCCAGTCGCCGAGAGAGAATCGCGCCGACGGTCTCAGAACCGTTCTCCGCGCCCAGTCCGACCGCCAGCGAGTCACCGAGCACGGCGAAATGCAAAGCCTCGCCGGGGTGTTCATCGCCGTAGCGCACGGCGTGTTCGGGTATCGTCAGGCCGCTGCCCGCCCGGGCGGACGAGCGTGCGCGAAGAGCTCCGAGCCCAATGTACGACAGCAACGCGATAACCGCGCTCACACCAAAGCCGGCGGCGCCGATGACCATCCCGGCGAACGGACGCCGGGCTTGTGTATGCATGGCGCCGCGCCTCCTCGTTACCGTTCCAGTATGCTCCCGGCCATCGAAGAGTGAGGGAACTCTCACCCCACTTCCCGCAGTGGTTCCGCTTTGCTGATAATGTACATTATGTCAAGTCATCTGTTGGCAACCAGCGAGAACCACGTAACCCGCCCCTCCCTCGGCCGACATCCCGGGTTCTCGTTATGCGGCCAACGCCAGAAGTCCGTAAACCGTTCGGCGAGGGCTCAGAGCGAGCCGCTCCACATCAGCGCGACGATCCGGATGCGGACGTCTCCGGGCGGTGCGGCAGTTTCCAGTCGGGTCGCACGTAGTGGCAGGTGTACCCGGCCGGATACTTCTCGAGGTAGTCCTGGTGCTCTTCCTCCGCCTCCCAGAACGGCCCGGCCGCGGCGACCTCGGTCACGACGGCGCCCGGCCAGAGACCGGATGCGTCGACATCGGCGATAGTCTCCTCTGCCACTCGTTTCTGCTCATCGCTCGTATAGAAGATCGCCGAACGATAGCTCCTGCCAATGTCGTTGCCCTGACGATCCTTCGTCGACGGGTCGTGTATCTGGAAGAAGAACTCCAACACCTCTCGAAATGAGATCTGCTCAGGGTCAAAGACGATTTCCACCGATTCGGCGTGGTCTCCGTGGTTGCGATACGTCGCGTTCGGCGTATCGCCGCCGGAGTATCCCGCGCGCGTCGAGATCACGCCCGGCCGCCTGCGCAACAGCTGCTGCGCCCCCCAGAAACATCCGGAAGCGAGGATCGCGGTCTCTGTTTTTCCTGTCATCGTGCTCTCCTCTTCGTGTCGCTTGCTTCGACGGCCACGGTGACTCTCAGTCTGCCGCATCGGCTCGTCTCCGCATCCAGAGAATAGAACACCATGACCGTCCGGGATGTTCCGCATGGGCAGGCCGATGTGGATCGACGCCTCAGCCACACCATGTCCAGTTCAGGGCTTACTGTGCAATGGTGGGTTTCTCGCGCAGTGAACTGGATTCGTTTCGCGGCAAAATGTTGCCCGATCTGCTCGGCACCGACATCCGGCTTCTGTTCGTCGGCATCAACCCGGGCCTGCGCACGATAGCGGTGCAGGCGCACTTCGGTGGCGGAAGCAACCGTTTCTATCCGGCGCTCTACCGCGCCGGCATCGTCGACAGGCGCATCAATGCCTCGTCAGGATTCGCCGCGGATGATGTCGCCCATCTCCGGGAGCGCGGCATCGGCATCACCAATCTTGTTCGGGGCGCGTCCGCGCGTGCCGACGAACTCACAGGCCCCGCGTTGCGGGGTAGTCCCGATTCACTGCGCACGTTCGCAACTCAGAATTGGATGTCGGCGGCTTCGCGCACAAGGCCGCCGAAGACGGCGACCGCGCGCTCGACATCCGTGGCAATGTCACGGGCTGGCCGCTCGGTGTCATAGGTGACGTGGGCTCCCGAGGCGAGCACCGTTGTGAAGCCCGCATCGATGGCGGCCAGGCTCGTGGCCGAGACGCAGAACTCGCTCTGCATGCCGGCGACGACGACGGTGTCGACGCCCTGCTCGCGCAGCCAGCCCGCGAGATCCGGATTCGATGCGAAGGTGTTCGGCTGGTCCTTGCGAACCACGCGTTCACCGGTTTGCACCGCGCAGACCAGCTCCCACCCGGGCGTTCCCGGCTCGTCCGGGTCGCCCGCTCCCCCGTCGTTCTGCACGTGCACGATGGGTGAGCCGGCGGCACGTGCTCGCTTGAGCAGCGACGAGAGCTCGCGGCTCACCGATGGCACGTCCGGCACCGCGGTATCCCCTTCGAGCATGTTCTTCTGCACGTCCACGCAGATCAGTGCCGTCACCATTCTCAACGTTCCCTCGCGCCGGCGGGGTTCTCGTCGCCACTGAGATAGGTGCCATGGCCCTCGACGACGAGGCCGTCGTCAAAGATGAGAACCTCGTTGACGAGATTGCCCTTCTGGTTGCGGTAGTTGATCACGATCGCATCCAGCCCCGCGTAGACGTTCTCGACGGTGAAGTGCAGATCGGGAATCAGCGCGAGGCCTTCGACCCAGTAGTGTCGAAGCTCGGTCTTGCCGCGCAGCGTGCCGCGGCTTGCCTCGATCAACTGCGCCGCAACGGGCGAGGTGAAGACCACGTCGTCGTGGAAGTGGCTCAACACCGCTTCAACATCGTGCGCATTCCAGGCCTTCACCCAGGCTGCGCTGAATTCGGCAGGGTTGGGCACGGTCATGCTCAGATCCTTTCACTCCACGTCGGGCGCGGCCAGCCGCTGCGTCACAAACAGTGCACACGACGTGTTGTAGTACGCGTCAGTCAGTCCAACATCCACCATGCCGATTCGCAGACAGACCTTCTGCGAGGCGTGGTTTGCGGGCGAGGTGACGGCAACGCGGCAAGGCGGGATCGTCCTGCCCCTCCCCTAGCCCTTTTCGCCGAAGCCCGATTCGATGAGGTCGGCGAGGGCGGCGACCGCCTCCGCTCCCCCGGGCTCGTCCGACGCAATCTCGGCGGTCGTGCCCACCGTGAGCCCCAGCGCCATGATGCCCAGCAGGCTCTTCGCGTCCTTGCCGTTCACCGTCACGCGCGCATCAAAGGTGCTCGCAAGCCGCACGAATTCGGCGGCGGGGCGTGCGTGCAGCCCGTCCCTGTTTATCAGGGTCACTGAACGCGAGAAATGCGAGCCGGATGCCTCCGGCGCGGCAATCGCGCCGGCCCCGGCGCCCGCCGCCTCGCCCCCAGAACCAGCCACTGAACCGGCCGCAGGCCCGGCGGCCGACTCTGCCGCAGCCAGCACGCCCTCCAGCGATCCCCCGGTCTCCGCCGACACGGCGGCGGCCACCCCGCCCTCCACGAGCGGTGCATCCGCAAGACGCACACGCGCGGACTGCCCACCGTCGAGAAAGTCGATGGCGGATTCGGCCGTCATGACCGCCGAACCGAGATCGCAGAGCACCACGACGCCGTCGCCCGAGTCGGCCGCAGTGATAGCCGCCTGGATCTTCTCCAGGCTCGTGCCGATGCCGTCGTCGTCGCTTCCTCCGGCCGCTTCGAGCGCGACCTCCGGCGCCATCTGACGAGCAAGCTCGACCAGTCCGTGGGCAATCTTCGCGCTGTGTGAGACGAAGACGATGCCGACCCGAGAAGTGACGGTCGCCACCTCAGGCCGCCTGTGCCGTGTCCGACGCCGCCGTGAGAATCAGCGCCGTCGATTGTGCGCCGGGGTCACGATGGCCGATGGCGCGCTCCCCCAGATAGCTCGCGCGCCCCTTGTGCGCAACCAGGGGCTCTGTCGCGGCCGCTCCCGCAACGGCGGCCTCGGCCGCCGCCGCGAACGTCTCGGCCGGCGTCTTTCCGGCAGCCGCAGCAGCCGCGGCTGCGTCCACGGCCGGCGTCCAGGCATCCACCATGGTCTTGTCACCCGATTCGGCCTTGCCGCGCAGCACGATGCCGTCGCGTGCGCCGGTCAACAGCGCAACGACGCCAGCGGCATCGAGGGAGCTTGCGTCGCCGACGGCCTCGGATGCCTTCAGTAGCGCGGTGCCATACAGCGGCCCCGACGCGCCCCCGACCTTGGAAATCAGCGACATCGCCGAGGCGCGCAAGAGCGCGCCCGGCGTCGCATCCGATGGCAGGGTTTCAATCTGGGCGAGCACGGCGGTGAAACCACGGTCGAGATTCTCCCCGTGGTCCCCATCACCGATCTCCCGATCAAGAGCGCCGAGCTCAGAACGATGCTCAGCGATGACCTCCGCGGAGCGCTGAAGCCAGCGCCGTGTCCAGGTGGCGTCGAGTGTCATGTAATTGCCTTCCTACAGTCCCCAGCGAAGAGCGGCGGTGTGAACGGGCGCGTCCCAGAGCGTGAGCAACTCGTCGTCGAAGCGCGAGACCGTGATGGATGCCCCCTGCATCTCCAGCGAAGTCACGAAGTTGCCGACGAGACTGCGCACCACCTCGATACCCTGCTCGGCCAACACCTCGGCGGCACGGCGGTAGACGATGTACAACTCCGAGAGCGGGGTGCCTCCCATGCCGTTGACGAACAGCAGCACGCGATCACCCGATGCGAACGGAATATCGCTGATGATCGGCTCCAGCAGCTTGTCGACGATGCCATCCACCGGCTCCAGCGCGATGCGGGCACGACCGGGTTCGCCATGGATGCCGACGCCCAGCTCTATCTCGTCTTCACCGATCTCGAAGCCTGGCACTCCGGCATAGGGCACGGTTCCGGCCCGCAGCGCGACACCCATGGAACGGGTCTCGGCCGCGACGCGCGTCGCGAGAGCGGCCACCGCATCGAGATCGTCACCGCGTTCGGCCGCGGCTCCGGCAATTTTCTCCACAACGAGGGTGCCCGCCACGCCGCGACGCCCGGCGGTATAGAGCGAATCCTGCACGGCGACATCGTCTTCGACGAGCACCGAACGCACCACGATGCCGTCCGCGCCCGCGAATTCCGCCGCCGTCTCGAAGTTCAGCACGTCACCGGTGTAGTTCTTCACGATGTGCAGCACGCCCTTGCCCGAGTTCACGGCGCGCGTTGCCGCGAGAATCGGGTCGGGCGTCGGTGAGGTGAAGACGTCGCCGGGCACGGCAGCATCCAGCATCCCTGTGCCCACGAAGCCGGCGTGCAGTGGCTCATGGCCGCTGCCACCTCCGCTGACCAGCGCCACCTTTCCGGCTGAAGGCGCGTTGCTGCGCACCACGTATTCCGGATCGCCCTCGACCCTGACGATGTCGGCGTGGGCGACGCCGAATCCGGCGAGCGATTCGCTCACGACGTGCCGTGGATCATTGATGAGCTTCTTCATCGAAACCCCTCCTCGTGTCGGTTATCGGGTTGCGGCGACCCACTCGGCGAGCTTCGTTGCCGCTGCGCCCGAATCGATTGCTTCGGCCGCTACCGCAATCTTCCCGCGGAATCGATCCAGTATCGAGTCCTGCACCTGGTTTGGATTCGATGCGAGGTCGAAGGCCACGAGTCCTGCCGCCGCATTCAGCAGCACGATGTCGCGAACGGCCCCGTGTTCACCGGCGAGCACATCATGTACGACCGAGGCGTTGTATGCGGCGTCTCGGCCCAGCAGATCGTCGATCTTCGCCCGCTTCAGGCCAAGATCGCGGGGATCGATGTCGTGCTCGGTGACCAGGCCGCGCGAAATCTCCCACACGTGGCTGTGGCCCGTTGTGGAGAGCTCGTCGAGGCCGTCGTCGCCGCGAAACACGAGTGCAGCGGCACCGCGGGTCTGAAACACCCCCACGAAAAGCGGAACTCGATCGAGCTGGGCCACACCGACGGCGGATGCCTCCGGTCGGGCCGGATTGCAGAGCGGCCCCAGGAAGTTGAAGACCGTCGGGATGCCCAACTCCCTGCGAACGTTGCCGGCATGGCCGAATCCGGGGTGAAAATACGAGGCGAAGGCGAAGGTGATGCCCACCTTCTCGAACACTTCCGCGACCCGCTCCCCCGGCAACGAGAGGTCGATGCCCAGCGCAGCCAGAACATCCGATGAACCCGACGATGAACTCGCCGCCCGATTGCCGTGTTTGACGACGGGCACACCGGATGCCGCGGCAACGATCGACGCTGTGGTGGATATATTCACGGTTCCGAAGCGGTCGCCACCGGTACCGACAATGTCCAGTGCCATCGAATCGACCGGAAGCGCAACGGCGTGCTCGAGGACCGCGTCACGGAAGCCGACGATCTCGTCGACCGTCTCGCCCTTTGCACGCAACGCCACGAGAAAAGCCGCGAGCTGCGCATCCGTCGACCTGCCGGTCATCACCTGGTCCATCGCCCAGGCCGCATCCGCAACACTGAGGTCTTCGCGCTCGAGAAGCGCCGTGATGATCGAGGGCCACGTCTGCTGATCCGCCATGCCCGTAATCCTATCGACGGCTTCACAGTCACCACCGCCCGCGATGCGGGAAACACCCGTGTCAGCGGCGGAAATGACGGCCATCGTGACTCATTCGTTCGAGACTGGCCCCGTCAGTGACCAAACCCGACCGCGATATCGGCCATAATGGAGACGTGACAAGCACCTCAATATCCCCATCGGCGAGCGCGCCATCGATCAACAGGCCCAATGTGGTCGCGGTTGGCACTATCGTGTGGCTCGGCAGCGAAGTCATGTTCTTCGCCGGTCTCTTCGCCATCTACTTCACGCTTCGGTCGACGGCTCCCCAGTTGTGGGCTGCCGAGACCGCTCATCACAATGTGCCATACGCGCTTGTGAACACGCTGATTCTGGTGTCGAGTTCGTTCACCTGCCAGTTCGGTGTGTTCGCGGCAGAGCGGCTGCAGGCGCGTTCGACGGGGTGGAAGCCCAGCCAGTGGGGCATGGTCGAGTGGTTCACCCTCACCTATGCGCTCGGGGCCATCTTCGTCTCCGGCCAGATCATGGAGTACGCGACGCTTGTCAGCGAGGGAATCTCGTTGAGCTCCAACGCCTACGGCTCAGCGTTCTACATCACCACCGGATTCCACGGCCTCCACGTCACCGGCGGGCTCATCGCGTTCCTTCTTGTCATCGGCCGCGCCTTCGCCGTCAAGCACTTCGGACACAAGGAGGCGACCAGTGCCATCGTCGTCTCGTATTACTGGCACTTCGTCGACGTCGTCTGGATCGGGCTCTTCCTGGTCATCTACGTTCTCAAATAGGAATCAGGAGCAGGCCACACCACCATGCGCGCGAATACGCAGTCCCCGGCACGAGCACGTCGAAAGACCGGCCGGCGCCACCCTCTTGCTACCCTCGCCCTGATCGCTATAGGTCTCGGCGTCACCGGTGGCGCTTACACCGCATTCAACTCGACATCGGCATCCGCTGACACGGCGGTCAGCCAGCAGACGGTCGATCACGGCAAGAAGCTGTTCATGGCGAACTGCGCCACCTGCCACGGCCTCTCTGCAGAAGGCACAGACAACGGGCCGAGCCTGATCGGCGTCGGCGCTGCCGCTGTGGACTTCCAGGTGGGCACCGGCCGCATGCCGATGGCCATGCAGGGCCCGCAGGCCGAGGAGAAGCCGCCGCAGTTCACCGACAAGGACGTCAAGGCGCTTGCCGCGTATGTCGCCTCACTCGCCCCCGGCCCCGGCATTCCCGAGGGCTCGGTGCTCGATGGCAAGGGTAACGCGGCCAACGGCGGCGAGCTCTTCCGGGTCAACTGCGCCATGTGCCACAACGTTGCCGGTGCCGGCGGCGCGCTGACCGAGGGCAAGTTCGCCCCGTCACTGAAGGGCGTTTCGGCCGCACACATCTACGAGGCCATGGTTACCGGCCCGCAGAACATGCCCGTCTTCAACAACCTGAACATCACGCCCGACGGCAAGCGCGACATCATCACCTACCTCAAGTTCATCCAGGACAATCCCTCCCCGGGTGGATTCGAGCTCGGATCGCTCGGCCCCGTCGCCGAGGGACTCTTCCTCTGGATCTTCGGCCTCGGCACTGTCGTGGCCCTGACCGTGTGGATTACGGCGAAATCGAATTGACCGGCACACGAGTCGTGACACAGCGCGAAAAGGAGAACAATGGCACAGGACGATAACAGCGGTAAGGAACTGACCGCTGCCGACTCGTCGGCCGTCGAACACGCCAGAACGGGCGACGCCGGAACGGCACTCGTCGTCAGCGATGCCGTGGAAAACCCCGGCTTCCCTCCCCACCGCGCGCGGGTGACCGACAAAGATCCCAAGAAGAGACTGCGTGCCGAGCGCACCGTTTACACGCTGTTCTATCTCTCGATCGTTGGCAGCATTTGGGCCATCGCCGCATACATGCTCTTCCCTATCGAGTCCGACAACATCGCCGATGTCCGGCTCAACACGCTGTTCATGGGGCTCGGCATCACGCTTGCTCTGCTGGCCCTGGGCTTTGGCGCCGTGCACTGGGGCAAGGCCCTCATGGCCGACAAAGAAGGCATCGACGTTCGCCACCCGGTGCGCGGCTCCGAGGAGACAACGGCCCGCGCGGTCGAGATCTTCCAGCAGGCTGACGAGGAGTCTGGCTTCGGTCGGCGCACCCTCATTCGCAACAGCCTTATCGGCGCCCTGGTTGCCTTCCCGCTCCCGGCCGTCGTGCTCTTCCGCGGTTTCGGGCCGCAGATTGAAGACCCGTCCAGGCTTCTCGAGCACACCATGTGGAAGAAGGGCACGCGCCTGACGGTCGATCCCTCCGGAACGCCGATCAAGGCGGCGGATGTCACGCTCGGCTCGGTCTTCCACGTCATCCCCGAAGGGCTGAACGACAAGGAAGACAGGCTCGAGGAGAAGGCCAAGGCTGCGGTGCTGCTCATGCGGCTGGAGCCGAAAGACCTGCACGTCTCCCCCTCGCGCAAGACCTGGAATTACGACGGCATCGTCGCGTACTCCAAGATCTGCACGCACGTCGGCTGCCCCGTGGCACTGTACGAACAGCAGACCCACCACCTGCTGTGCCCCTGCCACCAGTCGCAGTTCGACATCACGCACGAGGCAAAGGTGATCTTCGGCCCCGCCAAACGCCCGCTGCCCCAACTACCCATCACGGTGGATGCCGACGGCTACCTCATTGCACGCAGTGATTTCACCGAGCCAGTCGGTCCGAGCTTCTGGGAGCGCCATTGAGCACCTCAACTACCGTAGACTCAACCACCACCGTGGAGAAGGCGCCCGCGAAGGGCGGTTTCACGGCCGCAGCCGCCAACTATCTTGAAGACCGCACGAGCATCTCGGGCGCCGTCAAGGAGTTTGGTCGCAAGATCTTCCCCGATCACTGGTCGTTCCTGCTCGGCGAGGTGGCCCTCTACAGCTTCGTCGTCATTCTTCTCACGGGTACCTTCCTGACGTTCTTCTTCCAGGCGTCCATGGCTGAAGTCGTGTACAACGGCTCCTACATCCCGCTCAAGGGCATCGACATGTCTGCGGCGATGAACTCGACGCTGAATATCTCGTTCGATATTCGTGGTGGCCTGCTCATGCGTCAGATCCACCACTGGGCTGCATTGCTGTTCGTGGCCGCGATCGGGCTGCACATGCTGAGGATCTTCTTCACGGGAGCCTTCCGCAAGCCGCGCGAGCTCAACTGGGTGATCGGCTTCGTGCTCTTCATTCTGGCCATGGCCGAGGGCTTCACGGGTTACTCACTGCCCGACGATCTGCTCTCCGGCAACGGCTTGCGCATCATTGACGGCATGGTCAAGGGCATTCCGCTCGTCGGAACCTGGATCTCCTTCCTGTTGTTCGGCGGAGAGTTCCCCGGCACGGCGATAGTCGGGCGCCTCTATACGCTGCATATCCTGCTGCTGCCGGCGCTCGTGGTTGCCTTCATTGCCCTGCACCTCATGTTCGTGGTCATCCACAAGCACACGCAGTACGCGGCCCCCGGCAACACGCAGCAAAACGTGGTCGGCTACCCGGTGCTGCCCGTCTATGCGGCGAAGGCCGGTGGATTCTTCTTCATCGTGTTCGGTGTGATCGCCTTGATCGCCTCGCTCTTCACGATCAACCCGATCTGGAACTACGGGCCGTACGACCCCTCGCCGGTCTCGGCTGGCACCCAGCCCGACTGGTATATCGGCTTCGCCGACGGTGCGCTGCGCCTGATTCCACCGGACTGGGAATTCGTCTGGCTCGAACGCACCTGGTCGTTCAACATCATCGTGCCGCTCGTAGTGCTCGGTGGCTTCATCGTCACCGTGATGATCTACCCTTTCATCGAGGCATGGATCACCGGCGACAAGCGGGAGCACCACATTCTCGATCGCCCGCGCAACGCTCCGACGCGCACGGCGATCGGCGCGGCCGGTGTCACCTTCTACGCGGGGCTCTGGGCCGCAGCCAGCTCAGACATCATCGCGACGCACTTCAAGCTGACCATGGAGGGAGTCATACACTCCCTGCAGGCCATAGTCATCCTTGGACCGTTCATCGCGTTCTTCATCGCCAAGCGCATCTGTATCGCGCTCCAGAAGAAGGACAGGTCGATAGCGCTGCATGGTTACGAGTCCGGCCGCATCGTGCGGTTGCCCGGTGGCGAGTTCATCGAGGTGCACGAGCAGGTCTCCGACTATGAGCGCTGGCGCCTGGTGAGCTACGAGGGCTACCAGCCACTCATGCTGCGCCCCAACAAGCGCGGTCAGATCACGGGTGCCAACCGTCTGCGCGCGTCACTCTCGCGCTGGTTCTTCGAGGATCGCATCCACCCGGTTTCGCAGCGTGAAATCGAGGATGGCCACGGCCACCACTAGCGGCCGGTCAGCAACACACAACACGTCGGGCACCGATGACACTCGCTTCACTGGCGCAGTGGCTGAGGTGCCCGACGTGTCTCGCCCCGCTCGACGCGCTCGATTCCCTCGTTCTCGGCTGTGAGAACGCACACCGCTTCGACGTGAACAAGCGGGGTTACATCTCCCTGTTGTCGTCATCGTCGCCGAAGATGATCGGCGACAACCCGGCTATGCTCGACGCGCGCGAAGCGTTTCTCGGGGCCGGCTGGTACGACCCGATCCTCGCCACGCTCGTCTCTCTGGCGACGGGGCGCGACAACGACCGTATCGTCGATCTCGGCTGCGGAACGGGGCACTATCTCGCCGGTCTGCTGAGCTCCACTGCGGGAACGACCGCGCTCGCCTCCGACCTCTCCCCCGCTGCCGTGGCGCGCACCGTGCGGCACACCAACGCCGACGGACTGGTAGCGGATGTCTGGCAGCCGCTGCCCATTCGCGACGCGGCAGCCACGATTGTGCTCAACGTCTTCGCACCGCGCAACCCGAGCGAGTTCAAACGGATTCTCGCGCCCCAGGGCGTTGTGCTCTGCGTGGTGCCTACCGCCCGACACCTGCATCAACTGCAGAGCTCCGGGCGGGCGCTCACCGTGCCCGCAGGCAAGGCCGCCCAGGTGGCATCCGATATGGAGGAGTCATTCGTCGTTGACGAGGTTCGGTCGGTCGAGTTCGATATGGATCTCTCGGGCGCCGAGGTCGACGCTGTGCTTGCCATGGGACCGAGCGCGCACCACCAAGCGGGAGCAGTGATTCAACCTCTCAGCGGGCCGATCACGGCCTCTGTGGACGTGCTGCGGCTACGCCGTCGATAGAACACGTCTTGGATGAGACACCACAACGGCGCGCTACGCGTGCGAGCGGAGCCCGGCCTTAACGCGCGTGGTAGCCGCGGTAGTACTCGTAGGTCCAGCCCACGAGGCAGATCAGCGTGAACGCCACCCCGATGAAGGCGATCCAGAATCCGACGGCAATGCCGAGTACGACGAGTGCCGCGCCGATGCTCAGCAGCAACGGCCACCAGCTCCACGGGCTGAAGAAGCCCATTTCGGGGTCGCCGTCATCGATGTTGCCGTCGATGCGGTCCTCGGGCAGTTCGCCGCCCTGGGCCGCGTGCGTGCGGCTCAGGTAGAAGCCCAGGAAGGCCCCGAGTATGCCGGTGAGCCCCAGCGCAACCGTGCCGACCCACTCAACGTACCCCGTCTCGATGAGGCTCCAGACGGTATAGAGCGCGTCTGAGACGAAGAAGAAGACCATGATGATCCAGAAAACGTTGGCGTTGACTCTCATCTCACTTCACCTTCCGGCTCTCAACGTCGACAACCGGGCCATCGGGCGCATCCCTGCCCGCACCAATGCCGAGCGGAATGCCCGCCTCAGGGTGGTTCAGGTCGAACGCCGGGGACTCGCTGCGGATACGCGGAATAGACGTGAAGTTGTGTCGCGGCGGCGGGCAACTGGTCGCCCATTCGAGCGAACGGCCGTAGCCCCACGGGTCGTTGACTGTCACCTTCGGCGCATTGCGTGAGGTGAGATACACGTTGAGCAGGAACGGGATCATCGACAGGCCGAGAATCATCGCGCCGATGGTCGAGACCTGGTTCATCCACGTGAAGCCGTCCTGCGGCGAGTAGGTCGCATAGCGACGCGGCATGCCTATGACGCCCAGCCAGTGCTGGATGAGGAACGTGGTGTGGAAACCAATGAACAACAGCCAGAAGTGCCACTTGCCGAGGGTGTCGTTGAGCATCTTGCCGGTCCACTTCGGCCACCAGAAGTAGAAGCCACTGAACATGGCGAAGACAACGGTTCCGAACACCACATAGTGGAAGTGCGCGACGACGAAGTAGGTGTCAGACACGTGGAAGTCGAGCGGCGGCGAGGCGAGGATCACACCGGTGAGACCACCGAAGGTGAAGGTGACCAGGAATCCGATCGCCCAGAGCATCGGCGACTCAAATGTGATGGAGCCCCGCCACATGGTGCCGAGCCAGTTGAAGATCTTCACACCCGTTGGAACGGCGATGAGCATGGTCATCAGCGAGAAGAACGGCAGCAGCACCGAGCCGGTGACATACATGTGGTGCGCCCAGACCGTGACCGACAGTGCGGCGATCGAAATGGTGGCATAGACCAGGGTCTTGTAGCCGAAAACGGGTTTTCGACTGAAGACAGGGAACACCTCTGA
Organism: Leifsonia sp. Root112D2; assembly: GCF_001424905.1. Classification (NCBI taxonomy): domain Bacteria; kingdom Bacillati; phylum Actinomycetota; class Actinomycetes; order Micrococcales; family Microbacteriaceae; genus Leifsonia; species Leifsonia sp. Root112D2. Next base: position 2,935,632 of record NZ_LMCU01000001.1, read on the forward strand.
AACGATGCCGAAGAACGGCAGCGCGATGATGTAGACCTCCGGATGCCCGAAGAACCAGAACATGTGCTGCCAGAGCAGAACTCCCCCGGTTGCGGCGTCGAAGATATGCGCGTCGAACACCCGGTCGGCGGCGAGGCCGAACAGAGCGGCAGCGAGCACCGGGAACGCCATCAACACGAGAATGGAGGTGATGAGCGCATTCCACGTGAAGATCGGCATTCTGAACATGGTCATGCCGGGCGCACGCATCGTGATGATGGTGGTGATGAAGTTGACGGCACCGAGAATCGTGCCGAACCCGGAGAGCCCGAGCCCCAGCACCCAGAGGTTTCCTCCGACCCCCGGCGAGAATGTCGTCGACGAGAGCGGCGCGTAGGCGAACCAGCCGAAGGATGCCGCTCCCTGGGGAGTGAGGAACCCGGCTACGGCGATGAGGCTGCCGAAGCTGTAGAACCAGTACGCGAGTGCGTTCAGCCGCGGGAACGCGACATCCGGTGCACCGATCTGCAGCGGCATGATGAAATTCACGAAGCCAGCGAACAGCGGTGTGGCGAACATCAGCAGCATGATCGTGCCGTGCATCGTGAACAGCTGGTTGTACTGCTCCTTGGTCGCCACGATGTGCAGGCCCGGCTCAAACAGCTGGGCGCGGATGATCAGCGCCATCACGCCGCCGAGGCAGAAGTACAGGAAGGAGGTGATCAGGTACATGTACCCGATGGTCTTGTGATCGGTGGAGGTGATCCAGCCGACCATGATGTTGCCCTTGTGCTGCACCGAACGCGAACCCGTCGGCTGCGGCGGGGTCGTGGTCTTCGGAGCTGCGGGGGCCGGTGCTGTCGTGGTGCTCATGGTTCTGCCCCTACTCGTTGCTTGCCGTCGGCGCGCTCGTGCCGGGAAGGTTCTGGTTGCGGTTGTAGTCCGTTCCGAGCTTTCCCTCGTAACCCTTGGCCTTCTGGCCCTGGATGTACGCGTCATAGTCTGCCTGCGAGACCACCTTGACGTTGAAGAGCATCGCTGAGTGATACTCGCCACACAACTCGGCGCACTTGCCGGCGTAGGTGCCGATGCGCAGAGGTTCAAGGTACATCTTGTTCACCTTGCCGGGGAACATGTCTTTCTTGTACAGGAAGGCGGGAACCCAGAAAGAGTGAATCACATCACGCGACTGCAGGTCGATGGTGATCTTCTTGTCGACCGGCAGGTAGAGCGTCGGAAGCTCGGCCTCGATGACGGTGCCCTTCTTGGCATTCTTGTCGTCGGGCTGTGCCTGGATGCCGGGTGCGTATGCGCCGTCACTCGTGTACTGGAAGTCCCACGACCACTGCTTGGCGAAGACCGAGATCTCAACATCGGGATGCGCGTATGGCTTCTCGATGGCGCTCTGGTCACGAGCGGTGAAGGAGAAGAAGCCGAGAACGAGGATCAGCGGCACGATCGTGTAGAAGATCTCGATCGGCATGTTGTACCGCAGCTGTACAGGAAGCCCGGTCTGGCCCTTGCGGCGCCGGTAGACAATGACGGTCCAGATGATGAGGCCCCAGACGATGCAGCCCACGATCAGCAGGATGATCCATGAGGTCACCCACAGACCTGCGACACGCGCGGTGTGGTTCGTGACGGGCTTCTCGCCCTCCACGAAACCGGGGAGGAAACCGTTCAACTGGGCTTGCGTACACCCAGCCAGAACGAATGCCAGTACAGCTGCGACCGGAATAGCAGCCCATCGGAGACGACGATTATGGCGCACCGGTGACCTTTCGAGAGACTCTTGAACAGCCAGTTCCGGCCATCCGAACACTCATCAGCTTACTGCGTTCGAGAAGGTGTCAGCGCCTCTTTGAGGCGTGCCGAGGCATTAAATCGCCCTTTTTACGCGGGTTTTCCGTGTTGTAAAACGCGTAAAGGCGACCATCACTTCTCGATGGTCGCCTTTACGGCTGGCGCGTTGCGCCGGTGAAAACCTTGGCTCAGTTGAAGCTGTCGCCGCAGGAGCAGCTGCCCGACGCGTTCGGGTTGTCGATGGTGAAGCCCTGCTTCTGGATCGTGTCTTCGAAGTCGATCGTGGCGCCGTCGAGGTACGGCACGCTCATCTTGTCAACGATAACCTCGACGCCGTCGAAGTCGACCGCCGCATCACCGTCGAGCATGCGCTCGTCGAAATAGAGCTGGTAGATGAGACCGGAGCATCCGCCCGGCTGAACCGCGACACGCAGACGCAGGTCGTCGCGACCCTCCTGCTCCAGCAGGCTCTTGACCTTGCCCGCCGCGGTGTCGGTGAGGCCGACGCCGTGTGGCTTCGTTGCGGTGAGTGTGTCTGTCATGACTCTCCTATGGAAGTGACGCGATCAACTCGCGAGTGGAAATCTCCGTCGATTGTATCTCGTACAGCTTTGAAAACACCGCGTTCATTCCAGAGACACAGCCGTGGTGCCCGATGACCTCTTGTTCAGGCGGGCCAGCAGCAGGGCCTCGCTCAGGATGGCCCGCTTGAAAACTCCCAGGTGCAGGGACTCGTTCGGGCTGTGCGCGCGCGTGTCCGGGTCTTCGACGCCCGTCACGAGTATCTGCGCTTCGGGGAAGACGCGCACCAGATCCGCGATGAACGGGATGGAGCCGCCGATGCCGGTCTCGACGGCCGGCCGGCCCCAGGCATCCGCCATCGCCCGTTTCACCTCGGTGACGGCCCAGCCGCTGGTGTCGACCAGGAACGGGTCCCCGGTGTCGACATCGTCGATCTCGATGTGCGCGCCGAACGGTGCATTCGCGTGCAGGTGACGCTCGATGGCGGCGAACGCGGCGGTGGCCGCCTGGCCGGGTGCGATGCGCGCACTGATCTTGACTGAGACGGCCGGCGAGAGCGTATTGGATGCGTTCGCCACGCTGGGCGCGTCGATTCCTGTCACGGTGATGGCGGGCTTCGACCAGATGCGGCCGAGGACCGGACCAGAGCCGATGGAGCTGACGCCGTCGAGCAGGGCGGCCTCCTCGCGCAATTTGGCCTCGTCGTACGCGGGGGTCTCTCCGTCATAGTCGGTGAGACCGTCGACGGCAACGGATCCGTCCGGCCCGTGCAGGGTGGCCAGCAGCCGCACCATGGCGAGCATGGCGTCGGGCACTGCACCGCCGAACATTCCCGAATGCGAGGCGTGCTCAAGTGTGCGCACGCTCAGGCGCAGCGTGACATTGCCCCGCAACCCCACCGTGAGAGCGGGCGTGTCGATATCCCAGTTGTCTGAGTCGGCGACCACTATCACGTCGGCGCGCAGCGCATCGCGATTGGCCTCGAGGAAGGCGGCGAAGGAGCGGGAGCCGAACTCCTCCTCCCCCTCGATGAAGACCGCGAGGCCGAGATCGAGTTCGTCGCCGAGCGCCGTCGCAAGCGCCCGGATCGACGCGACGTGCGCCATGACTCCGGCCTTGTCGTCTGCGGCGCCGCGACCGTAGAGACGGTCGCCGCGCACGGTCGGCTCGAAGGGTGCCGATTCCCAGTCCTCGTCGTTGCCGGGCGGCTGCACGTCGTGGTGTGCGTAGAGCATCACGGTGGGGCGACCGGCACGGGGCGCCCGCGTAGCGAGAACGGCGGGCTGGCCAAGCTCGGGCCCTCCCGCGATCGGGGCGCGCGTGACGGTGACCGATTCGAAGACGTCCGTGTCGCGCAGCAGGGAGGCAACGGCATCCGCGCTGGCTGCGACATTTGCCTCATCGAACGCCGCCCAGGAAACGGACGGAATACGCACCAGGGCGCTCAGATCCGCGATGGAGGCGGGCAGAGACTCCAGCACAAGGCGACGCACGGTGCTCTCAACTGTGTTCTCACGAGTGTTCTCGGGTGCGGTCGCATCGGCGATGCGCGCAGACGGGTCGGGGGTCTCTTCGTCAGTACTCATGCAGGTAATCTTAAGCGGACGACAATTGAGGACCTACCGTGGCAAAGCGACAAACGACTCCAGATTCCAGCGCACCGGGCTCGAACGCCTCCGACGAACCGGTGATCGAGACCGCACAGCAGACGGCGGATCGGCTGGCCGGCAAAGGCCATGCCACCCCGACGCGCAAGGAACAGGAAGCCGCACGTAAACGGCCCCTCGTGCCCAACGACCGCAAAGAAGCGGCCAAGCAGGCCCGCGCGCAGTCAGCGTCGGTACGCGAGAAGGCCCGCGTGGGCATGGCGGCCGGCGACGACCGTTACCTGACGGCGCGCGACAAGGGGCCCCAGCGCCGTTACGTGCGTGACTACGTGGATGCCCGCTACAACGTGGGCGAGCTGATGATCCCCATCATGCTGCTCGTGATAGTGCTCACCTTTATTCCGAACCAGGCTTTCCAGGTGTACGGAATCCTGCTGCTCTGGGCGTTCTTCATCATCGCCGTCATCGACGCGGTATTCCTGGGCTTCCTGGTGCGCAGAAAGCTCGGTGAGAAGTTCGGCGCGAGCAAGGTCGAGCGCGGTGTGCGCTGGTACGCGGCGATGCGCGCCATGCAGATGCGCATCATCCGGCTGCCGAAGCCGCAGGTCAAGCGCAGGCAGTTCCCCAGCTGAGTATGACGATCATCGCCGCCGCGGACGGCTCCGCCCTGGGCAACCCCGGCCCGGCGGGCTGGGCCTGGTATGTCAACGACGAGTGCTGGGCGGCCGGCGGCTGGCCGCGGGGAACCAACAACCAGGGCGAGCTGATGGCCGTGATAGACCTCTTCGAGGCCACGGCCCACGTGCCCGGCGAAGACCTGCGGGTCTTGTGCGACAGCCAGTATGTGATCAATGCCGTCACCAAGTGGATGCCGGGCTGGAAGCGCAAGGGCTGGCGCAAGGCCGACGGCTCCCCCGTGCTCAACCTCGATCTGCTCAAGCGGCTCGACGCGGCCATCGTCGGGCGTCGCTTCACCTTCGAGTGGGTCAAGGGGCACGCCGGGCACGAGCTGAACGAGGCAGCGGACGAACGGGCGCGCGGTGCCGCGACGGCCTATCAGAACCGCACGAGTGTGCCGACCGGGCCCGGGTGGCCGGGAGGTGCTGTGCGCAAGCCGAGCGCAGCCGCAGTGGTTCCGGCACCGGTGACGCCGGCATCCGCTCTCGAGCTCGATATCTTCGCCGACAGCGATCGCCCTGCTGGCGCTCCCGAAATCTCGGGGCCGGATACTGTCTTAGCCCTTGAGCGTCGCCTGCACGGCTCGACAACTCAGGCGGATGCCGCCTCCGTCGCCGCGTTGCTGCACCCCGAATTCGAAGAATTCGACTCCGCGGGCCGTGTACGCGACCGCGACGCCGTCATCCGCACGCTCACCGAGACGCCCGAGCAGGATGCGACGCTCGAGCCTCGCACCGTCGACGCCCTCGGAGACGACACGGTCTTCCTGAGCTATCGCCGCGCATCGTCGCAGGGTGCCAGCCTTCACAGCTCACTCTGGCAGCGCGTCGACGGCGCCTGGCTGTTGCGCTTCCATCAGGGCTCACGCGAGTCCTGATGGTCCGGAGCTCTTCAGGAAGCGTCAGACCGCGTCGCGCCGCAGCTTCTCGAGACCGCGATTGATCTCGCGTGCCCACAGCGGCCCCCGATAGAGGAACGCCGTGTAGCCCTGCACGAGTGTTGCTCCGGCATCCAGCCGCTCGGCGACATCCGCAGCCGTCTCAACGCCTCCAACGGAGATCACGCAGAGATCTTCGGGCACGACCGAACGAATGAGACGCAGCACGTCAAGCGAGCGGCGTGCCAGCGGCGCACCGGAGAGCCCCCCGGCCCCTGCCGCCGTCACCACGCTCGGATCGGAGACGAGCCCCTCGCGAGAGAGTGTGGTGTTCGTGGCGATGATGCCGTCGAGGCCGAGCCGCACGACGAGCTCCGCGATGCGCGCCAGCTGGTCGTCGGTGAGGTCTGGGGCGATCTTCACGAGTAGCGGAACCGTGCCCGCAACCTCCTTGACCGCCGTCAGGAGTGGCGCAAGCATGTCCAGCTCCTGCAGGCCGCGCAACCCCGGCGTGTTCGGTGAGCTCACGTTGACCACGAGGTAGTCGGCGACCTGCGCGACGGCTGCGGCGCTCTTCAGGTAGTCGGCCGTGGCATCCTCGACCGCCACGACACGGCTCTTGCCGATGTTCATGCCGAGAACCGGGCGTTGCCGACGGGCGGTGATACCACTCAGCCGACGGGCGGCCGACTCGGCACCCGCGTTGTTGAAGCCCATGCGGTTGATGACCGCGCGATCCGGGATGAGCCGGAACAACCGCGGTCGGTCATTGCCCGGCTGGGGTAGAGCCGTCACCGTGCCCACCTCGACATGACCGAAGCCCAGCTGGCTGAGGCCCAGCACGGCCTTGCCGTCCTTATCGAACCCGGCAGCAACGCCGAAGGGCGAGTCGAAGGTGAGCCCCAGCGTGTGTACCGAGAGGTCGATGCGCGGGCGCGTGAACCGTCGCACGAGACGGCCGATGCCCAGCACCGGCAGTGCACGAATGACGAGAAACGCCAGATGATGGGCGCGCTCGGTATCGAGTCGCGACAGGACCAGGGAGAAAAGGAGTCGATACATGCCTGTGCAAGCGTAGCGGTGCGGCGACGCGCCTACGCCTCGTCACCGAGCGACGCGGAGTGGTGTTCCACCCGCAACTGCCCGATGGCGGACTCGAAATCGTCGAGCGAATTGAACGCCTGGTAGACGCTCGCGAAGCGCAAATAGGCCACCTCATCGAGTTCGCGCAACGGCGGCAGAATGGCCAGGCCGATGTCGTTCGCCTCGATCTGGGATGTGCCGGTGGCCCGAATGGTCTCCTCCACCTTCTGCGCAAGCACCGCGAGGTCGGTGTCGGTCACCGGGCGACCCTGGCACGCCTTGCGCACGCCGCTGACGATCTTCTCGCGGCTGAACGGTTCTGCCACGCCGCTGCGTTTGATCACACTCAGGCTGGCCGTCTCCGTTGTGCTGAAGCGCCTGCCGCATTCGGGGCACTGGCGACGTCGACGAATGGACAGGCCGTCATCGCTCGTGCGCGAGTCGATGACACGGGAATCGGGGTGGCGACAGAACGGACAGAACATGGTGCGTTCAGACTAACCGACGGGCGGCTTCTCGTCGGCAAAGCGGGCGGTCACGGCTTCGCCGTGCGCGGGCAGGTCTTCGGCACCGGACAGCGCCACGACGTGATCGGCAACGGATGCCAGCGCCTGCCGATCGTAACGGATCACCTGCTGCGGGCGCAGGAACGAATACGCACCAAGTCCCGACGAGAACCGTGCCTGTCCCCCCGTGGGCAGCACATGGTTGGAGCCGGCCAGGTAGTCTCCCAGGCTCACGGGCGAATGCGGGCCGAGGAAGATGGCGCCGGCGTTCTCGATCAATTCGAGCACAGCATCCGGATCCGCACTCTGGATCTCGAGGTGCTCAGGGCCGTAGGCGTTGCTGAACGCGGCAGCGCATGCCAGATCGTCAACGATGGCGATGGCGGATTGCGGGCCGCCGAGCGCGGTTGCCACACGCGCGGCGTGTGCGGTGGCGTGCATGTGATCTGCGAGTTGCGCGCGCACCCGGTCGGCGAGCTCAACCGAGTCCGTCACCAAAACGGCACCGGCCGCCTCATCGTGTTCGGCCTGGCTGATGAGGTCTGCCGCCAGCAGGTGAGCATCGGCTGAGGCATCCGCAATGATCAGTATCTCGGTGGGGCCGGCCTCCGAGTCGATGCCGACGATGCCGCGCACGAGTCGCTTGGCCGCCGCGACGAAGATGTTGCCCGGTCCCGTGATCACCTGTACCGGGTCGAGGCCGATGTCGTCGACGCCCCAGGCAAGCGCGCCGATAGCACCCGCGCCACCCATGGCGTAGACCTCGTCGATGCCGAGAAGCCCGGCAGCGCCGAGGATCGTCGGGTGCACGGCGCCACCAAATGCCTTTTGGGGCGGACTGGCGAGGGCGATCGAGGCGACGCCGGCGATCTGGGCGGGCACGGCGTTCATCACAACGCTGGATGCGAGGGGCGCCTTGCCGCCAGGCACATACAGGCCGGCGCGCTCAACGGGCTGCCATCGCTGCTCGATGCGTGCGCCAGGACCGATCTGGGTGGTGGTGGCCACCGGCAGCTGCGCACGCGTCGCCGCCTGCACCCTCGCGATGGATTCCTCAAGAGCCGCCCGCACCGCATGGGGAAGTTCGGCCGCGGCGCGAGCGATATCGGCGGAGCGCACTCGGATGGAGTCAGGACGCACACCATCGAATCGTTCGGCCTGGTCACGCAGCGCGCTGCTGCCGGCATTCCGCACCGCATCGACTAATTCCGCAGCCGCTGCTGTGGCAGCCGATACGTCAACAGCCGCGCGTGGAAGAAGGCGCAGATATTCGGCTCGGCTAGGCTGGATTCCCCGGAGATCAATCGTCTGCATCATGGCCCATCAAGCATATCCGCTCGTTTATCAAGCGTTTTTTGCTGGCACACCACGACCCGGTCAATGGCCAGCCGCGGGAATAGCCGCAGGATCCTGGGAGATTGACACAGTTATGAGCACAGCACCTCCCCCCGCTGATGCGCCGCAGGGCACACCGGATTCTCCCGCGACTCCGAGCGACCTGGCCGCATTCAAGAACGCATTTCGGCGGCACGCCGCAGGGGTGGCGGTGATCACGGCGTTACGGGCCGACGGCACACCCGTCGGCTTCACCGCGACCTCGCTCGCCTCGCTCTCGGCCGTTCCCCCACTGGCGACCTTCAACATGGCGATGTCGGCCAGCTCCTGGCCTGCCATAGCCGAGACCGATCGCGTGGTCATCCACACCCTCGGGGTGCGCAATCGACCGGCGGCCGAGATCATGGCGGGAGACAACGCCATACGCTTCGTGGGCGACCACTGGTACCGCGGCCCACATGGGCTTCCTGTGCTCAGGGATGTCACGGCATGGATGAGCGGACGCATCGTCGAGCGCGTGCAGGTGCACAACAACGCGGTCGTCGTGGTGCAGATCGAGGAGGGCGGCCTCGGAGAACGTGACGATGCGCTGCTCTACCACGAGCGCACCTACCTCAAGCCGGGCGAGCGGGCATAGCGCGGCGGCTCAGGCCAGGCATCCGGGCCCGAGGAGGCCCTTGAGTTCGCCGTAGAGATCGGCCGTCACCGAGACGGGGTATGGCAGTTCGAACATGCGCGCCACCCCGCCCTTGAGCAGCCGCAACCGCACCTCATTCTCGCCGACGTGCCGAATCAGCACATCGCCGAGCGCCTTCACCGTGTCGGTGGTTGCCCGCTGGTCTGCCAGAGTGATCACGAGAGGTCCCGAGCCGAGGCTCTGCCCCACGTCCGGCGTGAACAGGCTGTATGCGTGCAGGTTCATGCCGTCGTCGCGCATGCTCACGCGGCCGCGCACGACGACGATGCTGTCGGCGATCATGGCCGGCGCGAACTCCTGGTACGCCTTGCCCATGAACATCACCGTCATCTCGCCGCCGAAGTCCTCGACCTGGATCATGCCGTACTGGTTGCCGGAGTTCTTCGCGACGCGATGCTGCACCGTCGTCACCAGGCCCGCAATCGTCACGGTCTCGCCATCCTGAATCGACTCGGATGCCATCAGATCGGCGATGGTGACGCTCGCGTGTTTCGCGAGCTGCAACTCGAGCCCGGCCAGAGGATGATCCGAGACGTACAGGCCGAGCATCTCGCGCTCGAAGGCCAGCTTGTCCTTCTTCGACCACTCGGGGCGCACGGGAACCTGCTGGATGGATTCCGGCTCGTCCCACAGGCTGTCGAAATCGAAGCCGACCTGGCCGTTGGCTTCCGCGCGCTTCTGGCTGGCCGCGGCATCGACGGCATCCTCGTGAATTTCGATGAGTGCACGCCTGGTGTCGCCGAGCGAGTCGAAGGCGCCGGCCTTGATCAGGGATTCGGTGGTTCGCTTGTTCGCAACAGACAACGGAACCTTAGCCAGGTAGTCATGGAACGATTCGAAGCGCCCCTTCTCCTCGCGAGCCGCGCGAATGCCGTCGACGACGTTCATACCCACGTTGCGCACGGCTCCCATACCGAAGCGGATGTCCTCTCCCACGGCGGCGAAGAAACCGATGGATTCGTTCACATCGGGCGGCAGCACCTTCATGCCCATGCGCCGGCACTCGTTGAGGTACACGGCCATCTTGTCTTTGGAATCGCCGACGCTCGTGAGCAGGGCGGCCATGTACTCGGCCGGGTAGTGAGCCTTGAGATAGGCGGTCCAATACGAGATCACGCCGTACGCTGCCGAGTGCGCCTTGTTGAAGGCATAGTCGGAGAATGGCAGCAGGATGCTCCACAGCATGTCGATGGCGGCCTTGGAATAGCCGTTGGCCTTCATGCCGTCTGAGTAGCCGGCGAACTGTTTGTCCAGCTCCGATTTCTTCTTCTTGCCCATCGCGCGCCGCAGAATGTCGGCCTGGCCGAGCGAGAATCCCGCCACCTTCTGTGCGATGGCCATCACCTGCTCCTGGTAGATGATGAGGCCGTAGCTGGTGGAGAGAATCTCGGCCAGCGGCTCCTCGAGCTCCGGATGGATCGGGGTGATCTCCTGCAGGCCGTTCTTGCGCAGCGCGTAGTTCGTGTGCGAGTTCGCCCCCATGGGCCCGGGCCGATACAGCGCGATGAGCGCCGAGATGTCCTCGAAGTTGTCCGGTTTCATCAGGCGCAGCAGGGAGCGCATCGGCCCGCCGTCGAGCTGGAAGACGCCAAGTGTGTCACCGCGCGACAGCAGGTCGTATGCGGGCCTGTCGTCAAGCTCGAGATCTTCGAGCACCGGTCGGATGCCGCGGTTCGATTCGATGTTGTCGAGCGCGTCGTTGATGATCGTGAGGTTACGCAGCCCCAGGAAGTCCATCTTGATCAGCCCGAGCGCCTCGGATGCCGGGTAGTCGAACTGGGTGACGATCTGGCCGTCCTGCTCCCGCTTCATGATCGGGATGATGTCGATCAGCGGATCGCTCGACATGATCACGCCCGCCGCGTGCACGCCCCACTGGCGCTTGAGGTTCTCGATGCCGAGCGCGGTGTCGAACACCGTTCTAGCTTCGGGGTCGCTCTCCACCACGGCGCGGATGTCGACGGCCTCCTTGTAGCGCGGGTGCTCCTTGTCGAAGATTCCGGTGAGCGGGATGTCCTTGCCCATCACGGGTGGCGGCATCGCCTTGGTGAGCTTCTCCCCCATGCCGAAGGGAAAGCCGAGCACGCGCGAGGAGTCCTTCAGCGCCTGCTTGGCCTTGATGGTGCCGTACGTCACGATCTGCGCGACGCGCTCCTCGCCATATTTCTCGGTGACGTAGTGAATCACTTCGCCGCGGCGCCGGTCGTCGAAATCGACGTCAAAGTCGGGCATCGAGACCCGGTCGGGGTTGAGAAAGCGCTCGAAGATCAGCCCATGCTGCAGCGGATCGAGGTCGGTGATGCCCATCGCGTATGCCGCCATCGAGCCTGCGCCTGATCCGCGCCCCGGTCCGACCCTGATGCCGTTGCGCTTCGACCAGTTGATGAAGTCGGCGACCACAAGAAAGTAACCGGGAAAGCCCATCTGGGCGATGATCCCCATCTCGTAGTCCGCCCGGGCACGCACCTCATCAGAGAACCCGTTCGGGTAGCGCTGTTTCAGCCCGGTCTCGACCTCCTTGATGAACCAGCTCTCCTCGGTCTCGCCCTCGGGCACGGGAAAGCGCGGCATGTAGTTGGCGCTGGTGTTGAACTTCGTATCGCACCGCTCGGCTATCAGCAGGGTGTTGTCGCACGCCTCGGGGTGGTCACGAAAGATCTCGCGCATCTGCTTCGCCGACTTGAGGTAGAACTCATTCGAGTCGAACTTGAAACGATTGGGGTCATCGAGCGTCGAGCCGGACTGCACGCAGAGCAGGGCGGCGTGACTGGTGGCATCGTGGGCGTGCGTGTAGTGCAGGTCGTTCGTGGCCAGCAGCTTGAGGTCGAGTTCCTTGGCGAGCCTGAGCAAATCGGTCATCGTACGACGTTCCACGTCGATGCCGTGGTCCATGATCTCGCAGAAGAAGTTCTCGGCGCCGAAGATGTCCCGCAGCTCGGCTGCGGCCTTCTTGGCCTCGTCGTACTGGCCGAGCCGAAGCCGCGTCTGAATCTCGCCGCCCGCGCATCCGGTGGTGCCTATGACGCCCTTCGAGTATGTCGAGAGCAGTTCCCTGTCCATGCGTGGCTTGAAGTAATAGCCTTCGATCGAGGCCCGCGACGACATGCGGAACAGGTTGTGCATGCCCTCCGTCGACTCCGAGAGCAGCGTCATGTGCGTGTACGCGCCGCTGCCGCCGACGTCGTCGCGATTCTGCGCGCCGCTGCCCCACCTGACGCGGGTCTTATCGGTGCGGTGCGTTCCCGGCGTGATGTAGGCCTCGACGCCGATGATCGGTTTGATGCCCGCGGCCGTTGCCGTGTTCCAGAAGTCGAAGGCGCCGAACATGTTGCCGTGGTCAGTGACGGCCACGGCCGGCATGCCCTGCTCGACCGCGGCGTCGATCAGCGGTTTCACCCGAGCCGCACCATCGAGCATTGAATACTCGCTGTGAACGTGCAGGTGAACGAACGAATCGTCGCTGGCAGACACTGATCTTCTCGTCTCTCATGCTTGCGTCTCAAATGCTCGGGCTGTGCTCAAGCCTAATTCTCGCCGAGGACATCCAGTGCGTGTTGGAGGTCGCTCGGATAGTCGGTGGTGAAGGCCACCCAATCCCCCGTCGCCGGATGCCGGAAGCCGAGCTGCACCGCGTGCAGCCATTGCCGCTCGAGGCCGAGCCTGGCCGACAGGGTGGGGTCGGCTCCGTACATGGAATCACCGACACACGGATGCCGCTGGGCCGCCATATGCACCCGAATCTGGTGCGTGCGCCCCGTCTCGAGGTGGATCTCAAGAAGGCTTGCCGCTCGAAAGGCCTCCATGGTCTCGTAGTGGGTCACCGACGGCTTGCCATCGGCGATGACCGCGAACTTCCAATCCGATTTCGGATGTCGCCCGAGCGGCGCGTCTATCGTGCCGGCCAGCGGGTCCGGGTGTCCCTGCACAACGGCGTGATAGATCTTCTCCACCTCGCGATCGTGAAACGCGCGTTTGAGCGCCGTGTAGGCGTGCTCGGACTTCGCCACAACCATAAGTCCGCTCGTTCCCGCGTCGAGCCGGTGCACGACGCCGGCGCGTTCGGCCGCGCCCGAGGTGGAAATGCGGTAGCCGGCGGCCTGCAGCGCGCCGACCACGGTCGGCCCGTCCCAGCCCACCGAGGGATGCGCCGCGACGCCCGCCGGCTTATTCACGACAACGATGTCGTCGTCGTCATGCACTATTGCCAGGTCGGGCACGGGAATCGGCACTATCGTCAGCGCCTGCCGGGGGTGCCAGCTCACCTCCAGCCAGCCGCCGGAGCTCAGGCGGTCCGACTTGGCTGCCACGGCCCCGTCGAGGCTCACCCCGCCCGCCTCGATGACCTCGGCCGCGAAACTGCGCGAGAAGCCGAGCAGCTTGGCGATGCCCACGTCGACCCGCACGCCCTCGAGCCCGTCGGGCACGGAAAGGCTGCGTGTCTCCACCGGACTATTCCTTCGGTTCGTCGTGCGGTACGGCTTGGTCGTGCGGTTCAGCTTGATTCCGTGGTTCAGCTTCGTCGTGCGGTGCGATCTCATCGTGTTCGGCGGCCGCGTTATCCTCGTGGCCGGTCGTGCGCTTGCCGTCGATGCCCACGCCGCGCAGTGTCAGGATCAGAAACAACGCCATGCTCGACACGATGCCGACATCCGCAATATTGAAGATGGCGGGCAACAAGGGAATCTTGATGAAGTCGACCACGTGTCCGACCCCAAAGCCCGGTGCTCGCAGCATGCGGTCGGTCAGATTGCCCAGCAGTCCGCCGAGCAGAAGCCCGAACAACACCGCCCAGGCAAGCGAGCGGATGCGACGCGCATACCAGATGACGAAGCCGAGAACGCAGGCACCGACGATCGAGAAGATCCAGGTGGATCCGCTGCCGATCGAGAACGCCGCCCCGGAGTTCGTCACGTAGTAGAACTTCAGCAGCTCGCCGAGAACCGGAACCACACGCTCGTACGGCAGGTGTGCCACGACCAGATATTTGGCGATCTGGTCGATCGCGTACACGCACAGCGCGACCGCGACCAGCAGGACGAGCGCTCGTGCGCTGACCTTCGCCCGGGCGCTAGGCTCCAAAACCCTGGAACGTGGGCGGCTGCGGCACGTCGGCGGAGTCCTGGCCGGGCGTCACGGCCGAAACCGGGCCGGATGTCGTCGCCGGAGCGGGCGGGACCTGCTCCGAGAAGCCACCGGCCGCGCCGGCACTCGTCGAACCCGTGCCCGTCGAAGACGAGCCAGCCGAACCCGCTGCGGAGGCGCTGGTGCCGGCGCTCGAGTCCAGATCGCGCAACTGCCCCTCGATGTAGCCACGCAGCTGCTGGCGGTAGTCGCGTTCGAAGGTACGCAGCTCGTCGATGCGGTGCTCCAGCTGCGAACGCTCCGCATCCAGTGCGTTGATCTGCTCACGCTGCTTCGACTCCGCCTCGGCGACGATGCGCGCGGCGGTGGCGTGTCCCTCGGCAACGAGCGAATCGCGCTTCTCGATGCCCTCACGCACGTGTTCTTCATGCAGGCGACGAGCAAGCTGCAGCAGGTTGTTCGTGCTCGACGGGTCATTGCCCGGATCCACAGCCGCCGGGGCCGGGATGCTCGTCGTGGGGGCCGCGGCAGCGACGGGGGCGGCAATCGGCGCGGCCTCGGTCACGGCCTCAGGCTCTTCGGCGGCGGGCTGGGCAGCCTGCTCCGCGGGTGCGGCCTGCTCGACGGGACCCGTCTGGCCGCTGCGCTGCAGTTCTGCGATGCGCGAGTCGTTGCCGACGAGGCGCTGCTTGAGCTCCTCGTTCTCCTGGTTCAGGCGACGCAGTTCAACGACGACCTCGTCAAGAAAGTCGTCGACCTCATCCTGGTCATAGCCCTCGCGGAACTTCGTCGGCTGAAACCGCTTGTTGACTACATCTTCCGGAGTTAGCGCCATGGCTTGCCACCCTTACAGTTCAAATGCGAACGGAACATAACGTTCAGCTAACGCTAGCAAATACGTTCCGCGGGTTCTAACACCCCGCCATCGCGTCGCGTTGGCTGCGAACTAGACTACAGCCCTCTCAGCCCGAGAGTGATGTACAGACACACGATGCAGACCAGCATTGTGAGGCTCCACCCGAAGTCGATGACCACGGGCCCCAGTTTCAGGGGCGGCAGGATGCGCCGGAAGAATTTGATGGGCGGGTCGGTGACCGCATACATCACCTCGGTGAGAACGAGACCGAAACCGTGAGGGCGCCAGGACCGGCTGAAGGTGCGCACGAGGTCGATGACGAAGCGGCCCCACATGAAGAAGAAGAAGAGCAGAAACAGATAATAGAAGATACTCGCGATGATCGAGACAGGTGAATCCACGATGTTAAGTCTGGGCCATGCGCCGCAAGGCGTCGACCACTGACGTGGTCGACGGGGGCAGAGTCACGAGGGCCGCTATCCCTGGGCGAAGAAGGAGGCGTCGGCCTCCGCGTCCTGGCTGGCGTCGCCCGAGACCACAACGTGTGACGGCGACAACAGGAAGACCTTCGAGGTGACGCGCTCGATCTTGCCGTAGAGCCCCTGTGAGAGACCGCTGGCGAAGTCGATGAGTCGACGGGCATCGCCCTCACTCATCTGCGAGAGGTTGATGATGACGGGAACTCCCTCGCGGAAGGACTCGGCGATCACCTGTGCGTCGCGATACTGGCGCGGGTGAACCGTGAGAATCTCATTCATTTCCTGGACCGTCGCATTCCGTGCTTGGCTGTTCTTGCGCAAAGGCGTCACCGGGGCACGACCGGCTGGAGCCGGGGCAGGGTGCGGCACGGGGGTGACGGGCTGCGCGTGCTGGTGCTGGGGCTGCTCGTCCTCGTATTCCAGCTCTTCGTCTGCCAGACCGAGGTAGACCATCGTCTTCTTCAGCGGGTTGGTCATCGTGTCCTCCGTGTTGAAACCCTGCGTCGACGGCTGCGGCATGCAACCATCGATTACTTCTTAGTCGAGATTAACCGGCCACCGGACGATTCCCGGTGATTGCGCTCCCAATTCGTAGGTGTGTCGCTCCCTCGGCAATGGCATCCGCATAGTCGTGCGACATGCCGGCCGAGATCGCCGTGGCACCGGGAACGATCGAAATCAGACGGTCGGATGCGTTGCGCAGCCGGGCAAACGCGCGTCGCGGCTCCTCGCCGAGCGGCGCGATCGCCATCACGCCGAGCAGCTTCAGTGACGGTGCGCCCGCGACTTTCTCCACAAGTGCCGACAAGCCTGCCGGGGCGACACCGCCGCGGGATGGGTCGTCCGTGAGATTCACCTGGAGGAAACAGTCGATCGGTTCGGCGGTGGCAGTGGGATCGGCCAGCGCCGTCACCAGCGCCGCGCGATCGACGGAATGGATGACGTCAGCGTACGCGCGCACCGCGCGCGCCTTCTTGCTCTGCAGCTGGCCGATGAAGTGCCAGCGCAGGCCGAGCCCCGACAACTCGGCGGCCTTGGCCTGCGCCTCCTGGTGACGGCTCTCCCCCATCTCACGCACGCCCAACTGCGCGAGCTCACGGATGAGCGAGACCGGGTGGAACTTGGTGACGACGATGAGAGTGAGTTCTGCAGGGTCACGGGAAGCCGCCCGCGCGGCATCCGTGATTCCTCCCCGAACGGCGGCGAGCCGCTCGGAGAGGTCGGGGACAGCTGCCACGCCGAGATGCTTACTTGAGGAAGTCGGGGATGTCGAGATCGTCGTCATCGTCGAAGGCGGGGTCGCGCGGGGAGCGCGCGCCGACCGGCACCGGCTCCTGGCTGCCCCACGGGCCGCTGGCGTTGGGCAGGTCTTCCTCAGCGAGTGCCGCCGTGTCTTCCAGCGCACTGCCCAGCTCGTCGTCGTCATCGCTCGGCGCGGTGACAAACGCCGCACGACGCTCGGGCGAGGTGGAAGGAATCGAACTCGGCTCGCCGCCGTCGAATCCCGCGGCGATCACCGTGACGCGCACCTCGTCGCCGAGGGTGTCGTCGATGACCGCACCGAAGATGATGTTGGCCTCCGGGTGCACGGCCTCCTGCACGAGGCGGGCCGCATCGTTGATCTCGAAGATGCCCAGGTTGGAACCACCCTGGATGGACAGCAGCACGCCGTGGGCGCCCTCGATGGATGCCTCGAGCAGCGGAGAGGCGACGGCCAGTTCGGATGCCTTGATGGCCCGGTCGGCCCCACGCGAGGAGCCGATGCCCATGAGCGCGGAGCCCGCACCCTGCATGACCGACTTGACGTCGGCGAAGTCGAGGTTGATGAGACCGGGCGTCGTGATGAGGTCGGTGATGCCCTGCACACCGGCGAGCAGAACCTGGTCGGCGGTCGAGAACGCCTCGAGCATGCTGATGCCGCGGTCGCTGATCTCCAGCAGACGATCGTTCGGCACCACGATGAGGGTGTCGACCTCCTCCTTGAGCCGGGTAACGCCCTGCTCGGCCTGCTCGCTGCGACGCTTGCCCTCGAAGCCGAACGGCTTGGTGACGACACCGATCGTCAGCGCGCCGATGGACTTGGCGATGCGGGCCACGACAGGGGCGCCACCGGTACCGGTGCCGCCGCCCTCGCCGGCCGTCACGAACACCATGTCGGCGCCGGCCAGCGCCTCCTCGATCTCCTCGGCGTGGTCCTCGGCGGCACGACGGCCGACCTCCGGATCCGCACCGGCACCGAGACCACGGGTGATCTCGCGCCCCACGTCGAGCTTGACGTCGGCGTCGCTCATGAGCAGCGCCTGGGCATCCGTATTGATGGCGATGAATTCGACTCCGCGCAGGCCGAGTTCGATCATGCGGTTGACGGCGTTCACGCCGCCACCGCCGATACCGACGACCTTGATTACGGCGAGGTAGTTCTGGTTTGATGACACGTCGGGCCTCCGCTGGAAACTCTCAACCTCAAGTCGAGGATTAAAGTTATGCTCAGTATGCATTTCTTGAGTTCGACGTTAGGTGGCCTTGGGGCAGCATGCCGTAAGGGCTCCCGCGTGTTGGAAAAAGAAATCGCTCAGCGGGTCACGGCATTGTGCGGAGACGAGAGATCGTAGGTCTTCGCGTGGGGCGCCTTCACGAGCAGATCCGCCAGCACCGCCGCTTTCAGTGACGACTGATCGGCGCTGCCCCACACCACCGTTGCCCCGTTGGAGAGCAGGGTGAACGACACATTGTCCGCGGTCGTCGCGGTCGCGGTGTTCACCTTCGCGAGCACCGCGGCGGGCAGCGATTGCAGCACACCGGCCACCGCCGTGAAGCCTGCGCTGCCCTCGGCGGGACCGATCAGCGGATACCCGGCAGGGCGATCGGGAAAAGTGGAGATGACGACGCCGGCAGGGTCGACGACGGTGTATTTCGAGCCCGTCTTGAGCACTCCGACGGGCGCGCGTTCAACGATGTGCACCACCAGTGTCGACGGGGGGTGCACCTCGGTGCTGAAGCTGCGGATGAGAGGAAAGGCCGCGAGCTTGGAGGTGATGGCGCCCTGATCGATGAGCGGCAACGGCCGGCCCAGTTGCGAATCCAGAGCCTGCTTCACGGCGGATGCGTTGACCTTGCTCGTGCCCTGCACGTCGATGGTGCGCAGGGCCATCAGCGGGGAGAAGGAGACCAGCAGCACGCCGAGCACGAGTGCGACAAGAACACCGGCGGCACTGAGCCACACAATGCGCCGGTGCCGGGCTCGCCGGGTGAAACGACGCACCTCGCCGCGCTCGAAACGCTTGCGCTCGCGACGGGCACCCCGCAGTCGGGCGCGGGCCGATCGAGCGTCGGCGGGCCTCTCGGTCCGATCCTGTGTTGTTAGGTCCTGTGTTGCCCGATCCTGTGAGTCCGGCAGGGTGACGCCGGGCAGGGGAATCGGGGCGGTGACGGCATCCGGTTCGCCGCGCTGCGGCCCAGCAGAGCGCTCTGCGCTGGGCCCGGCGGTCTCCTCGCGAGGCGCCCGTGGTTCGGTCGGCGGGTCCTGCCGCACCGGCCGTGAGGGCGCGAGAGTGGGTCGCTTCGCTCGCGCAGACGGATCGAATCCCTGGGGCCGCTTCATCGCCATGCCTGGTTTATCCGCGCACTCGGCGCAGCGAATCGAGCAGCTGCGGCACAATGCGGTACACATCGCCACAGCCGAGGGTGATCACGAAATCGCCGTCGCGTGCGATGGCGGCGGTGTGGTCGGCGGCCTGCTGCCAGTCGCTGATGAACTCGACATGCGATTCATCGGCAAAGCGCTCGGAGACGAGCGCGCCTGTCACTCCGGGTTCAGGGTCTTCGCGCGCACCATAGACGTCGAGCACGACGGTCTCGTCGGCATAGCGCTCAAGGGCGTCGGCGAATTCCTGCGCGAAGAGCCGGGTGCGGCTGTAGAGGTGGGGTTGGTGCACCGCGATGATGCGGCCCGAACCCACGACGGTGCGGGCGGCGGCAAGTGCTGCAGCCACCTCGGTGGGGTGGTGTGCATAGTCGTCGTACACGCTCACGCCGCCGACCGTGCCGTGCAGCTCGAATCGCCGTTGCGTTCCCCCGAAGGTTGCGATGGCATCCACGGTGTCCGCCGCATCAAAACCCAGCCCGACGAGCACGGCGAATGCTCCGGCGGCATTGACGGCGTTGTGCAGGCCGGGCACGCGCATCGTGGCCGTGTAGTCGACGCCTCGCCAGGCCAGACTGAAGGACACCGGGCCGTCGGTGACGACCGAGTGCAGACGCACATCGGCGCTCTCGTACTCGCCGAAGGTGATGACGCGCTTGTCGGGCCGTTCCGCCTTCAGCGCCGCGGTGACGCGCACGGCGCCGGCATCATCGCTGGAAACCACGACGAGCTCGCGTGCGGCCGCCGCGAATTCGACGAAAGCGGCCTCGAACTTCTCCAGCGAACCGTAATGATCCAGGTGGTCGGGGTCGACATTGGTGATCAGGGCGACGGCCGTGTCATACAGCAGAAACGAACCGTCGGATTCGTCCGCCTCTACCACGAACAGCTCGCCGTCACCGTGCGCGGCGCTGACGCCCAGCGATTCGATGACGCCGCCGTTGACAAAACTCGGATCCGCACCGAGGGCCTTCAGCGCGGTGACGATCATGCCCGTCGATGTGGTCTTGCCGTGCGCCCCGGCCACGGCGACCAGGCGTTGCCCGGCGATCAGCCAGGCGAGCGCCTGCGAGCGGTGCAGGATCGGCAGGCCCCGCGCTTTCGCGAGCTGGTACTCCGGGTTGTCCTCCCAGAGGGCTCCCGTGACCACGAGCGAATCGGCGTCTGCGAGATTCGCCGCGTCGTGGCCGATGGCGATTTTCGCTCCCAGCGCTCTCAGCGCCTCGATGTTCGACGAGTCGCGCACATCCGAACCCGTCACCCGGTGACCGGCCGCGATGAACAGGCGTGCGATGCCGCTCATGCCCGATCCGCCGATGCCGACGAAGTGCACCGTGCCGAGATCGTCGGGAATGATCGCGGACGGGTCGGGCTTGATCACGGTGCTGGGTTCTTCCTTCTGTCGCAGGCCGCACAAATCGGCCCATCAAGTATGACGCTACGCGCCCTAGATGTTCTTCCCACGGAGGTTGTGTGCGTGGCGTGAGCTAAAAAGGTGAGGACCTCCGGTATCGATTGGGTTACCACACTCAAGTCGACGCCACGGAGGCCNTGTTCTTCCCACGGAGGTTGTGTGCGTGGCGTGAGCTAAAAAGGTGAGGACCTCCGGTATCGATTGGGTTACCACACTCAAGTCGACGCCACGGAGGCCCTCATCTCTCACGTTACCCATCCCAACGCGCCCCTGACCCCGGAAGGGCGCCGCAAACTCGTCGGCCTGGTCATCGAGGACGGCTGGGCGCAGTCACGCGTCGCCGAGCGCCTGCAAGTCTCTCGCGCCACGGTCTCTAAATGGGTGCGCCGCTACCGGGCGACGGGCCTGGCCGGCCTGGACGACCACTCGTCCAAACCGCACAGCTCACCGTCCCAAACGGACAAGCGCACGGAGCATCGCATCATCGCGCTGCGCTTTAGTCGGCGATGGGGACCGCACCGCATCGGCTACCACCTGCGCCTGCCCCAGTCGACGGTGTCGAAGGTGTTGAACCGGTATCGCATGCCGCTGCTGGGCCACGTGGATCTGAACACCGGCCTGCCGGTCCGCAAACCCAAACCGGTCCGTTACGAACGGGAGAATCCGGGCGATCTGGTGCACATCGATGTGAAGAAACTCGGCCGGATTCCCAACGGTGGTGGGCACCGCACCCTCGGCCGACAGGCCGGGAAGAAGAACCGCTCCGGAGTCGGTCATTCCTTCCTGCACTCCGCGATCGATGACCGCTCCCGGCTCGTTTACTCGGAGATCCTCACCAACGAGAAGAAAGAAACCGCCGCCGGCTTCTGGGAGCGGGCCAACGCGTTCTACGCCTCCCATGGCATCACCGTGCTGCGGGTCATGACCGACAACGGTTCCTGCTACCGGTCCCGGTTCTTCAACGACGCCCTCGGGCAGGTCAAGCACAAGTTCACCCGGCCCTACCGGCCCCAGACCAACGGGAAGATCGAACGCTTCCACCGCACCCTCACCGCGGAATGGGCATACGCCCGCCACTACAGCTCAGATACCGCTCGCGCTGCCACCTACCAGGACTGGATCCACAGCTACAATCACCACAGACCCCATACCGGCATCGGCGGCAAATCACCCATCGACCGCGTTCACAACGTCAATGGGAAGAACA